>NZ_MAUH01000023.1:0-206295 GCF_001693475.1 Chryseobacterium sp. CBo1
CTCTCAATTTTGTGAGAATAAAATCGTAAATTGCATCTAGGTTATTCATGAATGTATTTGATTGGTAGTCAATACAATTTACAAATTTTTGTAACATGAATAACTTTTTTTATAATGCACTACGGGTTAAGAAAATATTAATTATTTAACAGAAATAATTACATTTGTTTTTTTCAACTTATATATCATATTTCATGAATCAACTTTTTAGAAGGAAACCATTGAGTTCTACAACTTTGGATGAGAATAATGGTGAAATCCATTCTTTGAAAAAGGTTTTAAGCGTAAAAGATTTAACTTTTTTTGGTATTGCTGCCATTATTGGTGGTGGTATTTTCAGTGCAATTGGTAATGCCTGTTTTTCCGGCGGTCCGGGTGTTATTTTCTTGTATGCTATTTGTGCAGTTGCCTGCGGATTTACGGCAATGTGTTATGCAGAATTTGCATCACGAGTTCCCGTTTCTGGTAGTGCTTATACGTATGCATATGTTTCTTTCGGAGAAATTTTTGCGTGGATTATTGGTTGGGCTTTGATTATGGAATATTCTATCGGAAATATTTACATCGCCTTTTCTTGGAGTGGTTATTTTACCAATTTATTAGATACATTCGGGCTCCACTTACCGGAATGGCTTACGATAAACTATAAATCTGCACATTCAATTTTTGATAACAATACCGCTTTTGTTCAAAGCATTAATGATTATCTCGCTAATAAAGCAACTCTTGTGAAAGATTCGGCTTTAGGAAATTACTTAGCTTCAAATGAAGTGAAAGAAAGCCTTAAAGAAGGGCAAAACATGACAGCTATTCTTCAAAAAAAGGCAACAGTTCTACAAAATGCTGAAGGTTTTTTAGCATGGAAAAACTCACCTCTTTTGGGAAGTTTAAAAGTGATTTTTGATTTACCCGCTTTAATGATTAATGTTTTGATTACGTATCTGGTTTACAGAGGAACAAAAGAATCTAAAAACTTGAGTAATTTAATGGTTTACATCAAATTGGCTGTAATTGTTTTGGTAATTATTGTTGGTTTTATGTATGTTGATATTGATAATTGGACGCCTTTTATGCCGAATGGTTTTGGAGGTGTTATGGCGGGAGTTTCTGCAGTTTTCTATGCCTATATTGGTTTCGATGCTGTTTCTACTTTGGCGGAAGAAGCCAAAAATCCTCAGAAAGATTTACCGAGAGGAATGATTTATTCTTTGGTAATCTGTACCGTTGTTTATATTATTTTGGCCTTGGTTCTTACCGGAATGGTTTCTTATACAGAATTAGGAGTTTCAGATCCTTTAGCAGAAATATTTGCTTTAAAAGGGGTGAAATGGATGCTTTTCATCGTTTCAATCTCTGCAGTTGTAGCGATGACCAGTGTTTTACTGGTTTTCCAAATGGGACAGCCAAGAATCTGGATGACAATGAGCCGAGATGGTTTGATGCCAAAAAAATTATCTGAAATTCATCCTAAATATAAAACACCGGGGTTTGCAACAATTCTTACCGGTATTGTTGTGGGGCTTCCCATATTTTTTACCGATGAAAATTTAATTTTAGACTTCACCAGTATCGGAACTTTGTTTGCATTTGTACTTGTTTGCGGTGGAGTTTTGATGCTTTCGCCACAAAGTGAAGAAGAAATGGAGGAAAGAAAAGGAAAATTTAAAATCCCTTATATCAATTCAAAATTCATTTTCCCGATTGGTTTCGTTTTGAGTTTGATCTTGGTTAATTACCTATTCCCGACCTATTTTTCAGACATTTTTAAAGATGTTATCGCAAACATTCCGGTCATTAGTTTTTACTTAGTTTGTGTGGTTATTTCGTTTTTAGCCTTCATTAAAAGATTGTCTTTAATTCCGATTTTAGGATTGGTTTCTTGTTGTTATCTTTTGACAGGAATGAGTACCGAAAACTGGTCTTGGTTCGGAATCTGGCTTGTTTTAGGCTTGATTTTCTATTTTATTTATGGCAGAAAAAACAGTAAGCTTAGAAACAGTAAAGCTTAAAAAAATAAAAAACGAGTCATCATATGATTCGTTTTTTTCTGAAATGGCTGATTTATTGCTTTGAGATATTTAAACTAAATCTTAATGCCATGTCTGAAAGAATAAAAACCTTCGCCGAGTTTTATCAGTTTTACCTTACTGAGCACAGCAAAATCGGAACACGAGTTTTTCATTTTATTGGAACGCTGTTGGTATTTTTTGTAATTGGCTATGTGATTTATTCGGGTAAAGAACGATTTTTATGGTATGTTCCGATCTTCGGATACGGTTTTGCATGGTTAAGTCACGCCATCATTGAAAAGAATAAACCAGCTACTTTCAAATATCCAATCTGGTCTTTAATTTCAGATTTCAGGTTATTTTTTGAACTTCTTATCGGAAAACAGAAGTTTAATTCAAACTAAAAATATTCAGTATGAAAAATATAGCAATGCTTTTAAAAGGAAGTTTAGCAGCTTCAGCTTTTTTCATTTTATCTCAATGCAAACCTATGCCGAGTGAATCCGGTAAAGATGAAAAAACAATGATTATTGCAGCTCAAACGGTCGATTGCACCGGAGTTGCTCCCATGAAATGCCTTCAGGTAAAAGAAAAAGAATCTGACAGTTGGGAGAATTTCTATAGCAATATCGAAGGCTTCACGTACGAACCGGGATTTGAATATGTTTTAAAAGTAAAAACAGAAAAAATTGAAAATCCACCGATGGACGGTTCTCCAATAAAATACACTTTAGTAAAACAGGTTTCAAAAACCAATAAATAAAAAAAACCTCTCAGTATGAATTTCTGAGAGGTTTTTTATTTTAGTGTCCAGATTGTCCAAAATCTTTCGGCGGCTTCGGATAATTAGCTGTATTTAGTTCATCCATTTTCTGCGTTGCAGCCATTGAGACAACCAAATCATTCAGCATTGAACTCGCTGCTGTGGGAGAATTCGGCAGTAAAACCAAATTACTTCTGTTATTAGCTCCAATAGAATTCAAAGTATCGTAATGTTGTGTCACAACAATCAGCGCAGAAGCTTCCTGCGCATTGATGTTTGCAGCGTTCAGCATTTTCACAGACTCTTCCAAGCCTTTTGCAATCTCCCTTCTTTGGTCCGCAATACCTTGTCCCTGTAATTTTTTAGATTCTGCTTCAGCTTTTGCAACTGCTACAATTCTGATTCTTTGTGCTTCAGATTCGTATTCAGCCGCAGTTTTCTCACGTTCTGCAGCGTTGATTCTGTTCATCGCATGTTTTACCTGTTCATCCGGATCAATATCGGTTACCAAAGCCTTAATGATATCATATCCGTAACTTTGCATTGCTTCCTGCAATTCACTTTTTACGGCAATTGCAATGTCATCTTTTCTTACGAATACATCATCTAGTTTTGTTTTAGGAACTTCCGCTCTTACAACATCAAATACGTAAGAAGTGATCTGATTTTCAGGATTTTCCAAACGATAATAAGCATCTTTTACGTTTTCTCTGATTACCTGATACTGTACAGAAACTTTCATTTTAATGAATACGTTATCCAGAGTTTTAGTATCAATAATAACGTCTAATTGCTGAATTCTAAGATTCAGACGCTTAGAAATCTGATCAAAAAAAGGAATTTTCAAATGCAAACCGGCGTGGCTTACTTTTAAGAATTTGCCTAATCTTTCTACCACTGCAGCAGATTCTTGCTTTACCGTAAAAAAAGAAGCGAATAATGTGATAAGTCCGAAAAAGACTAAAATACCAAGATAGATCATAAATTTTAATTTTTTAAATGTGTCGTAATAATTTTTATTTTTTAAAACACCTTACATTTGTGTTTTGTTTAAATATACTAAAAATAAATATAAGTTCTGTTGCGATCGATTAACTAACAATTAATTTAAAAAATCATTTGATATTTTAAACTAGAAAATATTTGGAAAAAGTTAATTTTGAATTACAAAAAATATGTGATTATAAAATCGAAGATCTGTCTTACTAACCTAAAAATTGGTATTCCTTACAACAATCCTTATAAGGAAATTTATAATCAATACTAAAACGATAATTTATAACTATAATTTCTTAACCAAAATCATCAAATCATGTGGAATAAAAACAGAATTACAGAATTACTTGGCATTGAATATCCCATCATGCAAGGTCCTTTTGGCGGAGGTTTATCAACGGTTGAACTGACAACAACAGTAAGCAATCTCGGCGGTTTGGGCGGATTTGGAGCTTATACTTTATCACCTCAGGAAATTTATGATATTCATAAAGAAATACAGTCGAAAACCGACAAACCTTATAACCTTAATCTTTGGGTGAGCGATCACGACATCATCGATGAAGAACACACTAAAAAGCAATACGAAAAAGCGGTTGAAACTTTCAAACCTTATTTTGATTTTTTAAATACCGAAATTCCGGCACCTCCACCCTCTTTTGAATCAAGATTTCAAAACCAGCTGCAAGTAGTTTTTGATATTAAACCTAAAGTTTTCAGTTTTATGTTCGGACTTTTAGATGTAAACATTATTGAAGACCTTAACAAACAGGGAACTATCGTTTTTGGAAATGCCACAACTTTGGATGAAGCCATCGCTTTGGAAAAATTGGGAGTTGACGTAATTGTTGCTTCCGGTTTTGAAAGTGGTGGTCACAGACCTTCTTTTCTGGATAAATCTGAACTTTCTACAACGGGAACTTTCGTTTTAATTCAATTAATTAAAGATAAAGTGAAAATCCCAGTTGTTGCAGCCGGAGGAATTGCCAACGGTCGTGGAATTGCCGGAGCATTCACTTTAGGAGCTGAAGCTGTACAAATCGGAACTGCATTTTTGGCAACCGAAGAATCCGGAGCTTTACCAATTCACAAAGAATTTTTATTCTCCGATGCCGCAAAATCCACCACCCTATCCAGAGCTTATACCGGAAGATTAGGACGCGGAATTACCACTAAAATTACAAGAAACGTCTTATCTGCAACTGATAAAACTTTGCCTTTTCCTTTACAGACAACATTCATGGGTGCATTGAGAAAAGCCGCCTTGGAACAGCAGAAAAATGATCTGGTTTTCTTTTGGTCTGGTCAGATTGCACCAATTTTAAAGCATAAAAAAGCTTCAACTTTAATGAAATCATTAATAGAAGAAGCGAATGAGTTAACTTAATTAATTTGCTGGAAGTTTGAAGATGGAAGTCTGAAGTTTATAACGCTTGTAAAACTTCCCGCTTTCAGCCTTCATCTTCCTTACCCAACTTCCTACACCGTCATTCCGATATCAATTCCCTTGATTTTTCGGTAAAGATCGGTCGCATAATTATCCGTCATTCCGGAAACAAAGTCGATCACACCCAAAACTTTCTGATAATCGGTTCCATTCTGATACACAAATTGCTGCGGTAAAAGCTTCAAGGCTTTTTTATCATAAGATTTCCTTTCATCACCATGCTTTAGAATTGAGGGAATGAAATGATCCAGCAATTCGTACATTACATTGTAGCCTGCATTTTCGATTTCCACCACTGCTCTGTGATTATAAATTTTTTCTATAGAGAAAGATTCTATATCCTGCAAAGCGTTATTTTCAGACTTATAAATATCCAGAAGTCCTTTATCTAAATTTCCTTCAAGAATCGTATTAAAATTATTTCTATAAAGCTCAACAGATTTATTAATTAATGCATTGATCACTTTCGCTCTCAAATAAGAAATCTGCTCATTTTCATTACCGATAGAATTCAGTTTTGAATCAACTCTTTTAATATCATCGGTTTCCGATTTTACCAGTTCAAAGAAAAGATTCTTGCAGTCTGCTGTAGATACGATTCCCAAACGGTGCGCATCTTCCATATCGATAATATTATAACAAATATCATCTGCCGCTTCTACAAGCCAGACAAAAGGATGTCTTTTAAAAATATAGGGTTCATCATTTTCCTGAAGCAGCTTCACTCCTTTTGCAATTTCAAGAAAAGTCTCTTTTTCATTCTGGAAAAAACCGAATTTCTTTCTGTGTATAATTCCTTTTTCTTTTGCAACAGCTTCACACGGATACTTTGCGATACTTGCCAGAGTAGTAAAAGTAAGCTGCGTTCCACCAAAATCTTTTCCCTGTTGCTGGTGAGTAAGTACCCGGATTGCATTGGCATTTCCTTCAAAATTTACAAGATCTGCCCACTCTTTCTCTGAGAATTTAGATTTTATCTGATTTTCATTCCTTTCAAAATAACTCGCAATCGCATCTTCACCTGAATGCCCGAAAGCCGGATTTCCGACATCGTGACACAAACAAGCCGCTGCAATTACGTTTCCTAAATTATGAAGGTAAAAACTTTTAGAATCTTCATTAAGATCATTCTTAAAATTATCATGAATAAACTCTCCAATCACACTTCCCAAACTTCTTCCCACAGACGAAACTTCTAAAGAATGCGTCAGACGGTTGTGCACAAAAACACTTCCCGGAAGCGGAAAAACCTGCGTCTTATTCTGCAGTCTTCGGAATGCCGATGAAAAGATAATTCGGTCAAAATCTCTCTGAAAATCTGTTCTTGAAGCAATAGTATTAGGATTATTACCTGTTCTCTGACTGGTAAAAATCTGATTCAAATTCATCATTTTCCAAAATTACTTCAAATTTTATTTTTAAAGGAACAATATTTGAATTTTTCTTAAAAAACAAAGTCATGCCTGAAGGTCCAACAATTGTTCTTATGAAAGAAGATCTGCAAAAATTTGTAGGTGAAAAAGTCATTGAAGTTAGCGGAAGTGAAGTCCCTGACAATTCCGAAATTGAGGGAGAAATCCTCCGTGAGATCAAAACTTTTGGAAAACAAACGTTTCTAATTTTTGATAAGATTATTTTCAAAATTCATCTCATGATGTTCGGTTCTTGTAGTTTATATAAAAGAAAAGATATTGACACGTTACGGTTAGGACTGACTTTCGAAGATGGCGGAATGTATTTTTATACCTGCGTGGTAAAAGTCGTTGATGAAAGTTTTCTATTAAAAATCGATTGGGAAGCCGATATCATGAGTAGGAAATGGAATCCTGAAAAAACTGAGCAAACTTTAAAAGCAGCTCCTAAAATGATGATCTGTGATGCATTGATGAATCAGGATATATTCTCCGGCGTTGGGAATATTATTAAAAATGAAGCTTTGTTCAGAGTGGGAATTCATCCTGAAAGTCTGATTGGAAATTTACCTCCGGAAAAATTAAAAGAAATTATCACAGAAGCTAGAAATTACGGTTTCGATTTTAAAAAATGGAAAAAAGCCAATGTCCTCAGTAAACATTTTCAGATTTATCACCAGAAAAATTGCCCGATTTGTGGCGCAGAAGTCATTAAAAAAGATACCGGAAAAAGTAAACGGACAAGTTTCTTCTGCATAAATGATCAAATTTTACCTTAGAGAATGTAATATTAAATTCTATCTTTTCTGTATTAACTCTTTTTTAAAAAATTACACAATTCTAAATGCAAGGCATACTATTTTGATAATTTTTAAATTATCAAATCTCCAACACCCCATGCATAATAATTATCAATTTTACATATTTTTATTAATTAAATAATCAAATAATAAGTTTAAATCACTTTAATTATCATAAAAACTCAATGTAAACAATTCTTAAAACAGCCTCAAACCTAACTAAAACAGTGACAAACATCATATGAGAGAGTTTGTGGATTACAAAAAATGCCGTAAATTTGCATTATAAAATTCGCAACAAAATTTAAATTAATTAAAAATTCAATAATTATGATCGCTTACATCGGTATTGCAACATGTGCTATTTTAGTTACTTCATATTTTGCAACAGTAAAAAGAGAAGGGAACTAGTTTTTTATTAAAAAACTTTCAGCCTATTAACAAATTTTATTATTTTTTATGTTTGCAGTTTTAAACTGCTGCTCTTTTACTCACCCGGAGTAAAAGAGCCCAAAACATAAGACTCTCACATCTTTTATTTTTTAAAGATTTTTCAATACTTACTTTTCATAATAATGCATTTTGAGAAAAAATTCTCGAAATGAATTATCTTTGCAAATCAATATAATGTTTTGTAACTATGAATCTGTACGATCTTATCATTCAGGATAAAGAAGCAGTAACGCTCAACGAAGTTTATCTTGAACCCCAAAACAAACAGCAATTTGTACAGCTCATCAAAGAACACACCTATATTAAAGAGCTACAGGAATACAGTCTTCCTGTCAACAACAAAATCCTTTTACAGGGAAGTTCGGGTTGTGGTAAAACCATGACTGCAAAAGCCATTGCCAATGCTTTAGGCAAAAATATTATTATTCTTAATCTGAGCAATATCGTCTCCTCCAGAATAGGTGAAACTTCTCAAAATATCAAAATGATTTTCGATAAAGCTGCAAGAGAAAGATCCGTTCTTTTTCTTGACGAGTTAGACCAAATCGGAAAAGCTCGTGGAAGCGACGATAAAGATGTAGGAGAAATGAGAAGACTCGTCAACACCTTGATTCAGCTCATTGATTATTACCCTGAAAATGCGCTTTTACTTTGTGCGACAAATCATGCAGAAATTATTGATACTGCTCTACTGCGACGTTTTCAGCTGAAGATTAACTACAAAATGCCATCAAATGATTTTCTTGATGAATATTACAATCATCTTTTATCTCAATTTCCGGAGGATTTGAGAAATATGGAGAGAAAATATGATATTTCTTTTGCGGAAGCGAAGGATCATACTTTCACGGTGGTAAAGGGGAATTTGATTGGAAAGTTGGAATCGGAAAATAGGTTAAAATAATTTCACAAAAAAAGGATTTCAAAATTGAAATCCTTTTTTATATTTTTTAATCAAATCTTACAATCCGATTACCGGCATTGAAAGCATTAAGATATTTTCGTTTTCTTCAAGTCCGTCAAGAGGCTCGATGATTCCCGGTCTGTTTGGCTGAGACATTTTCATCGTAATATCATCCGCTCCTAAAATACCCAACATTTCTGTTAAAAACTTAGAGCTGAAACCGATATTGATGTCTTCTCCGTTATAATCGCAAGGAATCTGCATATCTGCTTTGTTTGCATATTCTGTGTCTTCTGCATGAAGGTGAAGAATGTTTGCAGACAACTTAAATCTAACCTGATTTGTCGATTTATTCGACATGATCGACGCTCTCTTTATTGCTCCCAATAAAAGGTTTCTGTTAATCGTCAATACATTCGGATTTTCTTTCGGGATTACTGCAGTATAATTAGGATATTTTCCGTCAATTAATCTACAAATCCAGATATGCTTACCAAAAGTAAATTTAGCCATATTCTCGTTGAAGTCGATGGTAAGATCTTCGTTTGAGCTTGCTAAAATATTTTTGAAAATATTTAAAGGCTTTTTAGGCATGATGAATTCCATTGGCTCGGCATTCATCAGGTCTGTTCTTTTATAAACAACCAATCGGTGAGAATCTGTAGAAACAAAGTTGGTTTCGTTCTCTCCAAACTGGAACAAAACTCCCGTCATTACCGGACGAAGAGAATCGTTACTTGTTGCAAAAAGAGTGTTGGTTAAAGCTTCAGACAAAACTCCTGCAGGCATTGTTACAGATTGTGAAGCATCAAATTCAGGAAGTTCAGGATAATCATCTGCGTTGTCTAATGCAACAGCAAAGTTATCTTTCTCATCCAAAATCTCAAGCTGACTTCCAGTTCCTTCAGCATTATCTTTTACTGCCAAAGTAAGAGGTTGCTCACCATACGTTTTGATAAAATCTTGAAAAATCTTGGCAGGAACAGCAAATTTACCTGAATCATCAGACTTTACCTCCAAAGAAGTAATCAGCGTAGTTTCGCCATCAGATGCAGTAATGGTAAGGTTGTTTTCGTTTAGTTCAAAAAGATAGTTTTCTAAAATCGGTCTCGACTGAGAACTTGATATTACGCCACTTACAGTTTGCAAAGCCTTCTGCAGTTCACCACTTGAAATAATAAATTTCATAGATTTAAAAATAAGTTTTTACAAATATAATAAATAGAAAACAGATAGAAAAGAATAATCCTTCGAGTTACTAACAACCATCAAAATAAGTTTATCTTTGAAGTATGGATGTAGGAAGATGGAAGATGGATGTCAATTCTTTCTTAAAATCAATTTCTATTTTAAACTTAATCATGCGTAAACCGCCTATTCATAAAAGTTTTGAGAATGCCTTCAACGGGCTTTGGCTTATGATAAAATCCGAAAGGAATTTTCAGCTTGAATTGTTGGCATTCGCTGTAAATGTATTTCTAATTTTTTATTTAAAACTTTCATCTGTTGATACGATTCTGATTCTTATTGTTTCTTTTGGCATTTTTGCTGCGGAAATTTTCAATACTGCAATAGAAAAAATCTGCGACATCATTCAACCTGATTTTGACAAAAGAATTGGTTTTGTAAAAGATATTGCTGCCGGAGCGGTTATTTTAATGGCGATTTTATCTGTAGTTGTGGGAATTTTGGTATATTGGAAGTATATTTTTATTTAATTTTTCCCACAGATTACTCAGATTTTCACAGATCATGGTGTTGTTCGTGAAAAATTTGTGCAATTCGTGTTTAAAATCAGTCTAAAATCAATTGTATATTTTGATGTGAATCGATAATTTCAACTAAAATCTCAAAAAGAGTCTGTCCGTTTCCCGCAATCAAATCATCCAACTTTTGCTGAATCAGTTTTATGTTAAACGGCTTTCCCTGACTGATTTTATTTACATAAAATTCTCTGGTTGCTTCAAAACCCAAGTCTTCTTTTGATTTCTGAGAATTTTTCCACGTAATATCTGAATCAATTCCATACAATATATCATCAAAACCGTCCAAAGTTCCGACTTTCCAATCTTCATCTTTCATAAAAAGCAGGGAAATCTCTTCGTAGAAACCCTCCAGATCCGAAAAATGACTGCCATTGATGACAGTCATTTCTTTGTTTTGTTTTTTATTAATCATTTCGCAATTTCTCAGATAAAGAATGTTATCATAACTAAAATACGAAAATCATCCGAATCATTTCCATTTTAATTCCTGATCTATTGATAATGATTTTATTTTGCTCTTAAATACACTTTACTGTAGTCAGAACGGACTTCAATATTCGTTCCTCCACCATTTATTTTTCCTGCTAAATCATTTCCATGACTGGCTAAATCTTCTTTTTTCTCGACATCAATTTTAAAATCCGGAGACATATAAATTTCACCATACGAGGTTGTCGTTTTAAGGTTCGCTTTTACCGATTTTGGAAGTGTAACGTCGGCAAGTCCGTATACAGAAATTATCGACAAAGGCCCTTTTACATTCTGACTGAAAGCTGCTTCAATTTTACCATAAATAGAGTTTATGGTTGCAGGTCCTGTAATATTTTCCAGTTGAATATTGTTAAAAGTGGTAGAAACCTCAATTTCATTCTGCATATTTCGGAAAACAACATTTCCACCGTATTTTGATTGATGTTTAAAAGAAACAATAATATCTTCAGGAACCAGGATTTTAATCTCAGGGAAAGACATTTTTTTCAGTGAATTGACTTCCATTACCTCATTTTTTTCACTAACGTTGATCCCAAGTCCTGTATTATCGGCAAGTCCCAAAGCATTAACGATCTGAAGACCTTCTGCACGCTTGTCGACAGCCGAAGTTCCGCCTTCCAGTGAAAAAATAATCTCATTTCCTTTATAGCCTTCTACGGTTACTTTACCAAGATTAAGAAGTAATTTGCCTTTATTTTTTTTGATTTTATAGGTTTTAGGAGTTACCTGTGTGGCTCAGCTTCTCCATCGTTCTCCTGTGCGTGGAAAGAAATTGCCATTAATGCAAACAAGATTAAATATATCTTTTTCATGAAGTTTAATTTGAAAAATTTAAATTATTGGTTTTATATAAAAGCTTTTAATATCTCATTAAAACAGCATAGGCTTCATCTTTTACGAAATCTGCTGTCGTAGGGTTTAAAGTAAGTTCTTTCAGTTTTTTATTCACTTCTGTATTGAATTCTGATGATTTTTGGTTCGCTAAAATTGCAATTAATTCTTTCTGAACCATCGCATCATCCTGCTGAAGAAAAATCTGTCGGATTTTTTTACCGATTTCAGGATTTTGAATATGAGCCGACAAAGTTTCCACTGCAGCCAGTCTTACATTCGTATTTTCGTCTGAAAGTGCTTTCTCAGATAATATTTTTACAACTTGTCTATCAGAAGTCGAAAAATCTTTCAACAAAGCAATTCCGTGTAATCTTGAACTCGCAGAATATTCATTTTTTAATAGTTCTAAAGCTTTAATTTTATTAAAACCATTTTCGTTTTCAGAAAGGTTATTGTATTGAACTAAAATTTTCGTTTTCTCTGTTTTTTTTGATAAAACTGAATCATTGCTTACAAAAGATTCGCTCCTGTTTACTTGTTTAGCTGTTTCTATTTTTGCATTTTCTGATATATTTTTTGGGCTTAAAACATCAACTAAACCCTTATCTTCCGCTTTACTTTTTTCCTGAATTGAAACTATCTGTTTTTCGCTTTCTTTCTGATTCCAAAAAGTATAAAGACCAATACTGAAAAAGATCAGTACAGAAGCAGCTGCGACCCATTTTTTCCAGGCAAACAATGGAACTGTTTTTTCATCTGAAGCGTTCCGTTCGTTCAGCCTAAGCATGATTTTGTCAAACGTTTCATCGGGAACTTCAAGTGTATCAAATTCCTCACGATGATTTTCTATATATTCTTTAAGCGTATCTTTCATTTTGGCATTTTTGAGTGAGTTTTTCAAAAATTTTCTTTTTAGCACGATGATAATAACTTCTTACCGTACCTGCGGGAATATCCAGGGTTTTTGCAATTTCTTCCTGCGGCATTTCTTCAAACAGAAAAAGATTCACAATGGTTCTGATTTGTAATGGGAGTTCTGCAATCACCTTTTGAAGCTCTTCAATTCGAAATTCCAACGCCAGTTTTTCTTCCAGCTCATCATCTTTTACATCGTACATTTTATCATCCTCAATCTCTGTAAAATAGATTTTCTTTTTTCGAAGAAAGGTAAGCGAATGGTTAATGGCAATTCTTTTAACCCAACCTCCAAAACTATCCGTATTTTTTAAAGATCTGATTTCAGAAAATGCTTTTACAAAAACTTCCTGAAGAATATCTTCCGCATCTTCCCTGTCATTTACAAGACGAAAAACAGAATTGAAAACCGCTTTGGAATAGCGCTGATAAAGCAGAGAATATCCTGAATTGTTTCCGGAACCGCATAGCTCCAACAATTCTTTATCACTGATATTTACTGTTGCTGTTTTCAATAATTATTAAGTCCTATTATAATTTCTACTTAGTAGACGTAATTGTTTTTTAAATGTTGCAATTTATTTTAAATATTTTTAAAATTTTCACTCACATTTGAATTTTAGCTAAAGTACTTATAATTGCTATTACTATTCACAGGATTTAAGTTCAATTGGAATCTTAAAAAAATCTATTTTCTCCTTTTCCGATTTATTGTAAGCATCTTTCGCTTCTTTGCTGTCGACATTTTTCCCGTAATAGACATAAGTAAAAGTAGCTGTTGGAGAATTTAGATTGGCAAAGATCATAGAAGGATCTTTTTGATATCGAGCCCAAAAAGTTTCCCACTGCTTAGGTGTGAAATTTACTTTCGCAGTATTAGCATTTCTTTCTTCAATGTTATTTTGCTCTTTGGTGAGCCCTTTAATTTCGAAAATAAAGTTTTCCTCGGAATCATATATTTTCAGGATCAATCCAGGTAAGCCATAAAATTTATACGGTCCGTCACTGATCGGAATTTCGTTAGTAAACCATGCCATCCACTTTCTTCCGCCAAAATTTGTTTCTGCCTTTTGTACATTATAGCTAAACAGCTTACTTTTCTCCTGCAGAATTTCCCATTCTGGTCTGCAATGATATGTTGTTAAATATACTTTGTCGAAAAAGTTTTCTTCTGTGATTGTTGTTTGCGATTTTAAATTTTTGGAAATTAAAGTCTGTAATTTCCACTGCTGTTTTGGTGCGGGGAAACTTCGACTTCCCTGATTCACAAGCTTTGTTTTTACTGAATCATATTTAAATTTCGCTAAGGATTCAAAATAAGAATTCTCTTCATCTTTCAATAAAACAGTTAGTTCCGAATTATAGTCCTTGCTTTGCTTTTCGGTCTTCCATTTGAAATCATAAATAATTTTATAGGATTGCGAAAATGCTTTTAAAGAACAAATCAGAGCAGAGAAAATGACCAATAGTTTGAATTTCATGATAGTTGTTTTTGATTTTCTTACTATTAAAATGATGCAGGATTTGAAAAAATGTTGCAATTTTTAATAAAAAATGACTGTCACTAATGACAGTCATTTTCCTAATATTATTTGTTTAATTAAACTTAAAGATTATTTAAAATACTCAACTCCGTTTTTAAAGATATTATGGTAATTCGCTGTTGGAATGTTTTTCATCAACCCTTCTGCAAAACGTTCCGGGTGTCCCATTCTACCGTAGATTTTTCCACACGGACTTGTAATTCCTTCAATTCCGAATAATGAGTTATTTGGATTAAACGGCATTCCGTGAGCGATGTTTCCATCCAAATCTAAGTATTGAGTAGCAATCTGTCCGTTCTCATACAACTTCTGAATTTCCGCTTCGGAAGCCATAAAACGACCTTCACCGTGAGAAATTGGAATAGTATAAACTTGGTCTCTCATTCCTTTCAGCCAAGGAGATTCGTCGTTTAGAACTTTCACATTCACCATTTGAGAGATATGTCTTCTGATCGCATTGTGTGCCAAAGTCGGAGAATTTTCATCCAAGTCCTTGATTCTTCCGTAAGGTAACAATCCAGATTTTACTAAAGCCTGGAAACCATTACAGATTCCGACGATCATACCGTCTCTGTCGAGTAGTTCATGAACTGCATTTCTCATCTTCTCATTCTTCAAAACATTAACGATAAATTTCGCTGAACCGTCCGGTTCATCTCCCGCAGAAAACCCTCCGGAGAATGCTAAAATTTGCGACTGTTTAATTTCTTCCACCCATGCATCGATGCTCTCATCAAGCAACTGATGATTGATATTAATCAAAGGCAAACTGCTTACAATTGCACCTTCTTTTTGGAATGCATTCAGCGTATCGTATTCGCAATTTGTTCCTGGAAAAACCGGCGCAAAAACTCTTGGCTGAGAAATGCCGTGTTTTTTAATAATGATATTTCTTGGATTAATTGAGTTAAGTTTTGAATCCAATTCAACAACTATTTTTTCTTTTTCAACGGTTGAAAAAAGGTTTTCGAATGTTTTCGTATTTGCTTCAAGTAATTTTTCGATTTCAAAATCCAAATTACTGATTTTCAAAATATTTAAATTTTCAACTTCACCGATTAATTGAAGATCAACAGAACTTAATTCTTCCTGAGATTCTATGATTAAGCTACCTATATTTTTAGCTAATAAAACACTCTCATCAGCAATATTTATTTCAGCTCCCAATCTGTTTCCGAAGCTCATTTTTGCCAAAGCAACCGCAACGCCACCTTCTTTCACAGTCTTTACAGAAACGATTTTTCCAGCTTTGATATTTTCGAAAATAAGGTTGTAAACTGCTTTCAATTTATCATAGTTCGGAAGTCCATTTTCCTGCGGAATATGATTAAAGAAATACAGTTTATTACCTGCCTGTTTAAATTCCGGAGAGATAATATTTTTCTTTTCTCCATTAGCACAAGCGAATGAAATCAACGTTGGCGGAACATTCAAATCCTGATACGTTCCACTCATAGAATCTTTCCCTCCAATTGCTGCTAAACCGAAATTGATCTGAGCATCATAAGCACCCAAAAGAGACGCCAAAGGTTTCCCCCACTTTTCTGGATTTTGTCCTAATTTCTCGAAATATTCCTGGAAACTGAATCTAATATTTTTGTAATCGCCACCCATCGCAACGATTTTGGCAACACTTTCAACAACTGCGTAAGAAGCTCCTAATAATGAATTCTGCTTAGAAATCTCCGCATCAAATCCCCAACTTGCCAAAGAAACTGTTTCAATATTTTTTGCTCCGATAATCGGCAATGTCTGAACACTTCCTTCCATTAAAGTCTGCTGATATTTTCCACCTAAAGGCATCGCAACCGTAGTCGCACCGATAGATGAATCGAACATTTCCAATAAACCTTTTTGAGAAGCAACGTTTTTATCGCTTAATATTTTCAAGAAGTTTTCTTCATTGAAAATATTAGTCTCTTCTTTAACCTCATTAAGATGGGTGATCTTAACTTCCTGACTTTTTGAACATCCGTTCGTATCCAAAAATTCTCTTGACAGGTCAACAATTTTATCACCTTTCCAGAACATCTGCATTCTTCCTGAATCTGTTACTTTTGCAACCTCAACAGCCACAATGTTTTCAGCTTCACAGAATTTGATGAACTGTTCTTTATCTTTCGGTTCAACCACAACCGCCATTCTTTCCTGAGATTCAGAGATAGCAAGCTCAGTTCCGTTCAAACCTTCGTATTTTAAAGGTAAAACATCTAAATTAACTTCCAAAGAATCAGCGATTTCACCGATCGCAACAGAAACTCCACCCGCTCCAAAGTCGTTTGATTTTTTAATCAATCTAGTCACTTCAGGATTTCTGAATAATCTTTGGATTTTACGTTCTTCAACCGCATTTCCTTTCTGAACTTCTGAACTCATCGTGTGAATCGAAGTTTCGTCCTGTTCTTTTGAACTTCCGCTTGCTCCACCAACACCGTCACGACCTGTTGCACCACCTAAAATAATGATAGAGTCGCCAGCTTCAGGCTTTTCACGTCTTACCCAATCCACAGGAACTGCGCCGGTAACGAAACCAACTTCCATTCTTTTTGCTTTGTAGCCCTCATCATAGATTTCAGAAACCATTGTAGTCGCCAAACCGATTTGGTTACCATAAGAAGAATATCCATTCGCCGCCTGTTTTGTGATTGTTTTTTGAGGTAATTTACCCGGTAACGTTTGGTCAACCGGTTCCAAAACATCAGCAGCACCCGTTAATCTCATCGCCTGGAAAACGAAAGAACGCCCAGACAAAGGATCTCTGATCGCTCCTCCTAAACAGGTTGAAGCTCCACCAAAAGGCTCGATTTCCGTCGGGTGATTGTGGGTTTCGTTTTTGAATAATAAATACCAAGGTTCCTTTTTACCATCGTATTCAGCTTCAATTTGGATTGTACAAGCATTGATTTCGTCAGAAACCACCAAGTTCTCCAAATTACCTGTTTTATGGAAATATCTTCCGCAAACGGTTGCCAAATCCATCAAAGAAATTGGTTTCAATTCGCGTCCTAAGAATTTTCTTTTTTCGATATAATCATTGAAAATCGTTTCCAATGTATGTTTAAACTGTCCTTCAAATTCAATATTCGACAATTCTGTTTCAAACGTTGTGTGACGACAGTGGTCACTCCAATAAGTGTCTAAAACTTTAAGTTCCGTTTCTGTAGGATTTCTCTGTTCAGTTTTAAAATATTCCTGAATGAATTTTAAATCATCCAAACCTAATGCAAAACCGTGATTGTTAAAGAATTCCTCAAGCTGCGCATCATCAAAATTGATAAAACCTTCGTGAACAATCACTTTTGATGGTGTTTCTTCTGCAGGAATATCTAAAATTGATAAATCTTTTTCTTGAGATTCTACTTTATTAATTAAAAGGTCTTTAATTTTCGCTAAATCAGCTTCAGAAACACCTTCGAATTCGATCAATTTTCCACTTCTCACTTTAGACTTCTCATTTTCAGTCAGCAAGGCGATACACTGTTGAGCAGAATCCGCACGCTGATCATATTGTCCAGGTAAAAATTCCATTGCAAAATGGATTCCTTTTGCAGGATTTTCTTCGTTTAAAATATCAGTAACCGGATCTACGAAAGTACTGTTTACTACTTTTTCGAATTCACCATCGTTCAAATTGAAAATATCGTACACATTGTACACTTTTACGCTTTGGATCGACGGAATAACCGCTTTTACTTCATCAAAAATTTTTGGACTTTCCACATCGAAAATTCCTCTTTTTTCTACGAAAATTCTTTTGTTTTGAGACATTAGATGTCAGATATTTATTAGGTTTATTTTTAATTTTTAACTGAAATTTATTTTATTGACAAACCTTTGCAGCCCGACTTGAGCGGAGCTCTTTTGCCGAAACGAAGTGCAGGCAAAAAGCGGGAGCGGGAGGCGGATAAAGCTGCCCAAATAATTATTTCATTTATTCCAAACTTTACCAATCACAGATTGAACAAAGCAAAATATGCAGCCCAAAAAGACTGCATATCAATTTATACTTTAAGATCAGCTTCTAATCCTATCAGATCTTTGTTGGCATCAATAATCGGCTGAACTTCATTGGCAATGAATTCTTCCGTCTGAATTGGTGCAAAACCAATGAAATTTTTAGGATCCAGAACTTCTTTTAATTTTGATTTATCAAGTTTCAGAGAATGGTCATTTAAGATTCTTTCGATCAAATCGTTTTCTTTACCTTCTTCTTTCACCTGTTTAGAAGCCTCCATTGAGTGAACTCTGATCACTTCGTGGATTTCCTGACGGTCGCCACCAGCTTTCACCTCTTCCATGATGATGTATTCTGTCGCCATGAAAGGAAGTTCTTCCATAATGTGTTTGTTGATTCTATTCGGGTACACCACAATTCCGTTCATGATATTATTCCAAATCAATAGAATCGCATCAACAGCTAAAAACGCCTGAGGAATTGTTAATCTCTTGTTCGCAGAATCGTCCAAAGTTCTTTCAAACCATTGCGTTGAAGCCACCATTGCAGAACTCGTAGTCAAAGACATTACGTATTTTGCCAATGCTCCAATTCTTTCGCTTCTCATTGGGTTACGTTTGTAAGCCATTGCTGATGAACCGATTTGGTTTTTCTCGAATGGTTCTTCGATTTCTTTCAGATTTTGAAGTAAACGTAAATCGTTGGTGAATTTATGTGCAGATTGAGCGATATTTCCTAATAATGCAACCACTTTTGCATCAATTTTTCTGTCGTAAGTTTGTCCGGAAACTCCGAAAACTTTCTCGAAACCGAATCTTTTTGACAATTCTTTATCTAAATGTTTTACTTTAGAATAATCTCCGTTGAAAAGCTCAAGGAAACTTGCTGCAGTTCCGGTTGTTCCCTTTACACCTCTGAATCTTAATGTTTCTAAGAAAAAATCCAATTCTTCAATATCAAGAACCAAACTCTGTAACCAAAGTGTCGCTCTTTTCCCAACAGTTGTTAACTGAGCCGGTTGGAAATGGGTGAATCCCAAAGTCGGAAGATCTTTATATTGAATAGAAAAATCAGCAAGATTTTTCATCACGTTAACCAACTTTTTCTTTAAAATTAAAAGTCCGTCACGGATTTGAATTAAATCTGTATTGTCTCCTACAAAAGCTGAAGTTGCTCCCAAATGAATAATTCCCTTTGCTGAAGGCGCCACATCACCATATGCGTGAACGTGAGCCATCACATCATGACGGAATTTTTTCTCATATTCTGCTGCTTTATCGTAATCGATGTTTTCAGCATTAGCTTTCAGTTCAGCGATTTGCTCGTCTGTGATGTCAAGACCTAAATCTTTTTCGATTTCAGCAAGAGCAATCCAAAGCTTTCTCCAGTTCTGGAATTTATTGTTATGAGAAAAGTTAAACAACATTTCTTCGCTTGAATAGCGTTCTTCCAAAGGATTTTTGTAGGAATTCATTCTTTTCTTTTACTTTTTATAGATATGCAAAAGTAAGGTTTTTTGATGAGAGATAAAAATTGTGAAGATGGATTTGAATTTTGTTTAAATGAAAGCTATTTTCATTGATTTATCTACTGTTTTTAATTCAGATAAATCCCGAAAAACCACGTCCAGCCTATTAAAATAATCTGCATCGGGATTCTTTCTTTATACAGATAACCCATTCCCGGACCAGAATAATCTGCTTTAAAAATATTGATATTCTTTTTGGATGAATTTATATTCGCAATAAAAATTAAAATAAAGAAAATAATCAGTAAAACGGCAGTCAGTTCACGAGTTGAAGGTATCATTAAACCAACTCCGGCTGCTATTTCAATTAACCCTGTAAAATAAACCCAAAACATTTTTGCAGGAACAAAATCCGGAATCATCAGAGCCATTCCTTTTTGAAATTTAAAATGGGCAAATCCAGTGAAGACAATGAAAACTGCCATTCCTAAATTTCCTGAAAACAGAAAATTCCAGTTTCTCTGAAAGATTTTTGTTCCAATTAAAGCTAAAATGAATGTAATAAATAAGATGGTAAGTAGTTTCATGATACTTTGGTTATTTTATCCTTTTAAAAAATACTTTTAAAATTAAACAAAAAAAGAGGTTCCCGTAAAAACCTCCTGATTGAAATTATTCAGTTCATATTAATTTGATTCTGAAAGATTCTTCACAACCTCCAAACCTTTTATAAAACCTTGATCCATATGTTCCCGCCAATCTTTTTCGGTCTGAACTTCAGCATGAAGTTTTGTTTTCCCATCAAAATCAATCAAGATGTACTTTTCGTAACATCCGCTCCATTGTTTTACTTCCATGCTTTCGGTGTCTTCGTTTCCTTCTTTATCTACCATTCCCAAATGTTTAAAGATGATCTGATCCGGCTTTTCAAGACTGTCGATGGTAGAAACCATTCCTTCGCCTTCAGCATTTGTAAAATAGGTTTTTCCGCCAACCTGCCAATCTGATTTCATGATTGATGCAGATTTAGGATTGAAAAATTTCGTCCACTCGCTGTATGTATCGTTTCCCCACAGAACATCCCAGATTTTCTGCTTTGGAGCGTTAATGATAATTTCGTAAGATAAGGTTTCCATATTATTTTAATTTTTTGATTTAGTTTAAACACAAATTTTTAGCACAAATAACACAATTTAAAACTAATTGTAATGAACAAAGATTATGTTATTAGTGAAATTCATTAGTGTCATTTGTGGTGATTTATAACTGATTTTCAGCTAAATTCTTTACATTCTGAAGTGCCTGTGGAAATTTACCCTCAAAAAACACTTTGAATTCCTCTGACGTTTTGATTTTGGCTTTAAGTAAAGTGCCGTCATCTGTTTTCTCTAAAAGATAAGTTTCTGTAGCATCACCCCAATCCTGTGGAGTTTCAACGCCATCATAAATTTCACCCAGGTGAAGAAAAGACATTTCCTTATTCGGATCATTTTTCAAAACACGGCTGTACATCCCGTTATTATTAGGATCAAAAAATTTAACAATACTTCCCTCGTCCCAGGTTCCAACATAAAAAGAACCTTTTGTGAACGCAGAAGTCCATTGTCTATAGTGGGTGTCTTCCCAAAGAACTGTCCAGACTTTTTCCGGAGAGGCATTTATTTTAATTTCAAATTCTAAAGTTTCCATATTTTTAAGGTTGAGGATTAGATTAAGAAAATATTATCCGCCGACAAAATCACCGCCATTGATATGAATAATTTCTCCTGTTATAAAACTCGAATCATCGGAAGCTAGAAAAACATAAGCCGGAGCAACTTCTGAAGGCTGGCCTGCTCTTTTAAGTGGGGTATCTTTACCAAATGAAGCAATATCTTCAAAAGTCTCTTTCACCAAAGGTGTCCAGATCGGACCGGGAGCTACTCCGTTTACCAAAATTTTCTGATTGGCAAGATTCACAGAAAGTGAACGGATAAATGTTGCAATAGCGCCCTTTGTAGCCGAATAATCAACCAAATGATCACTTCCACGATAAGCGGTGACGGATGTTGTACAAATAATTCTTCCGCCTTTATTCATTAAAGCTAAACAATCTCTTGTGAAAGAAATCATTGAAATGATGTTGACATCGAATGTTTCTTTAATTTGCTTGTCACTTATTTTGGTTATTTCATTTTTCGGAAACTGAATTCCCGCGTTATTCACCAAAACATCAATTGTTTTCCACTCTTTTCTGATCTTTTCTAAAGTTTTATCTCTAAAAGTTTTTTTCGAAATGTCCCCTTTAAAGAGAATACATTTTCCGCCTTCTTTTTCGACCAGCTTTTGTGTTTCTCTGGCATCTTTTACACTTTCTTTATAAATGATGGCAATATCGGCTCCTTCTCTTGCAAAATGCACGGCAACGGCTTGTCCGATTCCACTGTCACCTCCTGAAATTAGAGCTTTTTTGTTCAGTAGTTTTTTACTTCCTAAATAATTTTTTCTGATAATTTCCGGATACAATCCGTCTTTCGGAACTTTTGATAATGATTTTGACTTGTTCTGCGTCTTCATAAGCAAATCTTTTTCAGAAATGTATCAAACAGTAAGCCGAAGAATAAATCCTGGGAGTTTTTGACACCTAAAAATAACTTCTAACATCCAGCTTCCATCATCCAGCTATGAAACATAAGCTTCTTCCAAATCCTGAATGACAATTTTCTGCATTTTCATCATCGCCATCATCACTTTTTGTGCTTTTTCCGGATCGGGATCACTCATTAATTCGATCAGTCTTTTAGGAACAATCTGCCAACTCATCCCAAATTTATCTTTTAACCAGCCACACATGCTTTCTCTTCCTCCATCAACAGTTAATGCATTCCAATAATTATCAGTTTGATCCTGACTATCAGTCATCACAACTATTGAAATTCCTTCATTAAAATCGAATTGATGATCATAAGAATTATCCATACAGAAGAAACTGTAACCGTCAATTTCAAAATGAGCGTGCTGTACATTTTCAGGAATTTCGTGAGTTTCGTTCCCAACTCCGTCTCCGTACTTCAGGACGTTACCAATTTTTGAATTTGGGAAAATCTGAGTATAGAGCTTCATCGCTTGCATTGCTTTTCCGTTGTTCTGATGAATAAACATTAAAGTAGGGATAATTTTCTGTTCCACATCACCATTTTCGCCAAGATAAACCTGCCATGTTACTCCAAACTTATCCCGAACCCAGCCGTATTTTTTACTCCAGGGATATTCTCCAATTTCCATTAAAGCAATTCCTCCGTCTATCAATTGATCCCAATATTTCTGAACTTCAACTTCAGTTTCACAAATTATCATGAACGAGACTGAAGCATTTTTTGTAAAATGTGGTCCACCGTTCAGCAGCATCAGTTTCTGACCAAAAAGATCTATGTTCATTACCATCGGAGTATCTGCCGTAATTTTTCCATTGAAAACCTTGCAGTAAAACTCAGCAGATTCTGTGGCATCACCATCGTACCAAAGACATGGGAAAATATTATTATTCATACTTAATTAAGATTTTAAAGAAAAATTATTTTCTTTCATATAATTTTTAAGCTTCAGCATTGTATTTTTTCCGAAACCGTGAAATTTCATCAGCTCATTTTCAGAATAGTCTGAAAGCTTTCCGAGAGAATCTATCTTCTCTCTTGCCAGTGCTCTTCTTGCAGGCATAGCTATAATTCCGTGTAAAAAATTGTTTTTCACAACATGATGCTCAGTGCAAATGGGTTTTAAACATTTTGCCATTATTACCAAATTGATCATGACTAACACTTAGATTTAATGATTTTCTACGTACTTATGAAAATTATTCAGAATCGCATACCATCCGTCTCGCTGCATTTCCACTGAATTTTGCTGTTCAGGATCGAAAGTGATGTTTACTTTCGTTGTATTTTCATCAATTTTCTGAAAATCAACATCAACATTTCGCCCGTCTTCCATGTGATATTTTATTTTTTCATTGGAAATCACTTCGTCATAAGTTCCTTCAAAATCAAACCCGAAGCTTCCGTCTTTTGCTTCCATTCTGTTTTTGAATTTCCCACCGACACGAAGATCGTTTTCGGAACTTGGGCATTGCCATGTTTCATGGGCAAAATTCCATTTGGTGATGTGTTTCGGGTCGTTGTAGTATTCCCAAACTTGCTGAACAGGTTTTAAAATCGTAATATCAATTTTAATTGGTTCCATATCGTATAATTTTGTGGTTGAGGCAAAAAGGGCAACCCATCAAGCTACCCTTTTCATTATAATTTAGTTTAAAGATAAGACTATTTTGTGTATTCTTCGTTATAGTTTATCATCCAGTGAACACCATATTTATCCTGAAAACTTCCGAAATAATCTCCCCAAAACTGATCTTCAATCGGCATTTCGATATTTCCGCCTTCAGAAAGACCTTTAAACAATCTGTCTGCTTCATCTTTAGAATCCGGAAAAATGGAAACGTAATTGTTGTTTCCTACTGTCAGTTTTTGTCCGAAACTCGGAACAATATCTGATGCCATCAGTAAATCTCCGCCAATCGGAAGTGCAATGTGCATCACTCTGTTTTTCTCTTCGTCGGATAGGTTTTCAGTTCCGGGAGCATTTCCCATTTTATGAATTTCACCCACAAATTCTCCACCGAAAACAGATTTGTAAAAGTTGAAAGCTTCTTCTGCTTTTCCGTCAAAATTTAAATAAGGATTTAATTTAGCCATGATTTTTTATTTTTTTAATTAATAATTTGTTTGTTTGTTTTGTGTCATTGCGAGGAGCTCGCGACGTGGCAATCTTATGCTACTTTTAACGCAAAGTCCGCAAAGATTTTTTTTAATGTTTGAAAATATTTTTCGTTCGCAAAGGCGTTTCACTCAGCAAAAGACAACAATGTATATCGTTTATTCGGTTTGTCATTCAGAACGAAGCGTAGCGTAGTGAAGAATCTATTTAATAAATATATTTAAATTTTGTCTTACTAATTATTTAAGAACTTTTCAACCTCACTAACCGTAAAATCGATCAGTTTTTCATCGGCATTTCCGTCAAAGTCAGCCATCATGTAAGAACCGTGGGTTGCAGGAAGAATCATCAGTTGAGAATCTTTCACCAAACGCCACATTTCGACAATGTGTTCCGGTTTCATCACATCTTTATCACCTGAAATGAACAAGGTTGGAGAATTTATACCTTTTAAAATATCTTCATTCCAATCTTTGAAAGTCTGCATTCTTTTGCTGTCTTTGTCGAACATATTTTCCAGTGCTTCAACGCCCGGATTTAGGTTTAGAAAATTAATTTTCAATGGTTCGGGCATTGAATCCAAAGTTGCTTCCATCATGCCTTCGAAAAAACCATCTATCATACCACTTCTTTTAAAAAATGCAGAGGCGACAACAAGTTTTTCAACCATTTCAGGATAAATATGAGCAATCTGCATGACTGTATTTCCGCCATTACTGAAACCCCAGAATGAAGCTTTTTCAATATTGATTTCCTTTAAAAGAGCAGCAACATCATTTGCATCCTGCTCAAAAGTTTCGGGAATATCACGATGTTCCGACATTCCGTGATTTTGCAGATCTATCCCAATTAATTGAAATTTATTTTCCAACCTTGAAATAATCTCTTTAAAATCAAACAAAATCGAACTTCCGCCTCCATGAATTAAAACTAAGGGCTTTCCCAAACCATAGATCTCGTAGTACATCCTGATTCCGTTGACCTGTTTATGACCTTTTTCAACCGGAGCCATTTTAATATTTTAAATCTTTATCGAAGTCGTATTTCATGCCTTCATAGTTCAGAATTCTGCGCATTAATCCGATCTGTCCGCACAGATAATCTTCACGGCCGATGCACATTCCGACGAAATTCAAAACCGTTTCAGGAAAGAAATCGATGTTCATTCCCATCGGAAAAGCTTTGTCTAATTCTTCATCGGTTGCTTCCAGTAATTTCTGATAAACTAACGGCGAAATTTGATGAAAGCTCTCTTTCAACTGTTGTAAAGAGGGATAATTTAAATTTTCATCCAGTGCTTTTCCCTGAAAGAAAAAATCTTTGAATTCAAATTCTTCATTTAATCCTAATACATTTCCCATTGCGTAACGCATGTCAAGGAAATTCCCGACCATCCAGGTGATATGATTGGTTCTTCCTTCAATTCTTTTCAAGGCATCTTCTTCTGAAATTCCGTCAAGAACCATCAGAAAGCTCTGACTGTGACCTCGAAATGCAGGAATGATGATGTCTAGTTTTTTTGATTTTGGTGTATCCATTTGTTTGTTTTTCCGATTTTTATTTTTCCAACAGATTTCACCGATTTTCACAGATGATTGTGACTGGTTAATTTTTCTCGCAGATTTTGCTGATTACGCAGATGTTTAGGTTTACTTGCAAAAAATACTTGTGAAATTTGTGGAGAATATTGGTAATATTAGTGTTTAAATTATTCTGACGATAGTTGTTGAGAAGGATCTGCAAAGATCACATTCCAGCCGTGTCCGTTGATATCCCAAAAAGAATTTTGATACATCCAACCGTGATCCTGTGGTTCTTCATGCTGATAAGCTCCGTTGGCGACCGCTGCATTTACAATCTGATCAACTTCTTCCCGGCTTTCTAAACCGATGGCCACCAAAACCTGTGTAGTATCACCTTTCGGAACCGGTCTTTCTGAAAATGTCTGAAAATAGTCTTCCTGTAAAAACATGATCTGAATATTGTCGTTCATCATCACACAAACTGCTTTTTCATCAGTAATCTGTTCATTGATAGAGAATCCTACTTTTCTCCAGAATTCTCTTGTTTTCTGAATATCTTTCACCGGAAGGTTAACAAAAATTTGATTAATTTTCATTTTGTAATTTTTAAACTTAAAAATAATTATTCCGCCGGAAACTGAGAAGGATCAGCAAACATTACTTCCCACTGATGGCCATTCAAATCAGAAAAAGCGCTTTGATACATCCAGCCATGATCTTGTGGTTCACTGTAGGTAGAGCCCCCGTTTTCAACAGCCGTTTTTACCATACCATCTACTTCCTCACGACTGTTTACACCAATCGCAAGAAGCGTCTGAGTTGTTTCACCTTTTGCAACAGGTCTGTTTGTAAAGGTTTTGAAATATTCTTCCTTTAGAAACATCGTGTAAATATGATTTTCTTTCATGATTACACAAATAGCATTATCGTCTGAAAACTGTTCGTTTAGCGAAAATCCTAATTTCGTCCAGAATTCTCTTGTTTTCTGAACATCCTGTACAGGAAGATTGACATAAATCTGATTGATTTCCATTTTGTAATTTTTTTAGTGTTAAACTTTAATTCAAAATTACCAAGTCACAATGAAAATCAACTTGCCATAAGACAAGATTTAAATTTTCTTTGGATGTGAAACCAATTCTTTACGGATTCGGCTCAAGGAAGTGTCTGTCACACCAAGATAGGAAGCAATTTGTTTTAAGGGAGCAAATTGTATAACATGAGGTTTTTGCTCTAAAAGATTGAGATAACGCTTTGTTGCAGATAGCGTAAACATTTCTACTGAACGTTGTTTGTAGACGAAAAGCTGTTGCGACATCCATGCTCTTCCCCACTCCCTGAGATTCGGGATTTTATGGAATAATTCCTGAAAAGTTTCAAAATCGAATTTCCAACATTCGCAATAGGTAATACAGACAATGTTTTCCTGAGTCGGAATTCTCTGAAAAATTGAAGAAACTTCAATGATAATTTCGTTATCAACGAAAAAATTAGTTGTTACTTCATTTCCGTTAAAATCATTGACAAAAGAACGAACCAAACCTTTCTCCAGAATATAATATTCATTCGCCGTTTTTCCTTCTTCAAGAATAAAATCTCCTTTTTGAAAAATTACTTTTTCATGAGCATTAAATATCTCTTCAAGCTCTTCATCCAGAAAAAAAGGAAAATCATAGCAGATTTCTAAGGCTTTGCTGATCATCAAGTAAATGTTTTTTAAGGCTTTAAAAATAGAATTTTTATTGGAATTGATGAAAGAACTATTAAACAAAATGCTTATTTGTCTCAGTTAATTTTTGTGTAATCCTTTACATATTAGTATTAGAGGTTGTTTGTATTGGTTATAAATTATTAAACATTGTTAATTATTTATTAAAGCTATCTGTTTTGTCATTC
Organism: Chryseobacterium sp. CBo1; assembly: GCF_001693475.1. Lineage (NCBI taxonomy): Bacteria > Pseudomonadati > Bacteroidota > Flavobacteriia > Flavobacteriales > Weeksellaceae > Chryseobacterium > Chryseobacterium sp. CBo1. The sequence continues at coordinate 27,930 of NZ_MAUH01000023.1, forward strand.
TGAAAGCAGCAAAGCAGATTGAAGAATCTAATTAAAATACGAAGTCTAGATTCTTCCTTCGTCAGAATGACAAACTTTATGGATAAATTTTATGTAAGAATAAATTTGCTTGATTACAAAATTAAAACAAAGAAAGTTGAATTGGTTTTGGTAAAGCTGGTTTTTCTGCGTCTCCGAAAACAGTTTTTCCACCGAAGCGCCAAGAGTTTTGACGTTCTTCTTCAATCACATCATTAATGTCGAAATTAGGGGTGAAATTTTTCTCAGCTTCAGAAATTATGGTGTGAAGCTTATTAATAGACTGTAATTTGTCTGAATTTCCCAGTTTTGATTTTTCAATTCCTTTCTGTAAAATGGAAATCGTTTCATCATATACATTAATCGGGACAGGAAACGGATGACCGTCTTTTCCACCATGGGCAAACGAAAATCTCGCAGGATCTCGAAATCTTGAAGGGGCACCGTGAATCACTTCGCTTACCAAAGCTAAACTTTGTAAGGTTCGTGGTCCGACTCCTTTCAGTAATAATAATTCTTCGAAATTTTCAGGCTGGTTTTCTCTCGTCATATACAACAATGTTCCCAGTTTTTTTAAATCAACGTCGGAAGCACGGACATCGTGATGATTTGGCAAAATTAAATTCGCAAAATCCTGCATTATTTTTTCTGAATTGGTGTGGGAAATCTCTAAAATCCCTTTTCGATTTTCCTGAGCTTCATGTGCTGTTAAATTCAGGATATTTCCACGGTTGATTCCTTGGATTCCTTTATGTGGTGCATCGACAAAAGATTCCATATTTTCGGAATGCCAATGATAACGCCGTGCCGTTCCGTCAGAATCGTTCATTCCCTGCTGCACCACCGACCAACTTCCTTCATCAGACAAAATAAAATTATGCAAATACAGTTGATAACCATCCTGAATCGCCGTATTATCAACCTTTGCAGACAATTTGCTTGCCCGAACCAAATCATTTCCGTTAAGTCCGGTCTTATCGGCTATTATTAAAAGTTCATTTGGAGTTTCTTTTGAAAACCTTCCTTTTCCACCACAGATATACAATCCAAGCTCTTTAGAATTGGGATTAACACTGCGTTTTAAAGCACCCATCACGGAAGTTGTGATCCCTGAAGAATGCCAATCCATTCCCATCACCGCTCCAAAACTCTGAAACCAAAATGGGTCTGCCAATCTTTTCAACACTTCATTTTTTCCATAATCTGCTAAAATTACTTCAACAATGGAAAGTCCCAGAATAGACATCCTTTCATACAGCCAAGGCGGTACTTTGCCGTAGTGAAGAGGTAATGTTGCGGTTCCGGATCGTTTCATTGCTTAATTTTGGTTGTTGGTTGTTGGTTGTTGGTTGTTGGTTGTTGGTTGTTGGTTGTTGGTTGTTGGTTGTTGGTTGTTGGTTATGCAAAATTAAAGTCTTATGAATTAAAATCATAAGGCTTTAAGCATATTTTTATTTTTTAAATGCAAAAGATTCAAAAGAAACAATTGAAATAAATAGTAATTCAAAGTTTACAAAATATAAAAGTTATTTCTTTTGTAAGCTTTTGAACAGCTTTAAAGGCAATAAATTCTTTTGCTCCTTTTGCGGTAAAATTATCTCATTATAATTTAATGTTTTACAATTTCCTTCACAATTCCACCTTGAGGTTCTCTTACCGTTTGGGTAAAAATGAAAGCTTTAGGATCGATCGATCGAACGATATTTTGTAGTTTTCTTACTTCCAATCTTGTAACGATCGTGAAAATAATATCTGCATCCTGGCTTTGCTCAAAAGATTCTTTCATAAAACCTCTTTCTCCTCTGTAAACCGTAATTCCTTTATTCATCGTTAAAACCAATGCTTTTTTTATTTCTTCACTGTTTCCTGAAATGATCGTAACTCCGGTATATGCTTCAATTCCTTCAATCACATATTTGGTTATCTGACTTGCTACAAGGTACGTCATAATCGCATATAAAGCGGTTTCAAATTTAAGAAAAACAGTTGCGATGATAAAGATAATCACATTCATTCCCAAAATAATTTCAGTAATACTAAAACTGCTCTTTTTGAATGTTAATAATGCTAAAACTTCCATTCCGTCAAAAGTTCCACCACCACGCATGGAAAGTCCGATTCCTATTCCCATGAAAAATCCGCCAAATACAGCAACCAATAGTTTGTCGTGTGTCACTTCCGGAAAAGGAACGAAAAAAATGGTTACAATGATTAATAAAATCGTCAGAAAACTTCTGATGGCAAAGTGTTTCCCGATCTGAAAATATGCTAAAACGATGAAAGGAATGTTTAAAACTAATAAAATAACACCAAGATTCCAGTGGTAAACTTCGTGAAGTAAAAGTGAAATTCCCGTCACACCACCATCTAAAAAGTGGTTGGGAACAAGAAAAGATTTTAAAGCAAAACTTGCCGAAATTACCCCTAGAACAAGATAAATAATATCTGAAATGGTAAATAGCGGGCCATGTTTAGTTGCTGAGCTCATAAAATGATTAGTCGTTTTTTAATTTTGTTTTAATGATATTCAGGTTGTCCTGTTTTTTATCTTTTCTGCTATTAATAGCAGTTTTTGTGAAATAATGATGACTTTCCAGGAATTTCTCCTGCAACAAGTTCCAGTCACGCTCAGAATTGACGATTCCAAACATCGAAAGTTCCTCGAATAATTTATCTCCAATTACAAAGAAATCGTTTCTTCCCAAATAATCTAAATCGGCATCAGCTAAAATTTGTTCCAAATGATTATGCGGAGTCTGTGGAATTTTCGTTGCCATGATCATTCCTTTTATTTTATCGAGTTGCTCCTGAGAATAGCCATAATCTAAAAGATATTCAGCTGCAATTTCACAAGATTTTTCTTCATGATTTTTTGAACCAAATAGAAATCCTGTATCATGAAATAAAGCAGCTGTTTTCAGCAATAATAAATCTTCATCGTTTACACCTTCGGATTTTGCAATTTTTTCGACGGAATCAATGACATCCTTCACGTGCATTACGCTGTGATAAGAAAGATGCTCAGGAAGGTTTTCTTTGAGCCTGTTTAATATGATTTTTTTTAATTTTTCGTATTCCATATTTAAATAGAAAGTGTTTTTTTAATAATAATACTAATTTTTAAACGCAAAGAGCGCAAAGATTTTTTTTGAATACTGCATGTTTTTAAGTTCGCAAAGGCGTTCTACTCAGCAAAGACCACAGGGCTATTATATATTGTTTTTAATTTCCAATGCAAAGTACATATCCATATCACCTTTTCCTTTGGTGTGGATTTTTCCTCTGTATTCACAGACAATTTTATCTTTTACCAATTGGTAGGTATTTATTTTTCCTTTTTCGCTGTTCTGCTCCATTCTTGCCGCTGTGTTTACCGTGTCACCCCAAATATCGTAAGCGAATTTTTTCACGCCGACAATTCCCGCAATCAAAGAACCCGAGTTGATTCCAATTCTGATGTCTAAAACGTCAGGATTGGTCTTTTTTCTTTCTTCAATAAAATCTATAATATCCAAAGCGACCAAAACTGTTTTGTAAGCATGACATTCATTTTTAATGGGCAAACCACAAACTGCCAAATAAGCATCACCAATGGTTTTAATTTTTTCTAAACCATGTTTTTCCATGATTAAATCAAAAGCGGTAAAACATTCATTCAATTCAACCAACATTCTTTCAGCACCCATTTTTTCTGAACTCTGAGTAAAATTAACAAAATCTGTAAATAAAACACTGACTTCGTCATAATACTTGGCTTCTGAGCTTCCGTTCTCTTTCAGTTCTTCAGCTACTTCATGCGGAAGGATATTCAATAATAAATTTTCTGTTTTCTGCTTTTCTTTCTGCAGTTCAAAAGTTCGCTCGTCGACCTGTTGCTCAAGCAAATCGTTTTGATCCTGAAGTATCTGCTGTTTTTCCTGTTCCTGCTTTAAATTGATATCCGAAAGTCTTTTCACTTCATCCAACTGTCTTACCAAGCTCAAATTGGTAGATGCAAATTCCCAAGCCAAGTAAGCCGAAATTGAAATCGGAAAACTGATAAATATAAAGCCTAAAACATATCCCATAAAATCATCTCCGAAAAGCTGATCAGGATCAACAATATTTAAAGAATCTAAAATCTGAAAAATAATCAGCATAATAACGAAGAGAAAGAAAGTCAAAACTCCTCCCCCTACAATAAATGCAGATTTTTCTCTTCTGATCATTGCCCTTACAATCAGGTAAAAAGATTCTATTGCAGCAATAAATATGTAAAAAAACACGAAACTGACTGCAAGTGCTGCGCTGAAATAAAAGAGAATAAGAAACACTCCTGCAATACCGAGCATAATTTTCAGCCTAAGCTTGCTTTTTCCAAACAACGTATTGACAAAACCGGTTAGTGATGCGCCAAATACCACAATTGATAAAAATGACAGGAAAGAATATGTATTAATTTTATCCGGATCTGTCATTTCGTAAAATGCAAGCACCATATAGCTCAGCAAACCGATAGACAGATTGTATGTTGAGAAATATAAATTGTAAATCGCTTTCCGGTAAAATAAAAATAACAACAAATGAACAAAGCCGAGTGCGAAAAAAATACCGCAGATAAGCATGGCAACAAAATTAAATCCCTGCATCATCTCTACCTTCTCATCCATAAAGTCATTGGCAGCATTTAACTCTACATCTAATGCAACCGGGCTGTAATTAACTACCGTTTTTTTTGTTTTAGTGATCGGAAGAAATCGTATTGCCAAAACATTTACCCCGGTATCGTCCAAAGAAAACAGGGACGGAACTTCATTTTTGATCCTGAATTCAGTTGTTTTTGCATTCCCTATTTTGCCGATAGTTTCTATTTTTTTTCCGTTTAAAAAAATCTCCGAAGCACCAAGCTGACTGATATTGAAGCACAAAGATTCATTCACCATGGCAGAATCTATCTTAAAATAATATCTGATCCAGTGAGGCTGATCTTTATGATAAACTTTTTTAGAGGTAAAATTGATGTATTTCCATGCTGAATCATCAAAATCAGGTAAAGCAAAAGCAGGATTATCACCTTCATAAAACTTGCTTTCTTCTTCAATTGAAACTCCTTCTTTGATTTGCTTAGCGGTGAAAACTGTTGGTTTCTCAAATGAATTTTGCGCAAAACAGAAGTTCTGCAGTGCTGCAAATACAAAGAGTAAAGATATAATGAGTATATTTTTTTTCAAAATTTTATAATTTTAAGATGAAACCTGATTCACAAAATACATCTCCATTGCGCCTTTACCTTTGGTTTCTATTTTTCCTCTGTGCTCAAAAGTAAAGTGGTCTTTCACTAACTGATAGGTTGTTTCAGAAACATTCAGCTTTCCTAAAACACTGTTCTGTTCCATTCTCGCCGCCGTATTTACCGTGTCACCCCAAATATCGTAAGCAAATTTTTTCACACCTACAATCCCGGCAATCACAGATCCGGAATGAATTCCGATCCTGATATCTAAAGCATTTGGGTTGTCTTTTTTCCGTTGTTGAATATAAGAAAGAATTTCCAATCCTGCATCAACAGCATTTTTTGCGTGTTGCTCATTCGAAACAGGCAATCCACTTACTGCCAAATACGCATCGCCGATGGTTTTAATTTTTTCCAAATTATATTTCTCCATGATTCTGTCGAATTCGGTGAAACAATCATTAAGCTCAGCCAACATTTTTTCTGCACCCAATTTTTCTGAACTTTGAGTAAAATCAACGAAATCAGTAAATATTACAGTAACTTCATCATAATATTTGGCTTCAGAACTTCCTTTTTCTTTTAATTCCTCAGCAACTTCATGAGGAAGAATATTCAGTAAAAGATCTTCTGTTTTCTGTTTTTCTTTTTGCAACTCCTGAGTTCTTTCGTTTACCTGATTTTCAAGCAATTCATTTTGATTTTGAAGGATCTGTTGCTTTTCAAAAGACAGATTTTTTACCTGCTCAATCTGTAATTGAAGATTTTTATTATCATTGGCAGAACGCCATGCAAGAAAAGTCGAAAGCGTAAATGGAAGACTGAAAATAAAAATGATGAAAATGATAAAAACAGACATTTCACCTAAACTGTTTCCAGGGTTAATCTGTAAGTTACCGCCTGAATAAATTAAATAAAATACAGTACCAATAAGAACAATGAAGAAAAAAAGCAAACCAATGCCTATTATTCGTGAACCTGGTATTTTTTTTATAATTGCCCGAATTATAAGGTATAAAGCTTCTAAGCATACGGAAGTTATTATGAAAATAAATAATGGCTTTTCAAAACCGAATCCGATGCTTGGGAATAGTATTAAAAAACATAAAATCGCTGATAAGACGACTAAAATTTTAAATCTTAACCCTATTTTACCGAAAAGACTATTCAACATTACACTTAACAAAACAGCTGCACCCAAACCTGCAAAAGAACTAATGTAACCAAGTTGCGCATTCATATCAATATCGTCTGTTTCATAAGAGAAAAACCACGATAGCAAAAATACAGACATCCCAAAATTAAATAAGGAAAACAGTAGATTTGAACGGTCTTTTCTATAAAATAAAAACGCAAGAAAATGAATTAAAAATAATGTTAGAAAAATAAAAGCAATCCCCTGAATAAGTACTCCTCTCATGAGAATCTGGCTCATCATTACCGCGACCGTCGAATTGGGATTTGAAAGCGAAATCTGAAATCCTTTTATTATCTGCTCTGCAATAGGTTGCGTATTTTCGTATCTAACTGCAAGTATATGTGTACCCGCATCGCCACCATTAAGAATAAGCGGAAGAGTCGGGTTTACGTATTTTGCTTCTCCTTCTTTTGCAAATTTGCCATATCGTCTGATCAACTTTCCGTCCCAATAAATATCCATTGCAGCACCAGTTTTAAACTCTAAAGCGAGTGCTTGATATTCTGCAGTAGAATCTATGCAGACTACAGTTCTTAACCAAACGATGTCCTTCGGATTTTTCTTTTGAAGTTTTGAATTTACAAATTCATCAGTAAGCGAATTTTCCCATTTCGAATCATCTAAATTCTTACTTGCCCAGATTTTATGATCTCCGATTTTGAATTTCCATGGTTGATTGAGATTGATGTATTGATTTTCTTTAAAAAATTTATCAGTTATTAAAACACTGCACGAATCTACGGTCAGTTTTTGTGACGATAAAAATGATGAAATCAGAATGAAAAGAAATAAATAAATATTTTGCTTGTGTTTCATAGAAATTAGTTCAGTCTGATAATATTAAGATTCATTTACAAAATACATATCCATTGCGCCTTTACCTTTGGTTTCGATTTTCCCACGATACTCAAAACTAAAGTCATTCTTTATTAAATGATAGGTAGCTTCGGAAACATTTAATTTTCCTAAAGAACTGTTCTGTTCCATTCTCGCCGCCGTATTTACCGTATCGCCCCAAATATCGTAAGCGAATTTTTTCACACCGACAATTCCTGCAATCACCGGTTCCGAATGAATTCCGATTCTGATATCTAAAGCATTTGGGTTATTTTTTTTTCTTTGTTGAATATAAGAAAGAATTTCCAGACTTGCATTGACAGCATTTTTTGCGTGCTGCTCGTTGGAAACAGGCAATCCGCTTACTGCCAAATAAGCATCGCCGATGGTTTTAATTTTTTCCAAACCATATTTTTCCATGATTCTGTCGAATTCGGTAAAGCAGATATTTAATTCATTTAAAACTTCCTGAACGCCGATTCGCTCTGAATTTGCCGTGAAATTCACAAAATCGGTAAACAAAACGGAAACTTCATCAAAATGCTTTGCACTGGTTTTACCTTTCTCTTTTAATTCTTCAGCAACTTCGAAAGGAAGAATATTCAGAAGTAAATCGTCTGATTTTTTCTTTTCTTCTGCGATTTTTTTGTTGTCTTTTCGCTTTTGATTATATGAATATCCTGCAAAACCTAATAAGAGAAGCGACAAACCAGCTCCGACTGCCCAAATATTTTTCTGATTTTGAGAACTTTCTAACTCGGCTTTTGCGATGGCATCTTTTTTCTCCTGATTGATTCTGGCAATATTTTTTTCCTGATTGTACCTTAATGTAACCGCTTTTTGCTCTTCTTCGAATTTGATCTGAATTTCCTTTCTTTTTAGATCTTCTTCAAGGGCTAATCTTTTTCTCTCTTCCTTAGTTTTTGCAGCAGCCTGTTTCTTTTCATATTCAAAACGGAGTGCTTTTAATTCGATTTCCTTTTGAAGTTGGATGCGTTTGGTTTCTTCAATAACTTGTATGCGAAGTCTTTCATCATTAAGCTCTTGCTCTCCCTGAACTTCAGAAAGTGCTCTAATTTTTTGTACGCTATACGATTTCTCTTTTTGCTTTACTGTTTTATCTAAATAATAATAAGCTTTATTGTAATCTCCAAGCATTCCATAAGCATCTGAAAGTAAATTATAGTTATGTATAAGTACCCCTGATGTCATTTCATCTTTATTTGCCTCAATTTTTTCAAAATTATCTGATAGCTCTTTTGCAATTTTTTCTAATTCATTATACTTCGATTTATCAGTTTTTATGTTTATGCTATCTGTTTGCATCAACATTTTATACTTAATAGTTCCTAAGTAGGCTTTATTATAAAGATTAGCCTGAGCTGTATCCGGAATAATTTTAATCGCATTAAGAATATGTTCTTTCGATTCGGCAAGTTTATTTTCTCCAAATGCAATATGAGCTAATAAATTATAAGTATGAGAAAGAGAAGGAACATCTTTTATTTTTGTATAATAATCAAATGACTCTTGAGCATAATTTTTTGCTTTAGCAAACTCTTTCATATTCATATAGTTCGCTCCCAAAGTACGTTTGATAGCATAAATATCTTTCTCTCTGCCTTTCTGATTCTCATAAAGCTTTATTGCTTTTTCAAATTCCTCAACACTTTTTTTATTGAATCCTACTCCCCAATAAATGCCTCCCAAGTAAGCATGCACGTCTCCTAACTTTTCTGGAAATTCTTTTTGAATAAAATGCAGGTAATCGTTTGTAACATTGAATGTTTTAGCATAATCATACTTTCTGTAATAATATAAAGAGATGATAGTTTGATAGGTTTCATCAATTTTCTGCGTGCTTACTTTTTCACCTATTTTATAGAATGTAATATTTCTATTATAATAATCCAGTGATTTATCGTAGTTTTTATTGCTGTATTGAAAAAAACCACCAATATCATTTAGGCGCACCTTATTTTCCAAAGTCAAATCATTATAATACTTTTCAGCATTTTTGAAATGTAAAATTTCTAAGTCTTTTTTGTTGAGAGCATGGTAAATACCAACTAAATTTAATTCTATGTTTCCGATTTTAGCGCGATCATTCATCCTTTCGTAAAACGGCAACATCTTATTCGTATAAACAACAACACTGTCTAATTTTTTTTCATTTGAATAAGTGGCAATTATTTTCCTTCGAATTTCTTGCTTTTCGCTGTCACTACTGGTTTTTTCTATTTTTTTCTTCAATTCTAAAACCTCTTTAGAATCTTGTGCCTGAGAAAAGAAAATCCCAGAAAATAGTGAGTATAAGACAAGAACTGGAGTATATCTATTTTTCAATGGCTGGTTATTGCGTTGATGCACAAAAATAAAAAAATCATTCTGTTAAACAACAGAATGATTTCAATTTATTGAGAAATATTTTTTACTATTTCAAAGCGGCCAAAGCAGCCTCATAATTAGGCTCGTTAGCAATTTCAGAAACTTGCTCGGTGTAAAGCACTTTATTGTTTTCGTCAGTTACAATTACAGCGCGGCTTAAAAGGCCCTTCATCGGAGAATCTGTGATCGTTACTTCATAATCATCACCGAAACTTCCTCTGAAATCAGAAAGTGTTTCCACATTATTTAAACCTTCAGCAGCACAAAATCTTGTCAATGCAAAAGGAAGATCTTTAGAAACATTAATAACAACAGTGTTTTCAAGATTTGAAGCTTCTTCATTGAATTTTCTTGCGGAAGATGCACAAGTCGGTGTATCGATACTCGGGAAAATATTGAATACCTTTTTCTTTCCTTCGAAGCTTTCAAGAGTTTTCACATTCAGGCCAGAATCTACCAATGCAAAATCCTTTATTGTAAAACCAACATGAGGAAGGCTACCCAATGTGTTTACCTGATTTCCTTTTAAAGTAATTGTAGACATAATTTAAATTTTTAAAGTTTCTCAAATTTATTCAAATTTCAAGTGTTTTTGTTTGAAATAAAGGTTAAATAATTCTTAAAGTGGAAAATCTCATTGATTATTAAAGTGGAAAAAATTAAAATTTAACTAAATTTGTGAATCTTAAAATTAAAACAATAAACTAACATCATAATGTCAGAAAAATCAAAAATCTATTACACCCTTACGGATGAGGCTCCAATGTTGGCGACACACTCGTTTTTACCGATTGTAAAAGCATTTACAAAATCAGCAAACATCGAGATTGCAGTTCCGGATATTTCTTTGGCAGGAAGAATTTTAGCAAACTTCCCTGAATTTTTGAATGAGAATCAAAAAATAGGTGATGCTTTGGCTGAATTAGGTGAATTGGCTACTCAGCCTGATGCAAACATTATCAAATTACCAAATATTTCAGCTTCTGCACCTCAATTGGATGCTGCTATCGCTGAATTGCAAGGAAAAGGTTTTGCAGTTCCAAATTATCCCGCTGAACCTAAAAATGATGAAGAAAAAGCAATCAAAGCTAAATATGCTAAAGTATTAGGAAGTGCTGTAAACCCTGTGTTAAGAGAAGGAAATTCTGACAGACGTGCTCCAAAAGCCGTTAAAAACTACGCAAAAGCAAACCCTCACAGAATGGGTGATTGGGCTTCTGACAGCAAAACTGACGTTGCTCATATGGAAACTGGAGATTTCTACGGTACAGAAACATCTACAACGCTTGAAAACGCTACAAAATATAAAATCGTTTTCAAAGGAAATGACGGTGCTGAAACTTTATTAAAAGATTTTGCAGGTCTTCAGGCCGGAGAAGTAATCGATTCTTCTGTAATGAACTTAAATTCATTGAAAGCTTTCGTTCAGCAAGCGATTGACGAAGCTAAAAACAGAAACGTTCTTCTTTCTGCTCACCTTAAGGCGACGATGATGAAAATCTCTGATCCAATCGTATTTGGAGCTATTGTTGAGACTTTCTTCAAAGATGTTTTCGCTAAATATGCTGAGACTTTTGATTCTTTAGACGTAAATCCAAACAACGGTCTTGCAGATCTTTTTGATAAAATAAAAGGAAACGCTCAGGAAGCTGATATCAAAGCTGATATTGAAGCTGCTTTGGCAAACGGACCTAGAGTGGCGATGGTAAATTCTGACAAAGGTATTACGAATTTCCACGTTCCATCTGATATCATCGTTGATGCTTCTATGGCTGCTTTGGTAAGAGGCGGAGGAAAAATGTGGAACAAAGAAGGGAAAGAAGAAGATACAGTTTGTATCATTCCGGACCGTTCTTATGCAGGTTTCTATCAGTCAGTTATTGATGATATGAAAGCTCATGGAAAATTAGATCCTACTACAATGGGTTCTGTTCCAAACGTTGGTTTGATGGCTCAAAAAGCTGAAGAATACGGTTCTCACGACAAGACTTTCCAGGCTTCTGCTGAAGGAACTATTGAAGTTCAGGACGAAAACGGAAACGTTCTTCTTTCTCAAAAAGTTGAAGCGGGTGACATTTTCAGAATGTGTCAGACTAAAGATGCTCCAATCCAGGACTGGGTAAAATTAGCAGTAAACAGAGCAAGATTATCTGATACGCCTGCCATTTTCTGGTTAGATAAAGGAAGAGCACACGACAGAGAAATGATCAAAAAAGTTGAAAAATATTTAGCTGATCATGATACAAATGGTCTTGACATCAAAATTCTTGACGTAAAAGATGCAATGACGGAAACTTTAAAAAGAGCAAGAGAAGGAAAAGACACCATTTCTGTTTCAGGAAACGTATTGAGAGATTATTTAACGGATCTTTTCCCAATTCTTGAACTTGGAACTTCTGCTAAAATGCTTTCTATCGTTCCATTAATGAACGGTGGTGGTTTATTCGAAACAGGAGCTGGAGGTTCTGCTCCGAAACACGTTGAGCAATTCGTAGAAGAAGGTTATTTAAGATGGGATTCTTTAGGTGAATTCCTGGCTTTACAGGCTTCTTTAGAGCATTTAGCACAAACTCAAAACAATACAAAATCTCAGGTTTTAGCCGATGCATTGGATGAGGCTAATGCTAAATTCTTAGCTACCGATAAGTCTCCTGCAAGAAAGGTTGGACAAATCGATAACAGAGGTTCTCACTTCTATTTGGCAATGTATTGGGCTGAAGCTTTAGCAAACCAAACTGCTGATGCTGAATTGGCTAAACAATTTGCTCCAGTTGCCGCTGCAATGCAGGAAAATGAAGATGTAATTAATTCAGAATTAATTGGTGCTCAAGGTAAACCTCAGGATATTGAAGGATACTACAAAACTGATAAGTACAAAACTTACGCAGCAATGAGACCAAGCACAGTTTTAAATGAAATTATCGACGGAATTTAATTTTCAGATTTAATATAGATTGAAAGCTCCTTTTTTAAAGGGGCTTTTTTTAAGTAGTAATTTTTAAACGTCCCGTTTGTCATTCTGACGAAGGAAGAATCTAGGCAAAGTATTATTTTAAGTTTTGGCTAAAGCCAATTGATATTATGTAAAAATTTAAACAGGCTAAAGCCCGTTCCTATTGATATTTAAATTCATTATCAATAAAACCATTATTAAGCATTTGTTTATAAAACTAAATTTTATCCTCCACAATCACTCTTCTATGCTCCCTTCCCCAATTAATCATTTCCGAAATAATATTCCCGAAAGTTCTGCAATACCCGGTCGGTTCATATTCAATTAAAACAGGAGTTTCTGGATAAACGGTTCGCTTTACCAGCTTATTCATTTCCATTTCTTTCAACTCTTTTGAAAGCATTCTTGTGGTAATTCCGGGGATGCTTCTTTCTATTTCTCGGAAACGTCTGTTGCCATTACAAAGTGAATTAATGACAGGAATTCTCCACTTTCCGCCAATGAAATAAAGGGTATCTTGTAAAGCTCTAAGCTCTTCTGTCTGATCTCTTTCCATGAGTGCAAAGTTAAATGATATAATTGATGATACTGATATACTCTGTGATACTGATTACAAAAGTATACCAATTTGAGATAACTTTGTCAAAAATTTTAAAGCAATGAATAAGTTTAATAACAAATTAGCCATCATAACCGGTGGGAACAGCGGAATTGGATATGCTACCGCTAAAGAATTAATCGCAGAAGGAGCGAAAGTAATCATCACCGGAAGACGAAAAGAAGCCATTGAAAAAGCAGCAGAAGAATTGGGAGCAATTCCGTTTGCGGCAGATCAGGGAAAATTGGAAGACATTGAAAATTTGAAAACAGAAGTTGAAAATCAATTCGGGAAAGTTGATATCTTGTTTATCAATGCAGGAATCACCGGAACTTTAGACTCTATCGAAAATATGAGTGCGGAAAATTTTGATAATGTGATGGATATTAATTTCAGAGGAGCGTATTTCACTTTAAGCAAATTTACTCCGCTCTTGAATGACGGTGCTTCTGTTGTCTTTTTATCATCAAATGTAGCAACAACTTCCAAACCCAACAGTTCGGTTTATCAGGCAAGCAAAGCAGCACTGAATTCAATTGCAAAAACAGCCGCTGCAGAATTGGCGCCAAGAAAAATCCGAGTCAATATGGTAAGTCCGGGACCTACGAAAACGGAAATTATGACTAAAGCAGGATTAGACGAAAAAACTTTGAAAGGTCTTGATGCTTGGCTGACCGATTTAATTCCTTTAAAGAAAATGGGAACTGCTGAAGATGTAGCAAAAGCAGTTGTTTATTTATCGGATAATAATGTAGCGAGCTTCATGACAGGAACTGAAATCCTTATCGATGGCGGAATGATTTTGTAGTTTGAAAATACGAAAAAAATCCCATGATTTAAATCTGATTTAAAATAAATCCTCCTTTATTCGGGAGGATTAATCGTATAAAACTATGTCTAAAAGTTCCAGGTATTTGAGATTAAAACAACTATTAAACATGTGCCTTTCTTAATTTAATCATACTTAAAATAAATAGTCCTAAAATTCCCAATACGAAATATCCTTCTGCTACTTCCAGCTGAACCTGAGGTTTGATGATCGCAACAATTCCGTAACTGATGGTGGATGTGATGATAAAGGCAATTCCGCCTGTTAAACCACCTGCAATCCCTGCTGAATTCGGGAATCTTCCGATACAGTAGGAGAAATAATTATTAAAGATAAAGCCGGCTGTCACGTGAATTACAAAAGCAAATGCCACCAGACTGTAAATATTATTTGAAAAATAGGATGCAATAAACATCAAGACAATTAAAAATAACTGAATGAAATTAGCATAACGAATTTTGGGTAAAAAAGCTTTATTAATCAATGCTTTTCCTAAAAAACCACCTGTCATCCAAGCAAATCCGAGGATTAAAGAAACATAACCTGCAACCACTTCAGAATAGCCCATTTTATGTTCAATAATGAAAGATCCGCACAGATTGAAAAACATAATCATCGAATAACTCAGTCCGCACATTACCATTCCATAAAAGAAATCTTTGGCTTTAAACATGGAGTTGTATTCTTTCAGCAAAAATTCAATGTGGAAAGGATTTCTTTTCTTCAAAGTTTCGCCTGAAAAAAAGAATTCAAGAATAAGAAGAATTAAACTGTATCCTGCCAACACATAAAAATTCGACTGCCATCCGAAAATTTTCTGCAGATAACCTCCAATAAATGGCGCGATAATTGGACCGACCGACCAGACGATCGTCATAATGCTTAAGTAATGTTTCCGCTCGTCTCCTTCGTAAACATCCACAAAAAATGCCCTCTTAGAAACCACTGCAAATCCCGACAAAATACCCTGCAACACACGCATCGCATAGATTACAAATAAGTTCTGAGTGGTTGCAGTAATAATGAATGAAACGACAAATAATGCCAAAGAAGCCATGGAAACCTTGTACCTTCCAAAAGAATCGACAATACTTCCTGCAAAAAACTGCGTTAAACCATAACTAATCAAAAATATCGATAAAGTAAGCTGAATATTACTTTCCGGCTGATGAAGTTCGGTTGCCATACTCGGCATCGAAGGCAGATAAATATCGGTTGCAAGACCCGACATTGGAATTACGGCAAATGCAAGAATGGTTGCTAAAAATTTGTTTTTCTCTTTTAACATCTTCATAGAAATTTCAAGCGACAAAAGTCCGACATTTTTTTGCTGTTAATGCTGTTTTAAGATAAATAAATCTTAAATATTCGATATTTAAATTCAATCGGAAAAGACTGTTGATTTCCTTATCTTTTTTCTCTAACTTTATCTCATTACCAAATCTACCTATGGAAATTTTCATCATCATTCTTCTCATTCTCCTCAATGGGATATTTTCAATGTCGGAAATGGCATTGGTCTCTTCCAGGAAATTCAAACTCAACAGCATCAAAAAAAGAGGAAACTCCAATGCTAAAACAGCAATTAAGCTATCTGAAAATCCGAATAAATTTCTTTCTACTGTTCAGATCGGCATTACGCTTATCGGTATTTTGCTGGGAATTTATTCCGGAGATAAACTTACCGCCAATTTTGCAAAATACATTTCTCAATTTGAGGTTTTTTCTGAGTATTCCAAAGGTATTGCTTCTGTTTTAATTGTTGCCTTCGTAACCTTTCTATCCATCGTGTTTGGTGAATTGATTCCTAAAAGATTAGGTTTGAAATTCCCTGAAAGAATATCTATCTTCATTGCAAAACCAATGTATTGGCTTTCTGCAATCACTTCGCCTTTTGTCTGGCTTTTAACGATTACGAACGAAGGAATCTTAAAACTTTTCGGAATTAAAAATGATAAAAAAGAAACCGTCACCGAAGAAGAGATTAAATCAATCATTAAAGAAGGAAATG
Source organism: Chryseobacterium sp. CBo1 (assembly GCF_001693475.1). NCBI lineage: Bacteria > Pseudomonadati > Bacteroidota > Flavobacteriia > Flavobacteriales > Weeksellaceae > Chryseobacterium > Chryseobacterium sp. CBo1. The sequence continues at coordinate 43,974 of NZ_MAUH01000023.1, forward strand.
AAGGCGGGATTATTGAAGAAAAAGAACACGATATTCTTAAAAATGCATTTGCTCTGGGTGACAGAAAAGTAAATTCTCTGGCAACGCACCGTTCAAGAATTGTAGCTCTTGATGCAAATGACGATTACGAAACCATTAAAACAAAGATTAAAAGCTGCTCCTACTCTACCTATCCTGTAACTGATGGAAACAATCTCGACAATATCATCGGAATTGTAAAAATGAAAGACCTTTTTGATTTTTCGCAACAGAATTTTTCGTTGAAAGAACATCTAAAAAAAGCTGTCTTTGTGAGCGAAACCTCATTCATTTACCCACTTTTGGAAAGTTTTCAGAACAACCGATCACATACTGCCATTGTCATCGATGAATACGGAACAACCAAAGGAATTATTACACTGAATGACATTCTTGATGATCTGGTTGGAAATATTCCCGACGGAAGTGATAATGAGCCTGAAATTATTAAACGAAATGAAACTTCATGGCTTATCGACGGAAAATGCTCCATTCATGACTTTAAAAAATACTTTAATATCGAAATTGATCAGGAAGTTGAAAAGAAATTTGTGAGCGTTTCAGGATTGTTTTTTCATGATTATGATGATATGCCCAAAACCGGCGACACGGTGAAAATCGGAAATCTGCTTTTAGAAATCGTAGATAAAGACGGAAACCGTGTTGATAAAATTTTAGCCAGCAAAATTCTGAACGTTGATGAAACTATTTTGAACGAATAACTTAATTTAAATCATTATAAATTATTTTAAAATCTCTTAAATCTTCTCTGCATAAAATTTTAATTTGTAATTTTAAAGAAGAGTTTCACCAATAAACATCAGAAATTATGGAAAATATAACGTTTGAAATAACACCTTATCAGGACGAACTGCAATTATTAATTGACGGTAAAAAGGTCGGTTACATGTCGATTTCTGTTGACGGAAGACTCCTCAATGTGTATTATACCAAAATCAACGAAGATCTTGAAGGTCACGGTTATGCAAAATTGCTTTTGGATAAATTGGTAAATTATGCCGAAGAAAAAGATCTGATGATCGATCCGGAGTGCGATTTTGTAAGACAGCAGCTTGAAAATCATCCGAAAAGATATAAAGGAATCTGGCATGAATAAATTATTCCCACCAGTTCTGAAAATGTTGATCTGATTTATTTAAATCTAAAATCTCTCCGATTTTCGGAGTGAGAATGTGCAGATTTTTCTCTTTTCCGAGTGTGGTTACTTTCTGCAACGGCTCATTCCAAGGATGTAACGCCAATGCAAATTTCCCGGAGTGAACCGGAATAATATTTTTCGCCTGAATATCAATACTTGCCTGAATTACATCTTCCGGTAAAGCATGGATGTATTTCCAGGCAGGATTGTATTGTCCGTTTTCCAGGATGGCGTAATCAAACGGACCGTATTTTTCGCCAATTGTTTTAAAATGATTGTCATAACCACTGTCGCCACCTAAAAACAGTTTTTTTGTTGGCGTTTCAAGAACATAAGAAGTCCATAATGTATTGTTTCTGTGGAATTTTCTTCCTGAAAAATGTCTTGCAGGAGTAAAAGTAATTTTGAAATTATTTTTTAAATCGACAACAGTTTCCCAATCTTCTTCAATCAACTGTTCTGGAGAATAGCCCCATTTTTCGAAATGTGCACCCACTCCTAAAGGCATAATAACCTTTCCTACTTTCTCGCGGATTGCTTTTACCGTCGGAAAATCTAAATGATCATAATGATCATGTGTGATAACGAGATAATCGATATTGGGAATATCTTTAGGCTTAAATAAATCTGCACCTTCAAAAGCTTTATTGAAAAACTTAAAAGGTGAACCAAAAGTGCTTAAAACAGGATCTATCAGAAAAGAAACACCATCGATTTTTATCAAATAAGAAGAGTGCCCCATCCAGATAAATACATCTTCATCCTCAGAAAGGTTTTTCAAATCGGTTTGTACATTCGGAATTGTATGTAAAGGTTTCAGTAAAGGATCTTTTTTGGAAAAGAAAAAATCAAACATTACTTTCGGCATGCTGTAACCTTCCGCAAAAGATGGTGTAAAACTCTGATTCTGAAATTGTTTGTTTTTATAATTCTTAGATTTCAGCATTCTTTCCAGGCGTTTACCTTTCGGCTCTGCTCCAAAAACATCCATCGATAATACTAAATATGTTACAATTGCAATAACCGCAATCAATATGATAAAATAAATCATTGTAAAAATTTCAAATTCAAATGTAAAAAACTTTCTAAGAGCATCTGATAATTTTGTAAAACATTTTTAAACATTAAGATCATTAAATATTTAAGATGTCTTAAGAATCAATAAATTGGTGTAAGCATACTTCTAAATCGGTCACTTTAGTGAATCTAAATAAATCTGAATTACTTTTGTGCTCAATCTTAATGGCAAAAAAAATCTCTCAAAATTGATACTCTTCCATCAATGACGCATGAAAATGAATTTTACTTTTTATTTCTGAATATATTTAAAAGTTTTTAAATTCGTTTGACTAAAAAAGTTCATATTTTGAAATATATATTATTCATAATCCTAATTTTGTCAGTTTTTTCATGCACTTCCGTGACAAAATATAACGAACAAAGATTAAGCTTGATTCCGCCTGAAAAACTTCGTGAAGATGTAGATTTTACGTACCTGAAACTTCAGGAAATGCACCCAAAGCTTAATTGGTATATTTCAAAAGAAGAACTTGATTTTAAATTTGACAGTTTAAAAACCACCATTACGAAACCTTTAACTCCGACTCAGTTTTACTTTAAATTGCAGCCGGTTATTGCGAAAATCCGTGAAGGACATCTCTCGTTGAGAATTCCAGCAAAAAGGTTTTCAAAAAAAGAAATTAGGGCGTTAAAAAACAAAAAAGGACTTTTTGGAAGATTTGAGTATCATGTGAAAGGAGATCACTTGTATTTTATAGAAAATAAAGATTCCATACAAAATATAAAACCGGGGACTGAACTGTTAAGCATTAATAATGTCCCTGTTTCAGATTATCTTAAAAAATATCGTGAATTAATCAGCAGTGACGGTTACAATAAGACTTTCTATCCTCATTATCTGAAAGATGTTTTCTTTAATTTTTTTGTTGCCGAGAAAGGAATTATGGACAGCGCAAAAATCGAAACGCTTTACAATAACGAAAGGCAGATTTTGACTTTAAACCGTGAGACCAAAGATAAAAAAGACCTTGAGAAAGACAAAGCCGAGAAAAAACGCAGTCCTGAAAAAAAGCTGAATGATTATGTGGTCTCTACAAGTTCTTACAACAGGAACTTTAAATTTCTCGACAAAGACAGTACAATTGCTTACATGAAAATTAAAAGTTTCTCAAGATCTTTTGCCGACAGGTTCTATAAAGAATCTTTTGCGAAAATAAAAAATGCAGAATCTTCATATCTCATCATTGATATTCGTGAAAACTACGGCGGTTCGCTTTATGAGATCAATCAATTGTACTCTTACTTAGCTCCCGAACCTTTTGTATTGATAAAACCTTCGCAACTGGCTTCAAGAGTTACCCCTTTGAAAACCAATTACTTCAAAACATCAAATCCGCTTCAATATGCCTACAAAAGTCTGACTTATCCCGGGTATTTTTTATATCAGGCTTTTAATGTTTATAAAGGAAAAGACGGAATTGCTTATTATAAAATGAAGGAAAACAAGTCGACGAAACCAAAAGATAATGCTTTCAAAGGAAAAGTGTATGTTTTAATTAATGGCGGAAGTTTCTCAGCATCATCGATTATTTCATCTAAATTAAAATTTGATCAGCGCGTCACCTTAGTTGGTGAAGAAACAGGTGGTGCAAATGACGGAACGGTTGCAGGATTTTATTCTTATCAGAAACTTCCGAATTCTAAAATCGATTTACCGATCGGATTACTTTTGGTACAGCCAAATATCACGTTTGAAAATAAGCAAAAAGGTGTTGTTCCTGATGTAGAAATTAACGAAAATATGCAGGATATTATCGATAAAAAAGATGTACAACTGGATTGGGTAAAAAATGATATTCAGAGACTGAAAGACAGTAAAGTTGAGAATTAAATTATTTCTGTTTTGAGAAAATTGCCGACATATTCTACTCAATAATTTCTTAAAGAAAAACGGTTTCGGCGGGCTGAAAGCCCGCCGAAACCGTTTAAACCTTATTTTTTAAGATCATTCAGAAGATTCTCAATCTGGTTAACATATTTGCCGTAAAAACCTTTATACCAATACTTTCCGAGCAAGAAAAGTCCGAAAAGACCAATTGCAAGTGTAGAAATAATCGTTGTTGCAATTTGAAAGTCACTCAAAGGAACACGATGCGGAATAAACTCAATCACAATAATCAGTTCACAAACCAAAAACGGGACAAATGAAAGCATAAAAGACAGATAATACTGTTCATTCAATTTAAACTGAAACATCAGATCCTGAAGAGATTCATATGTTTTCTGCATCGGATTACTGATGTCTCTGTACAATTTAAAAAACTTGCTGAAGAAAAACGAAACCACGATTACCATTGAAAACAGCAAGACCGTTAAATAAAATTTAAACTTAAACGGAGCTTCAGGAACCGGAACCCAGACTACCAGAAACCCGAAAATTAAAATTCCGACCGTTGACCAGAATTCCATTCTCATATTTTTTCTGATTTTTTCTAAAGGAAGGTTGATCTTGTTTGTATGTTCGGTGCTGATTTCCGGTGTTTCGTCTGAAACATCTTCACTCCATGCATTTTTTAGTTCATCTATATTCATAATGTTTGTTTTTAATTCTTTGCTGGAAGTTGGGAGATGGATGTTGGAAGTCTTCCAGCTTCAAACTTCCGGCTTCCAGCTTATTTATTACTTAAAATTTCTTTCAGTTTATTTTTTGCGCGGTTCATTTTCACTCTCACGTTTCCTTCAGAAATACCCATTTGTTCGGCAATTTCTCTTCCGGAAAAATCTTCGAGATAATAAAAGATGAATGCTTTATCGATTGGGCTCAGCTGATTGATCGCTGTATACATTTTGTTTAATTTCTCTTCTTTTTCATGATCGTATTCATCCTCTATAATTTTATAATTCGAAAAGTCTTCATTAGCAATAAAACTTCTTTTTTTCTCAGATTTCAAGAAAATAATTGAGGTATTCAGCGCAATTCTGTACAGCCAAGTCGAAAATTCACTCTCGCCTTTAAATTTCGGATAAGCCTTCCAAACCTGGTACGTAATCTCCTGGAAGAGATCATCCCGGTCGTCTTTATCGTCCATGTACATTTTAGAAATCTTAAAAATGATTCCCTTATGCTTTTCGATTTTGTTTATAAATTCCTGTTGTGAGGTCATTGTTTTTTCTTGTGCTCTGTAGAGTTAGTAACGCATCAAAATAATTGTTACAGTTTTTATTAAAAATTTCAAATAAATTTAAAACAAAGTACCACATCTTTATTTAAAATCATCTCATGGCTTAAAATTTGTGTTTTTCGTATCACACCAAAAAAATATAAATATGCCTTACATTAAAAAACAAGACGACAAAAGTTTTGAACTTTATTATGAAGATTTCGGTTCCGGACAGCCGATTATTCTTATTCACGGATGGCCTTTAAGCGGAAAATCATGGGAACTCCAGATTCCTGTTCTTTTAAATTTAGGATACCGAGTCATTTCTTATGACAGAAAAGGTTTCGGAAAATCTGCCCCGACTTTAGAAGGTTACGATTATGATGGTCTTGCAGCAGATCTGCATGAAATTATTACACAATTAGATCTAAAAAATGTGATTCTTTTCGGCTTTTCAATGGGCGGAGGCGAAGTTGTTCGTTATCTAACAAATTATGGCTCTGAAAATGTGGATAAAATAGCTTTAATATCTTCTATCATTCCTTTGGTAAAACAGAAAGATGACAATCCGCAAGGCGTTCCGCAGGAAGATCTTGACGGGATTATGGAGAATCTGAAAAAAGACAGGGTTACTTTTCTGGAAACATTCCACAAAAACTTTTACAATTATGGATTGCTTTCCCAGACAGTCAGCCAGAAGCAGCTCGATTATGATTGGAGCATTGCATCATGTGCTTCTCCTATAGCAACAATAAGATGTGCAGAAAGCTGGGCAAATACAGACTTCAGACCAGAACTTGGAAATGTGAAGGTAAAAACACTAATTGTACACGGAGACAATGATCAGATTGTACCTATAGAAACTTCTGCACAACAGGCTGCAAAAGGAATTGCAGACAATGATTTCGTAACAATAGAAGGCGGTCCGCATGGATTAAACATTACGCATGCTGAACACTTGAATCAAATTCTCACCAAATTTTTGACCAATAATTAAACTCTTTTTTTCAATATAATTCTGATTTTAATGATCAGAAAACCGCAGTAGGTTTTACTGCGGTTTTTTATTTTATGTCGAAATTATAATTACTAAAAAATATAATCCGTACTCAGAAAATTAGAATCGTGATCTCTTACAATCGTATTCAGCAACTCTTTGTTGGAATCTGTCACTTTCGCAGCAACCAAAGAACGAATTGAAAACGAACGAAGCGCATCAAATACAGAAAGTGTACCTTCCGCACTGTCTTTTCTTCCGGTAAACGGGAAAACATCCGGCCCTCTCTGAGCCTGACAATTAATATTTACACGGCTTACCAAATTCACAAAAGGATCAATTAATTTTGAAACTTCTTGAGCATCTTCACTGAAAATACTTACCTGCATCCCATGATCCGCATTAACCTGATAATCGATCGGCTCTTCAATATCATCAAAAGGAACCATCGGAATTACGGGACCAAACTGTTCTTCATGATACAACTTCATTTCACTGTTCACAGGATAAACAACCGCTGGAAAAACGAAAGATTCTTCAGTAAATCCACCATTTTCATTCAGAACTTTTGCACCTTTTGACAATGCATCATCAATGCATTCTTTTAAGTAAGGAGGTTTATTAACTTCCGGAAGCGGCGTAATTTTCACATCTTTTTCCCAAGGAAGTCCGGGTTTTAAAGCAGAAACTGCAGCCGTTAATTTTTGAGTAAATTCTTCTGCAACATCCTTTTGAACAAAAATAAGTTTCAAAGCAGTACATCTTTGTCCGTTGAAAGAAAGCGCTCCAAGAATAATTTCATTCACGGCAATATCAAGATTCGCATTCTTCGTAACAATGGCAGCATTTTTTGCATCAAGACTTAAAATTGCTCTTAAACGGTTCACTTTCGGATGTAATTTTTTTAAACCATTCGCAACTTTACTTGAACCGATAAATGCCAGAACATTTATTTTTCCGCTCTCCATAATCGGAGTAATAATTTCGGAACCTTTTCCGTATAAAGTATTCACCGTTCCTTTTGGGAAGGCTTCTTTAAATGCTTTTAATAAAGGATAATGTGCTAAAACACCGTGTTTTGGAAGTTTAAACAAAATCGTATTTCCCATAATCAAAGCAGGAATCAATGTTGTAAAAATTTCGTTTAAAGGATAATTAAACGGTCCCATGCTCAAAACCACACCAAGTGGGGCTCTTCTGATTTGCGCAATGGTTCCTTCTGCCTGTTGAAAACGCGAAGATTCTCTGTCTAAATCTTTCAGTGCGTCAATAGTCTGGTTGATGTAATCTACCGTTCTGTCGAATTCTTTTGTGGAATCTGCTAAAGTTTTTCCGATTTCCCACATCAGTAATTTGATAATTAAATCACGCTCTTTAATCATTAAGTACACAAATTTCTGCATACATTTGATTCTTCCTTCTACAGACATGGTCGGCCACTCTCCTAACCCATTGTCATAAGCTTTTACACAGGCATCAAGAACTTTCATTGCTTCTTGAGGACCGATATTCGGAATACTTCCCAACAGTTTTCTCTCTAAACCATTCTCTGTCTGAAGGCAAACCGGCGAGTAGATATTTTGAACCTCTCCTTCCCATTTTACCAATTCTCCATTAAGGAGATATTCTCTCTGATGGATTTCTGGAACTTTATATTCTTCTGGAATTTCGTTTTCGGATTTGAAAAGGTCAAGAAATGACCTATTATTGGCTAAGCTCATACATTAAAAATTTAATAGTTTGAAATTTGAAAGAATAAAGTTAGCCGTAAAAATCCGTTTATAAAAGAGGAAATTAATAGATTCGCTCTATTTAAAGGGTATTTGAATGAGAATTAACATTAGATAAATTTTAATTCATTTCAACAAAATCAAAAATTACTTCTTCTTTTTAAATTTCTTTTTTGTAGTTACTACAATAACACCGTTCAAAGCCTTTTGACCATATAATGCAGTTGCAGAATGATCTTTCAGGATATGTATATCTTTAATTGAATAAGGATCTGTTTTTTGTAAATCATTAAAATCAATTATTTTCCCATCTAAAACTATCAGCGGTTTTTCCTCATTTCTCAAAGTTGTTTGTGCCCCTCCGATCCTAATCTGTTTTTTATTTAAACTATCTTTTGGTGGATTTATATTTAGACCTCTCAAAATCGAAGGATCAACTTTTGAATCAATTTTTTGAGCTTTAATTAAACTTTCTTGTGGAATGATAGTAACTGATCCGACAAACTTTTTCTTATTTTGATATGTATCCGGAAATATCACTACATCACCAATCTCTTCTACCTTTAAAGTATCATTTGTTATATTTTGTGCCTGTACAGAAACTAAACCTCCAGTGGTAAGAATAAAACCCACCGCAAATTTTACAAAAACAGAATTGATAGAAGAATATTGCATATTTCTGTTCAGTTGAGATTCATTGAACTTGCCGCAGATTTCTTCAGTAGAATTAGAAAACACGTGGATTATTTCATTATCAGGAGCAATTGTAAAATCTCTCACTGTTTTTGAGCAAACCGAACAAAATCTTCCTTTTTCCTGGGGAGTCATTGTTTCCCAATTTTCATGACAAGGGTTTGGTATTGTAATTTTCATAGAGGCTTTTTTATTAAAGATGCTTTGTTTTATAAAAAGGTTGGAATGTTAATCAATAATCTTCCAAACTTGTTCATTGAGCCTCTTCAAAATCTTCATAATTTAATTTATATTTGAAATATTTAAAACTAAGCAAACTGAAAATATAATTCAATGAAAGAAGAAAACATCAGCAGACTGAATCATTTGTTTCATAACTTAAAGACAGAAGAGCAAAAGCTTAAGGAAAGTCTGGAGAAAAAGAGAAGTGAAGAAGATCTTTTCATTGAAGATTTCAGGATGCTATGCAAAAATATAATCGATCCTAAAATGCAGGAATTCCGAAGAATGCTGAGAGAAAACGGATTTGGCTGTAAGATTTCATTCAATGAAGAGGTTAAAAACGATTTAGGTATTCACTCTCAAACCCATATCAAATTACAAATCTCTCGAAATGTAGATTCTAATTTTTATGCGAATGATAAGTTTCCGCACATTATGTTTGTTGCTGATAAAAATTTAAAAAGAATCGGCATTCATCAGGACACGATTTTTCAGAACGGAACCGGTTTCGCAGCGATGAAAGAACAGACTTATACTTTTGAAACTCTGAACGAAGAAATTATTGAAAAAGAAATTTTGGAGTCGATTGAAAATATTTTGATAAATAAATAATGTGATATTTTTGTTAGAATTTTATTATCCATTAATCACTACCACCAAGACTGTTGAATTCTCTTGTTGAATAATGCAAGAAAAGTAAAATCAATAAATCTTCAACAGAATCATCTGCTTTTATATCTAAAATGGATTCTTTAGTCTCTTTCCTGATGTTTTCTACAATCTCAATGAGCAATTTTCCTTTTTCAAAAAGCTGATTGATCTTAGCTAATTTGAAATAATATATTCTTACACCCTGCCCTGATTTAATAATTCTGTCTTTTTCTAAATCAGTAAAATAAATAACACGGTTTGAAAGACTTAGCTCAACATCATTTTTAAGAAAACCAACATTTTTTATTTCGTAGGTGCGTGACAAATAATCTATAGAATGCCGTATCTTAAACCATGTACATTCATCAACAATTTTCCCAACTAATTTTTGACTATCATTAGTAAGAAGAATATCTTTTTTTAAGTAGTGAGCAGTATAATTTTTCAATTTTCTGTAGTTTACAAATTATTTCACCTTTTGATACTCCACATTAGAAACCAAAACAGAATCATTCAAAGCAGCTAAAAAAGCCAATAAATCTTCTTTTTCCTTTACATTAAAAACAATCGGTTCTTCCAGCTGTTTGGCTAAATTCGGATTTCTCTCAATTCCTTTTTCATAATGATCGAGAACATCGTACAATGTTTTGAATCTTCCGTCGTGCATATAAGGATAAGTGTATGCAAGATTTCTCAGACTCGGAATTTTAAACATCATTTTATCGGCTGGTTCAAAGGTTTTGTTCCATTTTCCGTAATCTTTTAATTCCGGATCATACGAAAGTCCGTTGTTGGCAAATTCATACGTTGAAAACAACGGTTCCTGATGACATGAACTGCAGTTTCGTTTGAATAATTGATACCCGTTTTTTTCAGATTGAGAAAACTTTGCTCTTTCCTGTTTCACTTTATCATATTTAGAATTCGTTGAAACAATCGTCAGTTGAAACTGTGAAAGTGCTTTCATCAGGCGTTCTGAAGTTGCCATACTATCGCCAAAGCTTTTGTAGAAAAGTTTTTTATATTCTGTGGATTTATTGAGTTTTCTTACGACCGTATTTATATCTTCACCCATTTCTGCCGGGTGATTAATCGGCGCTAAAGCCTGAACATCGATATTCACAACCGAACCATCCCACATAAATGTTTTTTGCCAAGCCAGATTGAAAATCGCCGGAGAATTTCTGTCGCCAATCCCATCTTCAATACCTTTGCTTAAATGGTTTCCGACGTGTGAAAAAGCCTGATTGGATAAATGGCACGACGAGCAGGAAATAGTATTGTCTCTCGATAAAACCGGATCATAAAACAATTTTCTGCCCAATTGAACCATTGATGATTTCAAAGGATTTTTCTTAAAATCATAAACCGGTTTCGGAAAATAAGACGGATAAATCAATGATAAATCCTGCAAACTGTATGAAAATATCAACAGCAAAAAACAAGTGGTAAAAAAGGGTTTTAGTATAGATTTAATCATTCAGAGATTGGTAATTTTCATCGGGATCTTGGAAGTTTTGGAGGATACGGACAATATTTATTTCGTTATTTTCAACTCTATAGATTATTGTATTATGCTTTGTTAAAAGATATTTTCTAAAATCAGTATTATGATACTTTTCAAATTGAACATTTGCCGTTTCTAAAATATCAATCGCATCAATTAATTTTTGGTAAAAATTATCTGCTACTTCTTCGTTCCATTTATTTAATAAATATTCTTCAATTCTTATTAAATCTAACTTTGCTTTCGAAGAAATTCTAACCTTTCGCATCTTTTAAAGTTTTTAATCTCTCTCTGCGCTCAGCCACAAATTCATAAAAATCTGTAGTATTACCATTCTTAATATCTATTTCAGCTTGTTTCAAAGACTCCAAAATTTCTTCCTGAGTTTCGTTTCTCCACCGAGGTTCAATTGTTTTTGAAATCACCAAAAGTTCTTCCGGAGTAAATCTTTTCTCTTTTAATTTTTTAAAGAATGTGGGTTTCTTAATTCCTGATTTCTCAATAATATAAGACATTTTGAAGGGTGAATTTTTCAGAATTTCATCAATATTATTTTGAATCTCAATATATTTTTCTATTTCAGCTATCATAATTTTATAAATTTTAGTATCATTTTATGAGACAAATATAATAAAAATATTCAATCAATATAATTTAAGCTAATAATTTTTAGCGTTAGACTCGCAAAGTTTAGTTAAATGATTGAGAATATTTTTTCGTCCGTAAAGGCGTTTCACTCAGTAATGATTGACCAAAGCCTTAGCTGAACAAAGTGCCTTTGCGAACGAAAAAACATGAAGGTTTTAAATAAAAATCCTCGCGAACGTTGCGTTAGAAAATACTACAAATGAAAATACCTCGGATCAGGATATTGAAATTCGAAATTCAGCTCTTCTATTAATCTTTTAGGAGAAATCGTCCTTCCCTGATTTGTCCTTTCTCCTGAATACGGTAAATCTTTCTGCGCATTAATCACTTCCTCTTTGTTTGGATGAATCGGAGCGACAACATTATATACTTTATATTCAGAATGATTGTCAAGCATTTTTTCAACAACCGAACAAATATCTGCATAATGAATATGATTCACCAGTTGATCCAGTTGAGAAATATTGTAGTTTTTTAAAAGTCTCTGATCGCCCATTAATCCTCCTAATCTCAAGATATTGGTTTGAGGAAATTTCTCTAAAATAAAATTTTCACTTTCCACATCTTTTGCAGGAGCATCATCTTCTGTGAAATCTTTTTCGGTTTGTGGATAAACGCCTGTTGAACTCGTGTAAAATAATTGTCCTTTATAATCTCCAAGAAAGTTTAGCAGATTTTGACGCTTTTCAGTCATCGAAATTTGCGCTCCTCTGATTCCGGAGAAAGGAACACTTACCATAATAGCATCCAATTCTGATGCAACTTCCCACTCTTTCATTCCGGTATCAATTTCATCGGGAAAGTTTACTAAATCGGTATGGAAATTTTTAGATTTTAAACCTTCAATTTTTGATTCTGTCGTTGTTGTTGCAAATATTTCGTATTGGTTTGATAATCGTTCTGCGATATGTGTTCCGAGCCAGCCGCAACCGATGATTCCTAGTTTTTTCATACTTTAATATTATCTATTGAACTGTTAATGAATTATTAAAAACAGCAAATCTTATGAATTCAAAAGTTTTTTGCCAATTTTCTTCAAATAGATTAAATTTTAATAAAATTTTTCCATTTTCTAATTTTTCCGTAATCATTGGGTTTAGTAAGAACTCTGATTTATTACCAAAAAAAATATTCTTTCCTACATTTAAATGGGAGTATTTTTTTAAAAAATCCTGCCCATTTTTATTTAACAAGATAGTGATGAAAATAAATGTTCCATCAGAATTTATATTATTCTCTGGTCCAAAATCAAAGCTAACAATAGAATTTATAAGATTCTTTTCTAATTCGGTAGTGTTTTTTACAAAAAATAATTTAGAAAAAACATCATATTCTTCCCCGTCGTTTAAAAGAAAACTTATCTTATTTGAGTCAAAACATTTTGAATGCTTATAAGAATCTCCAAATAGATTTGCATCGTCTTTATAAATAAGTAAATAATTTTTCTGTTTTTTTAAATAATTATTTTTAACCAACGAATCATTTTCTTTCATAAAACAATTCTGTATTTTTTCTAATTCAATGTTTTCAATCTCATTATGAAATGTCAATCGGTTATTACCAAATAAATCTTGAGCTTTTTCAAAGTTTGCTTTGTCCGAGAAATCTATTGAAAATCGATTATAATCTGTTGAAACAATTTTGAAATTAGTAATCCCAAAATTCTTAAAGGCTTCTTCCAAAAATTCTGTACCAAAATTTGCTTTCACGGCACTCTCAAAGATCTTAATAAGATCTCCATTTTTTATTTCAGCATTTAAAGAATCATATTCTATTCGTTCAGCTTTAGTAAATTCTTTGTTGTAGATAACATTAATGTTTGCTCTTAAAGTAGCATCTAAAATATCTATATAATTTCTACTTTTATCAAATGTAGATACGGAATCACTTTCTTTGAATACTTTTAATACAAACTCATTTGTTGTCTTACTCGTGATAAAGTTTGAAAGAAAATATTTTTCTTCAAACTTTAGTTTCAAAGTATAATTTGTTTGGGAAAAACAAAAATTAAAGATAAGAATGAAGATAATTCCCAGTTTTTTCATTTAAAATACTTAATTATTAAATTATGATGATTATTTATGATTTCAAAAGTATTAATTAATTTTTATACAGTTTATAATTTCAAAGAAATATAGTATTTCTAGACAACCTTTTAGTAATTCCAGAGTCTTATGAGTAAGAGAAATAACAAATATTTTAAGTATTTTTCATTTCCTTTTAAACCCTAAAATTCTGAATTATGAAAAAAGTATATCCCTTTTTAGCGTTTTTACTGAGCTGTCCCCTATTTTTCGCACAAAAAGAAAAGGTGGCTTTCTATTTTGGAGCAGAATTACAACCAACCATTTATAAGCACCAACCTGCAATACATGTTAACGGGAGATCGTACATCAATGACCGTATTTCATTGGGTGGAGCATTAAGCTTTACCAGTAAAAAATACAATGAAAATTTCGGTTATGCCGCAGACAGAACCCGATCCAATCATATTATTCTTAATTTTCTGGCGCAAAATGATTTTATCAATACCAAAAAAGTTGTTTTCAGTACCTATCTTTCTACAGGTTTGTACTTTTTCAGTCTCGTCAATCCGGATGAAAAAACTACCGAAATTACCCACAATGAAGTCGATGGAGTGTGGTATGAAAATGAATATGAAGTTTCTAAAAAACTCAGCCGCAGCATTTTCTACAATATGCAGGGCGGACTGGATTTTTCCGTAAAATTAGCCACGATTACAGATGAGGAAATCGGTATTTATCTTACCTCAAGAGCCGGCTATCAGTTCGTTTTCGGGAACGGTGATTTTATTAATGGAAACCAGTTTACCAAACCTGTTTTTTCTTTGGGTGTGACTTTGAAGGGGAATAAATAATTTTCTTACACATGCTTTATATATTATTTCTCATGCATTGTTATCAACATAGTATTTGAAAATTACTTGGCAAGATTCGCACTTAGATCCTTTCAGGATGACAAAGAGTGTATTTATCTTCTTGCACAAAATAATAGAATATTCAAAAACTTCCACACACAGTTTGTCATCCCGTAAGGATCTCAACGTAGTATTAAAAAAGTAGCATGTAAAGATTCACTCATAAGTACTTCATTTCATTCTCGCAATGGCAATTAAAGTTCCAGTTGAAACAAATCATTCAAAAAATCCATATTGGGATTTTGAATTCTTATCAGCTCTAATTTCTTAATCCGAGATAAATTTTTATTTCTTTTTCCCGTTCAATTGCTTGCTGAATCCACCCAAATTTTTCATAGTAAACTAAGAATTCGACATTGTATTTTGCGGTAAATGAATTAGGATTTGACTTTGTCTTATGTTGGTGTAACCTTTTATGCAAATTATTTGTAACACCCGTATAGAGAACAGTTTTGTTTTTATTAGTAAGAATATAAACGTAAAAAGTATATATTCCTTCTGTAAATTCAATCATTGTGTGTTTATTTTAAGTAAAACAAATATATCTAATTTGTAATAAATACTTAGCATGAAAAGATTCGTGTTCAGATCCTTAAAAGATAACAAACGTTATCCTTTTTTTTGCTAAACTCAAAAGTCAATATTCACAAACATACTTCTGCGCACACTTTGTCATCCCGCAGGGATCTCTATATAGCATTAGAGAATTGCTTGGAAAGATTCGTGCTTAGATTCTTTCAAAATGACAAACAGTGTGGTTATGTTTTCTCCGAACAAAGGCAACTTCTACACCCAATTCTGCGCACACTGTGTCATCCCGTAGGGATCCCAACATAGTATTAGAGAATTACTTGGAAATATTCGAGTTTAGATCCTTGCAGGATGACAAACTAAGTGCCCTATTTTTTCTAAACAAAAAACTCAGCTTTCCTCTGAGTTTTTCTACTATTTATTCTGTTTTTTTCTTCTACTACTTTTGAACCTCCGAATTTTTCGCTGCTTTTACCAGCTCGTTGGTATCGGTGTAGAGCAGTTCCCAATCCGGAACTTCTTTCATGACCGTTAACAGATTGAGATAAGCTTTCAGATTTTTCTCCAGATCTTTTCGAATAGCAGATGCACTCGTCATTTGTCTAAGGTCAGCATTGGCTTCTGCCTGATCTGCAAAAATCACTTCAAAATCTTCATGCTTTGTTTTCATTTCGTTAAAAGCAGGAGTAAGAGAAAGAACTGCTATTTTCTGCAGATTATCCGGGGTTTCCAGTTCTTCAATCAGCTTTTTCATCTGAGCGGTTTGTGATGAATAATTTAAACGGTCAAGATTCAGTCCGTACGTTTTGAATACGCCGTACAAATCTTCTGCCGACTGATAATTGGGTGCTGTAGAAAGTTTTCGGTAACCGTTGAGAAAGGCTTTGAGATTGGTGTAAGCCACATCCCTTTCGTGGTCTGCCGTGGCAACATCTTTTCCTTTTCCGCTGTAGATTTGTTTGGTATACACCTGATCATATTCGGTGTAGGAAGTCTGCAAAGTCACGGTAAGTGGATGATTGGAAATCACAGGATATTTTCCTGACTGAATGTTTGAAATAATTCTCTGAGCCAAAGTCGCAAGGTCTTTAGTGCTCAGTCTCACTAATGAAATTTCATCGTTTAATGTGTTTGTTTGTTAAAAATGTATTAATTACTCAAAACAAATATAAATAATTCTGCATTTAGTTTAAAACATTTTGTGGGAAATAAAATACAGTTGCATGAAGTTCCCCGCAACTTGCTGGAGACTTCCTGCAATTGCAGGAGATTATAAACAGGGTTGTTTTAAAGGAAATGCGGATGCAGGAGGTTTGTTTTAATTGTGGTTGTAAG
Source organism: Chryseobacterium sp. CBo1 (assembly GCF_001693475.1). Lineage (NCBI taxonomy): Bacteria > Pseudomonadati > Bacteroidota > Flavobacteriia > Flavobacteriales > Weeksellaceae > Chryseobacterium > Chryseobacterium sp. CBo1. Next base: position 60,584 of record NZ_MAUH01000023.1, read on the forward strand.
GTCTTGTGGATGCGGATGGTTTTGATTAGGGGAGTATTAAAATATTTATATCTTTTAAGAATTAAATAAAAATTCTTTGATGAATAAATAGAGTTAATTATATTTACAAAGAGGTATATAATACAGAGGTTTTTATGAATAGATATAATTCAACTGAAAGATTGGGAGTTAATGAAACTGAAAAAATTGTTATAAAAAATCTTGGATGGATATTTCGTGAACAGCCAATTGTAGATGTTGGATTAGATGCCATTATAGAGCAGGTTGAAAATGGAGAACCAACAGGAAAATTTATAGCTGTTCAAATTAAAAGTGGCTCTGGTAATTTTTATAGAACAGAAAAAGGATTATCTCATTATGTTACTAATATTCATTATAATTATTGGCTAGACCTTTGTATTCCCATTATTCTTATAGCTCATATTCCAGAAGAAGGTAAAACTTATTGGCAAGAAATTACAGAAAGTAATTTAAAAAAAAATAAAAAAAGATGGAAAATTGAGATTCCATTTAAGCAAGAGTTTAATGAGAAATCTATAAATAAGCTTATAAAAATTGTTTCTGATAAAAATGATCAAAAATTTGATATATATCGTGGTAGAGTAGATTCTGGCGAATTTGAAGATATAATTGAGGATTTAGCGACTATTAATGACGCAACTGTTTGTATTAATAATATTACAGCACTTATGAATCAACAGACTGAAGATACAAATAATAAAACTAAAAGGTTTCAATTGCTAAATGAAGATAAACCTCTAAATTACATGAATGAGGTTTCAAAGATTTATAAGGCTCTATCTAAAGATATGAATTTAACAGCAAAGAGAACTGAAACTGAAGTTGAGTTATTTTCGCAATTATATTCAATAGGGTTCAGTGCTTTTGAAAAATTATTAATAAATCTAAGTATATTCAATTTAAAATTAAAAGATATTGCCGGAGGGGATATTAATGCTATAAAAAATGTTCCTAATCAAATTGATTATGCATTGACACAATTTATATATTTAAGAGAAACTGTAAAAGAAGTCCCAGCAAATAATCAGGTCGCATTCAAAGAAGCTAAAAAACAATATATTGAAGTTTTAGATTTATTAATATTTGAAATGGAAGGTGCTAGTGAAATGACAAAAAGAATTTTTGAAAAGTTATAAGTTTATAATAAAAGAAAAAACCTGCTTCATAGCAGGTTTTTTTGTATCTAAAAGTTTTTAAAACAACGCTAATTCAATATAACTTTGTACTGTAAGAAAAAATATTTTTTTCCATGAAGCCAACAATTTTTTCCTCTGTAAAAAAGGCATTTTTTTGATCATTCATAGAAAGATAAAATTCTATTTTTCTTTTATACTCATCACTTCCAATGAAATTTTTAAATTGCGTTTTCTCAAGTTCTTCAAATTCTTCTTCATTACAATATAAAACTTGAGATAGCGAGCCGTTTGAAATCTCTAGAATAATTCTGATTGTATTATCCTCATCTAAAATTATAATATCATTTAACCAATCAATTCTTCCATCTTCATATTTAGAATAGAACTTTTGTAGTGTTTGTTCTATTTTACCTTGTTCATCATCATTATGTAAGAAGATTTCATTAAGACAAAAAAAATTATTTCTTATAATAAATTGTGCAGAATACCCTCTCCAATTACGAGAAGATTCTGCTCTGTATTTTTCAATATCTAAATGTTTTAATAAATCTAAATCAGATAAATTAGCATTAATTGAATAGCGCTTTCCTTTAAAAATTAAAGAATCTTTAGATTGAACAGTCATTTTTAGAAAAGACTCTCATCCACAAAATTCGGCAACGTCACCTTCAAATTCGGTTCAGCTTCCATCGCTCTTTTAATCGCGAAAACGGCGCCTTCATTTCTTGCCCAGCTTCGTCGGGAAATTCCATTGTTCACATCCCAGAAAAGCATCGATTTTAATCTTCTGTCGGCATCATCGCTTCCATCGAGCAACATCCCAAAACCTCCATTAATCACTTCGCCCCAGCCAACGCCACCGCCGTTGTGAATAGAAACCCAGGTCGCCCCACGGAAACTGTCGCCAATCACATTATGGATCGCCATATCTGCCGTAAATCTCGAGCCGTCATAAATATTGGAAGTCTCTCTGTACGGCGAATCCGTCCCCGAAACATCGTGATGGTCTCTTCCCAAAACCACTGCTCCGATTTCACCGTTTTTGATTGCTTTATTAAAGGCTTCAGCGATTTTCATTCTTCCTTCCGCATCGGCGTACAGAATTCTCGCCTGTGAACCGACTACTAATTTATTTTCCTGCGCCCCTTTAATCCACTGAATGTTATCTTTCATCTGCTGTTGGATTTCTTCAGGAGAATTTTTAATCATTTCCTCTAAAACCTGGCAGGCAATTTCGTCTGTTTTCTGCAAATCTTCCGGCTTTCCGCTCGTACAAACCCAACGGAACGGCCCGAAACCATAATCAAAACACATCGGCCCCATAATATCCTGAACGTAAGATGGGTATTTGAACTCTCTTCCCAAAGTCGGATTTTCTGCCATTACATCGGCTCCGGCTCTGGAAGCTTCGAGTAAAAAGGCATTTCCGTAATCGAAGAAATACGTTCCTTTTACTGTATGTTTGTTGATTGCCGCTGCGTGTCTTCTTAAGGTTTCCTGAACTTTTTCTTTGAATAATTCAGGGTTTTCTGCCATCATTTTATTAGACTCCTCAAAACTTTGTCCGACCGGATAATAACCTCCCGCCCAAGGATTGTGAAGCGAAGTCTGGTCTGAACCGATATCGATTCTTAAATTTTCTTTATCAAATTTCTCCCAAACCTCAACGATATTTCCCAAATAAGCCAGAGAAACCGTTTCCTGATTTTCCTGAGCTTTTCTGACTCTTGCCACCAATTCATCAAGGTTTTCGTGGATTTCATTCACCCACTTCTGGTCGTAACGAATTTTGGTAATCTTTGGATTGACTTCTGCAATTACCGTAACACAGCCCGCAATATTTCCTGCTTTCGGCTGAGCTCCCGACATTCCGCCCAAACCAGAAGTGACGAATAATCCGCCTTTTGGTTCTTTATTAATTTTTCTGAAAGCATTCAAAACCGTAATCGTCGTTCCGTGTACAATCCCCTGTGGACCGATGTACATATATGATCCGGCAGTCATTTGTCCGTATTGAGTAACGCCTAACGCATTAAATTTTTCCCAATCATCCGGTTTGGAATAATTCGGAATCATCATTCCGTTCGTCACGACAACTCTCGGAGCATCTTTGTGCGAAGGAAATAATCCCATCGGATGACCGGAATACATCGTCAATGTTTGTTCGTCTGTCATTTCAGACAGATATTTCATCGTCAGAAGATATTGCGCCCAGTTGCTGAACACCGCACCATTTCCTCCATAAGTAATCAGTTCATGTGGATGTTGCGCCACAGCATAATCCAGATTGTTTTGGATCATCAGCATAATGGCTTTTGCCTGCTCCGATTTTCCAGGGTATTCTGCAATGTCTCTTGCTTTCATCTCGTAATCCGGACGGAAACGGTACATGTAAATTCTTCCGTATTTTTCTAATTCTTCTTTAAATTCCGGCAACAATTCCGCATGGAATTTGGGTTCGAAATAACGTAAGGCGTTTTTCAGAGCGAGTTTTTTCTCTTCATCCGTTAAGATTTCTTTACGTTTCGGCGCATGATTGATGTTTTGTTCGTATGGTTTTGGCTGCGGTAATTCGCTTGGAATTCCCTGCTGTATCTGTTCCTTGAAAGTCATTATCTCGTTGATGGTTTTTTGTTGATCGTCGTTGGATTTTTGTGGTTTTAAAGATATTCAAATTAGAAAATCCCTGCAAATAAAGAAAGAAAATATACAGAGTAATGGAAATTCCCCTCCTTTGGAGGGGTGGCGAAAATTCAAAGAATTTTTGACGGGGTGGTTTAAAAAGTGTCTTAAAATGATTTCTATATGTTGATTACATTATCTAACCACCCCGTCTTAATTTTCTTTGAAAATTAATCCACCCCCTCCATAGGAGAGGAATTCAGAATCCATAATTATTGATGATAAATTCTTCGAGCTCTTTTATTACAACAGACAAATTATTTTTCACATCAAAATCTGTTATTCTGAAAATTTTCAAACCTAAAGATTCTAAATAGTCTTGTCTTATCTCATCATAAATTTCTTTAGTATCATGACTCCAACCATCAATCTCAATAACTAAACCTAAATTTTTGACATAAAAATCTACAATATAATTTCCGATGATTCTTTGGCGGTCAAAATCTATTTTATGAAATGTTCTTGCACGAACTTTTTTCCAGAAAAGAACTTCGCTCAAAATTCCAGCTTTTCTTTTTCCAGACAAGAGTTTCTTTAAGTTAGGATTGTACGGTAGGTTTTCAACATAATTTTTTTGGATTTTAATTCCGTTGATTTCTGCAAAGATTTCATTCATCCCTTTTGTGTTTATGAAAAGATAGGGATATTTTTAATTGTGTGAAATATGGAGAGAATTCCTTTTTTAACCACCCCGTCTTAATTTTCTTTGAAAATTAATCCACCCCTCCAGAGGAGGGGAATTCTTACAACGCAAAAAGTTTTATACAAATAAAAAAAGCTGCCTTTTTAAGACAGCTTATGTTATGCATTTAACAGAATTTTAATTATTATTTTTCACCAAGATCCACCCTGTAAACGTTCTTCCGTCCGGAAGTGTGATGACGTACCAGTAACTTGAGGTTGGAATCGGTCTTCCGGAAATTGTTCCGTCCCACACAATCTGAGTATTGGTATTCTGTTCGAAAATAAGGTATTGATAACGGTCAAATACTTTTACATTTGTCATTCTGGTTCCGAAAACGTGAAGGTTTCTGACAATCCATTTATCGTTCTTTCCGTCACCGTTTGGAGTGATTGTATTTTTAATATCTAAAATTACTCCATCCTGTTTTACGATACATTTGCCTTCAACATATTTTACATAGAAAGTGATTATTCCTGTTGGTAAATTAAGGAAAACATTAGATTCCTGCCAGTTTACCCCATCAATGGAATAAACGATCGGCTGTGAACCTGTCGCAGTTATCGTGTAAGCATTCCCGTTTGCCACCATATTCTGAATAACCGGGACATCATAATGTTTCGCTTCAAACGTAGTTGTATAAGAACATCCGTTGCTCGATGTTGCCGTTACGGTGTATGTTCCTACCATTCCGACGCCGCTAATTGTATCTGTATTCGAAACGACCTGTCCCGCAGGATTTGTCCAAACATAACTTATAATTGTATGGTCTTTTACCACTAAGGTATAGGTAAATGTCGCATCCGGACAAAAATATTGCGTCGGAATCGTAAAAATTGGCACCTGCTTCAGCGTGATTTTTATGGTGGCTATTTCAGAACAAAATCCGGGAACGCTTACTTTAACATAAACAATATCTGATCCCAAATTCTGATTAAAAGGATAACTGGAAGCATTTGTAATGGCATTTGTTCCTGCATTCAGGTCAGCTAAAGAAGCATAGTAGGTAAAAGTTGCATTACTTCCTGAGTAAATCTGTGGTTGGAATTGGGTAAGATTCACATTTTCAATTCCGTCATTTAAAGTATCACAAACATTATTCAACAAAAACGGACCGGAATTTTGAAGCACCACTTTGGTTCCGATCACAAAATTAATACTTGCAATATCGTCACAACCAGAAATATTCATCACCTTAACCCAAATCTGCTGTGGAAAAGGATTTGCTGTAAAAATTTGCGGATTGGTAATGGCATTGGTTCCGTTCTGAGCATCGGTTTGAGTCAGATAAAATGTGAAAGTATTAATCGTATTGGGAATATCCACATAAAGATTGGTATAATTCATCAGATTAACCTCATAAATTCCGTCAAGATTATCGTCACAAACCGTAATACTGGAGTTGATCGCTTTTGGTGGGAAATAGGTATTCAGCTGAATGGGTGCAACTGAAAAACAACCCGTTGTTTGTGATTGAAATCTTGCCCAAACCTGAACGGTTGAAACATTCGTCACAATACTGTTCCCGATCTGAGTAGAAGGATTACCGACATTCGCTTCTGCAGCAGTATAATAATATGAGATATTCATATCAGAAAGCGGATAGGTGTTCTGAGAAGCCGAAAACATCTGCGGAACTGCATCATTCAGCTGGAAAGTTTCACTCAGATTAAAATCTTCGTCACAGGTATTCAAAACTGCGTTGGTTAAAACTACTGTCGGTAAAAAAGTCATTTGAATATTCAGCTGAGATGCAGAAAAACATTCATTATTATTAAATTTCACCTTTACATAAACCGTTGCATTTCCTGTAACCGGAAAAGTATCGGGGTTGGTTATTTCATTCCAGAAAGTGTGATCCGTAGCATTGTAATTTTGATAATAGGTGAAGCTCACGCCCGATGTTCCGGAATAAATCTGCGATTGGGCAGAAAGAAGATTATAAACCTCTACTCCATCATTATTGTTATCACAAATATTGATGAGCGAAATATTTACCAACGGATTTACAGATGGTGTTGATACCAGACTGATGTTAAACGGATAAATTTGTGTACAGTTGTAAGAAGTAATTTTCACAAAAAGCTGCTTCGTTCCTACAACATCTGTACTGGTTACAGGATTTGTTCCGTTCTGAGCATCAAACTGAGTAAGATAGAATGTTGTTGCTGCATTCTGGTTTCCGATAATTGCAGATGAAAACTGTGCTAAAGAAACGGTTTCCGTATTGTCATTGTTAAAATCGCATACCGTAAAATTTGAAGTGACGATTACAGGATGAACCAGATTTACATTGATGGCTCTAATCGTGTAGCAAGTGGCACTCTGCTCAAATCTCACATAAAAAGTTTTGGTTACAAGATTTCCGTTTTCAGTAATGGTTTGCGTTGCAGAAATCGTATTTACATCCAAAGTGGCATCATCAAAATTAGCATAAAACTTTGTAAAAGGAACTGTTGGTGGTGAAATAAGCATATTTGCAGACAACGTATTCAGATTCACCGTTATATCATCAGTTCCGTTGAAGCAGATATACTCATTTTTAACGTTGGCTATAATTTTTGTGAACGTAATATTTAAATTTACCGGAACCAATGTAAAACATCCGCCCGGAATCTCCACTCTTACAAAAACAGTATAAATTCCTTCTTTAATTGTTTGAATGGTTGTACCTGAATCATTATAGGCTTCTGCAAAAGTCTCATAAACAGTAAATGTTGCTCCGGATTGTGTACTAATCAGCGGGCCGATATTTAATGTAAAATCAAATATTTCCTGATTATCCGCATTGATATCACACATTGTGTAGGAAAAATTAACAGGTGAATTGGCATTAACACCCATCTGAAAAGTAAAAGTAACAGGTCCTAAAACATACGTACACGTTCCGTCCTGAATTCTAACCCAGAGATTGGTATTGGCCGTAATATCAGCTGTAGTGACAGCGTTCGTATTGTTTTGTGCATTTGACTGGCTCAAATAATAAGAAGCTGATGTTGTTCCTGAAGGTAAAAGCAGTTCATTGAAAAGACTCAGATTATAATTCTGCTCAATTCCGTCATTATTGGTATCGCAAAGTAAAAGAGAATTGGTGAGAAGGTTTTTCGTAAGGAAATTTAAAGTAAGCACCGCTACCCTGAAACATCCCGGAACATTCGGATTCTGGATTCTTACATACATGACGGTATTTGCAGTTAATGAATAATTGTTTGAAATACTATTCTGATTATTCTGAGCATCAATCAAAGAATTATGGAAGGAAAAATTGAAATTAGCCGGATTTTGCGAAGTCAGATTGGTTTTAAAATCAGTCAAATTAAGCTGAACGGGTGTATTTCCGCAAAAATCCTGAGCATAATTTCTTGCGATGGGATATGAAGGATCAAAGTCAAGCGTAAAATCATCAGTGAATGTAAGATTACTGTTTCCGCAGACATTAAAATTGACATTTGCCGTATAAACTTCGTTCTGAGTCGGGCATAAAACCGTCTGAATACCTGTTCCTACAGTCTGTCCTGCAGAATTTGTCCAGGTTACGGTTGGCTGAATAACATTTCCGGTTGGGGTAAAAACCCATGACTCCTGCAATGCCTGCCAGTTTCCTGTATTTCTGGATGCCGGAGAATATCCCACAGTTCCGTCATTATTGATTATTCCGATCAAAGCATTTTCAAACTTTCTTGTAGGGCAGGGTGTCAGTTTTTTATCTACAAAAACCTCAATAATATTGGTGGTTTCGTGAAGAACGATTTGTGAAGAAGAGCGATCGGTACAACCTGCTACCCTTCCGTCATAAAAACTTACCACAAATTTTCTGTACGGTGCTGTTCCTATGACAGAATAATAAATTTCGGAACTGTCGCCTGATGAAAAAACCATGTCGTGATATACTCCGAAAATGGAATTTTTCGGCAGATTCGTATTCGGATTTTGCCATGCAACATTTGGATAATTGATGTTTCCCTGCTGATTCAGATCAAAGCTGACCATCCCGTTTGAACCAATGACCAAAGATTCAAAATACTGATTAAAAAAACAAAACTTGAAAGGAAGATCTATTTTTGAAGTGAAAACATCATCAAAATTGGCATTGAGAGACGTCCCCTGATTCAACAGAACGGGAGGATTATAAGTACCCTGTGTAATCTGATAATTGGTAGCCTGTCTTATAACAGGATACTCTACATGAAGAGTAATACAACCATTGGCATCAAGATCGTTGGTACAAGTCACATTAAAATTTTCATTACCTGAAGAATCTTTAATGGTAACACTTACCGGAACCTGAGAAAAGACATAAAAACTGATAAACAGCAAAAAAAACTGTAAATATTTCGTCATTGATTTGGTGTAAAAAATTATTATTTATAATAAATCGATTACCGATAATTATTTTACAAAATTAACACTTTTTAACTATAAAATATATAAGCATAAATATTTATTTATAATTTATTAAAAATCAATTAATACAAAACTATACATCATTCTTTTACAGCTCTTTCATAATAGATCATTATGTAAAAATTCCTCTAAACAGTTTATTAATTAATAATAATTTCATTCCCAAAATAAAAAAAGTGGAAATTTTTCAATTTCCACCTCTGTAATTTCTATATTTTTTTACTAATCTTTATCTGCAAACATAGAATTGGCAAGTGATGTAATTATAGAAAGCAAAATACTGAAAATAAATGCCCACCAAAATCCATCAACGGTCATGCTGTCGATAAAATAATCAGCAATCAGGATAATGATCGCATTAATGACCAAAGCAAAAAAGCCTAAAGTAATAATTGTAAGAGGCAAACCAAAAAGACTCAACACAGGTTTTACAATAAGGTTTAAAAGTCCTAAAACAATAGCAAAAATAACTGCTGTAGAAAAGCCTTCGAAATGCACGCCCGGTAAAATTTTAGTCAGCAGAAAAGCGACTATTGCAGTGATCAGCAAACGGATAATTAAGTTCATAGTGTGTAATTTTTATGTTATGGATTCTTGAGCAACAAAACTTATTCCAATCCAATTTAAACATTGATGAATACTAAGTTTGTAAGATTTTATTACTTTATTCTCATCATCGTTACCAACGAAGTCGCTACGTGACTTTCCGAATTATGATTTTCATTAACTGTATAAATTTCGGTGCGAATCACAGAAATTTTTGCACCGCCTTTCACCACATAAGATTTTGAAACCAAAGCATCTCCGATTGCGGGTCTTAAATAATTTACTTTCAGCTCTACTGTTATCACATAACAATCTTCTTCATAATGACTCACTGCTGCGTAACCTGAAGAAACATCTACCAAAGAAGCAATCATCGCTCCGTTGAACATACCCGCTTTTCTCGTCATCAGTTCCATTTTTGGAATTTTAATAGAAACGAAATCGGTTTCAACTTCCAATAATTCGGCTTTGTAGAACTTTAAAGTTTCGGAACGGCTGAAACTGTCGGTGATAAGTTTTGTTTTTTCGGGAGACATAGGTTTAGGTTTAGGTTTAGGTTTAGCAAATTTCTTTAAATAAATTTACATTTCAACAAAAATTCTTTTCGCTTACCTTTGCATCATGGATTTACAGTCAATTTATCAAAAGCTTCAGATTCAGGAGATGAATCAGATGCAGAAATCTACTTTTAAAGCAACCGAAAACAACAACGATGTTATTTTACTTTCTCCGACAGGTTCGGGAAAAACACTGGCTTTTCTTCTTCCGGTTTTAAGAAATCTAAAAAAAGAAGTAAAAGGAATTCAGGCAATTGTTTTGGTTCCGGCGAGAGAACTGGCTTTACAAATCGAGCAGGTTTTCAAATCCATGGGTACTGATTTTAAAGTGACGGTTTGCTACGGTGGTCATGATAAAAAGATTGAAATGAACAACCTGATCGAAGCTCCCGCAGTTTTGATCGGAACGCCCGGAAGAATCAGGTATCACCTTCAGAATGAAAATTTTGATCCTTCAACCATTAAAACTTTGGTTTTAGATGAATTTGATAAAGCTCTGGAACTTGGTTTTCAGGAAGATATGGATTATATCATAGGAAGTCTAAGAGGCTTATCCCAAAGAATTCTTACTTCTGCAACAGCAATGGATGAAATTCCGAAATTTACCGGACTTCAGAATGAAAAAATGGTTGATTTCCTTAAATTAGGAGAAAACAAACCAGATATTCAGCTGAGAAAAGTAATGACCATTTCTGAGGAAAAACTCGATACTTTATTCCATCTGATTTGTAAAATTGGTAATAAAAGAACGTTGATTTTCTGTAATCACCGAGAAGCAGTTGACCGAATTTCAGAACTTCTGCGTGAAAAAGGAATCGACAGAGAAACCTTTCACGGCGGAATGGAACAGGACGAAAGAGAGCGTGCTTTACTAAAATTCAGAAACGATTCTGCGAGAGTTTTAATTACCACCGATCTGGCTGCAAGAGGTTTAGACGTTCCAGAAGTTGAGTCTATCGTACATTATCAGCTTCCGCCAAAAGAAGATGCTTTCATCCACAGAAACGGAAGAACGGCAAGAATGAATGCGAAAGGTTTTGTGTATCTCATTATGAAGGAAGAAGAAAATTTCCCTTTCATTAAACACGATGTTCCTGTAGAAAGCGTAATTGAATTTACAAAAGTTCCTGCAAATTCGCCATTTCAGACGATTTATATCAGTGCAGGAAAAAAAGATAAAGTCAACAAAGTTGATATTGTAGGATATTTGCTTAAAAAAGGAGAACTTCAAAAAGAAGATTTGGGGCTGATCGAAGTAAAAGACACCACTTCTTATGTTGCGGTTTCAAGAAATAAAGTAAAAGATTTACTCAAAAAATTAAGCACCGAAAAACTGAAAGGCAAGAAAGTAAAAATGGAAATTGCTTATTAATCTGTACAATTTTTCACCACAAAATTCACAAAAGAATTTTTTAAAGTATAATGAATTATTTTATAAAGATCAAAAAAGCTTAAATAATAATTTACCTTTTTTGATCTTTCATTCTTATAGATTAAAATTTAATCTTTAAAAGCTTTTGTGACTTTTGTGGTTAAAATTCACCTACTTCAAAGCAGAAGTTTTCGTCGGCAAAGTATACACCGATTTCGAAGCGGTAATAAACAAAATATTATTTTTCTCACCTCCAAAAGTGATATTTCCCGTCCAGTCTTCAGGAATTTTGATATGATGAATTTTCTCGCCTTTAGGATTGAAAACGGTTACTCCGTTACCTGTTAAATAAAGATTTCCTTCTTGATCCAATGTCATTCCGTCGGAGCCCATTTCGCAAAACAATTTCTTTTCAGAAAGTTTTCCTTCGCCTAAAATATCATAAACATAAGTTTTTCCGGCATCAATATCCGACACGTACAATTTTTTTGATTTTACACTTCCGATAATTCCATTCGGTTGAACAAAAGTCTCAAGCTTTGAAATTTCTCCGTTTTTATTTCGGTAATACAGATTTTTTTCAGGAATTTCAACTTTGAAATTTTCCCAGTAATCTCTTTTATACAATGGATCAGTGAAATAAATTCCTCCCTCGTCATCAAGCCAGAGATCATTGGGCCCGTTTAATCTTTTTCCTTCAAAACCTTTAGACAAAACCTTTATTGATTTGTCTTTCGAAATTTTCCAGATCTCACCCTGGTTATCGGAACAGGTAATCAAATTGTCGTTTTCATCAAAATAAGTTCCGTTGGCACGACCTGTTTTATCCATAAATAAAGAAATCTTATCCGTTTCCCAATCCCAGACATAAATTTTGTCATTAGGCTGATCGGTAAAATAAACATTTCCTGATTTATCCGTTGCCGGACCTTCCGTAAAAGTAAACTGATCCGAAACTAATTTCGGCTCTGTATTTTCATAAAACATAGTGGTATAATTTGTTGATTGGCAACCCTGTAATGCGAAAACCAAACCAACTACGCCCAAACTCCATATATTTTTCATGCTGCTAAAATTTAAAGTTTACAATTTACGATTTGCTGTGTAGTTTAAAAAATAATTATCTTTGAATTTTCTGTATAACGACAATGAAGATCAATTTACCCGACAAACTGTATTATTCAATAGGAGAAGTAGCCAAAGCTTTCGACGTAAACGCTTCATTGATAAGATATTGGGAGCAGGAATTCCCAATCATTAAGCCTAAAAAAAACAAGAAAGGAAACCGTTACTTCACTCCTGAAGACATTAAGAATCTTCAGATCATCTATCATTTGGTAAAAGAAAAGGGTTATACACTTGACGGTGCAAAAATTGCGTTAACAACAAACTCGAAAATTTCGGAAACCGTTACTTTAATCGATCGCCTAGAATTTGTAAAAGCCGAATTATTAAAACTAAAAGAATCTTTAGCAGACAAAGATCCTGAATAAAAGATTTCTTATGATTAATTTAAAAAACCGAAAGCATTTAAAAATTATTGCAGGAATCTCATTATTGCTCATCATTTTGGGTGCCATTTTTAATGTTAATAGATTTTTAATGAGTGCAACGATTGGAGTTTTTGTAGGTTCACTTGTACAAATGTTTATTCACAAGAAAAGAATATCTTAATCAGATAATCTTCATAATTCATTTATTCCCAATACCAAGTTTGCACCACAAATCACTGTATAACAAACCTTTAATTATCTTTTTTTCATTTAATTGTATTTTGAATTAAAAATTAATTCATAACTTTATCTTATGATGATTTCGAGAAATTGAAATCTTACCAAAACATAAAACACGATGAAAAAAACTTACTATCAGAAAATGGCAGTTTTAGGAATGCTGCTTTTGGCATTAACTGTCTTTCAAAATTACACCGATAAAAGTGATGAAAAATTTCCTGAACTCACTTTTATTTCCGAAGATTTACCCTCAGAATCCCTCTCTGAATTTGATCCAAATGACCTTGATGAAGCTCAATGGCAAAAACTCGGGTTTTCAGAAAAACAAACGGCTACAATTTTAAAATACAAAAAAATTGTCGGTGGAAAGTTCCTATCGAAAGAACAGTTCAAAAAATGTTTTGCGGTTTCCGAAGAGAAATATGCTCAGCTTGAAAACCTTATTTTACTTCCTGAAACAAATGCTGAAGCGAAAGGAAGTTCAAATTTTAAGAGTTTTGAAAAGAAATCTATACACATAACAAAGAAATTTAATCCTGACCAACTTTCACAAATTGATTGGCAAAAAATAGGCTTTTCGGAAAGGCAGGCTGCAGCAATTTTAAAATATAAAAATTACCTTGGTGGAAGTTTTGTGAGCAAAGAAAAATTCAAAGAATGTTTTATTATCAATGATGAAAATTATCAGAAACTTGAACCGTATCTCATTCTTCCTTCAAAAACTCCAGCTGGTTATAATCCTTACTCTGGAAAATCTTTTTCATCAAAAAATAAATTTCAGCATACCAATTTCGACCCAAATACTTTAGATATTGGAGGTTGGATAGCTTTAGGATTCTCAGAAAAACAGGCGAATGTTATCGTTAATTACCGTGACAGAAATCTGAAAGGTAGTTTTAAAACCTTGGAAGATATAAAAAACTGTTTTGTTATTTCTCCTGAAAAGTTCGAAGAATTAAAACCATTTATTAGATTAAATCCGTCAACAATGGCGAAAAAATCAGATGATAAAATTTCTGAATTCAAACAGGAAAAAACAGATTTCTCGAAAACAGATTTGAATTCTATTACTTTTAAACAACTTTTAGAATTTGGTTTGGATGACAAAAGTGCAGGTTCGATGATTGGTTTCAGAAAAAAATTGGGCGGATTTATGACGAAAGAGCAGATTTTGGAAACCTATAATATTGATAAAGAATTGGTTCAAAAACTTTTAAGTATTGCTCCACTCGACAATTCAAAAGTGGAACGGTATTCTTTGGTTAATGCTCCTGAAGAATGGCTGAAAAATCATCCCTATTTTAAATATTCTGCCGACAAAATTATTTATTACAGAATCAGCAATCCCGATGACAAAAAAGATTTGGAAATTATTGAAAACTAAGCCGGAATATGAGGCGAGGATGAGGCTTTACGTGAAGTGATGTTGGAAGACGGAAGCTGGGTGATGGGTGTTTTGATACGTCTAAATTTTCATGAGTTGTCAAACTTTTACTACTTATAAAAATTAAAATGAATGACTAAATGATCATCCAGCTTCAAACATCCAGTTTCCAGCCAATCTAAATCAAAGTAATTGAAAATTCCGGAGAAAGTGTAACAATTCCTTCCGATAAACTTTCAGGATGCATTGTGAAGCCTTTTAATTTTGAAGTTTTACCTCTTAAAACCAAATCCATTAACTGTTTATCGGAAAGTTTTTTGCCGAAAATTTCAAATGAAACTTTAAAGCCGCAGTTTTTAAAATCAGAACATCCGACTGCGGTTTTTCCTTTCATCAGGTTATGTTCTTTACACTTAGGACATTTTGTTTCTTCCCACGACTGTAAATCTTTTTTCACAGCAGGTTCACGTTTTTTCTTTTCTTTAACTTCAGGTTTTTCTTCTTCAAGATTAATGACTTTTCCTTTCCCATCGACTACTTTTTTGGTTAATTCAGTGACCATCTGAATCAATTCGTCTTTAAACTGATTGGCTTCATATTCTCCGCTTTCAATTTTACGAAGCTTAAATTCCCATTCTCCCGTTAATTCAGGGCTTTTCAAGAGTTCGTCTTCAATCGTGTCGATCAATTGAATTCCGGTTTGAGTAGCGATAAGATTTTTTCTTTTCTTTTCGATATATTTTCGTTTGAAAAGTGTTTCGATGATATTCGCGCGGGTTGAAGGTCTTCCGATCCCGTTGTTCTTCATCATTTCGCGAAGTTCTTCGTCATCAATCTGCTTTCCGGCAGTTTCCATGGCACGAAGAAGTGTTGCTTCGGTGTAAGGTTTGGGAGGCGAAGTTTTTCCTTGGTGAATCATCGGTTCGTGTGGTCCTGTTTCTCCGACCACAAATTCAGGAATCGTCTGTTCTTCTTCCTTCTCTTTATCTTTATCGGTCGATTCTTCTTTCGGTTCTTTTGCATAAACTGCTCTCCATCCCGGTTCGAGGATTTGCTTTCCACTGGTTTTGAATGGAATTGTTCCTACTTTTCCTTCCACCAAAGTATTTGAAATTTTACATTCAGGGTAAAAAACAGAAATAAAGCGTTTTGCAATTAAATCATAAATGAATTTTTCTTCTCTCGTTAAATTTTGAGCAGGTGTCACCTCCGTCGGAATAATGGCGTGGTGATCGGTTACTTTGGTATCGTCAAAAACCGCTTTCGATTTTGTAATGGGTTCCTGCAACAAAGGGACTATCAAATCCTGATATGGAGTCATTTTTCTTAGAATTCCTTCAATTTTCGGATACAAACTTTCGGATAGATAGGTTGTATCGACACGAGGATATGTCACATGTTTTTTCTCGTAAAGACTCTGAATATAATTTAAAGTATTTTCTGCAGAATAACCGTATTTTTTATTGGCTTCCACCTGAAGTCCGGTCAAATCGAACAGTCTCGGATTTTTTTCTTTTCCTTCTTTAATTTCAAATGAAACAATTTCAAAAGGATTGACTTTCAGATATTCTAAACCTTTTTCGGCACGTTCTAAAGTTTTGAGGCGGTCGATTGCAGCGTTAAAGATGACTTCGCGGTATTTTGTTTTCAGTTCCCAATATTCTTCCGTTGTAAAAGCATCAATTTCTTTCTGGCGCTGAACCAGCATCGCTAAAGTCGGCGTCTGAACTCTTCCAATGGACAAAACCGCTTTATTTCCACCAAACTTTTTGGTAAAAAGTCGTGTTGCATTGATTCCCAACAACCAATCTCCTATTGCTCTTGCATTTCCGGCAAGATAAAGGTTTTTATAATCTTCAGCGGGTTTTAAATTGGCAAAACCTTCTTTAATGGCTTCTTCCGTCAACGAGGAAATCCACAAACGCTGAGTCGGTTTATTGCATTTCGCTTTCTGTAAAACCCATCTCTGAATCAGCTCTCCCTCTTGACCGGCATCCCCGCAATTGATAACCTCATCACATTCTTCTACCAATCTTTCAATCACTTTAAACTGATTTTCAACACCTTTGTTTGGAATTAATTTGATTCCGAAATTTTGAGGAATAATCGGCAGCAAAAACAGATTCCAGGATTTGTATTGCGGACCGTAATCGTGAGGCTCTTTGAGGGTGCAAAGATGTCCGAAAGTCCATGTCACGCAATAGCCGTTTCCTTCCATATAGCCCTGTTTAGGCGTAGTCGCACCTAAAACTTTGGCAATATCTCTGGCAACACTTGGTTTTTCGGCAATACAAAGTTTCATGAATTTTCGGAATTTTTGAAGAGGGGGCAAAAGTCGGGATTTTTTTTGGATTATCAATTTAGTTGATATTAAAACTCCATTTTTTAACCACACATGAAGCAAAAGATTTTTATGCTGCTAAAGAACTTGCAAAAGAAAACAACAGATTAGTAAAAAGTTTTTCTTTTCTACTTTAACATCCAATTTGTCATTCCGGAGGAATCTAACTATCATTTTTTAATATATTGAGATTCTTTCAGAATGACAAACACACTGATCAATAATTAAACAATTACATCCAGCCAATAAAAATTAAGCTAATGAATTTCCAAAATACTGAATTGCTCCCACTTCCGACACCTGCATTTCTTCGCATGAATTATGATCTTCTTTTTGAGAATTTTTCAAAAAAGAATGGCTGTATAAAGCATAAGATGGCTGTTCTGCGAAACCATTTTTCAGCATTTGATGAGCTTCAACAATGGGTTTTCCGTAGAGTTTTCTGAAATTACCGATGTTGTACTGCGAAAATTTTCCATAATGAACGATAAACTTTAATGACAGATCAATCGTGGTATTCAACATCTCACTTAATTCCTCAATCTTCATATTGAAAGCCTTTCTCATGTTGCTCAGCATTTGTGAAATCTTTTTATAGGAAGGTTTGCTGTCGTAACGATAAAATAAAATCGCATCGCCTTCAATTTCCGAAATATCAAAATACTGATGGTTTACATCAATTAAAATAGAAAGTAGTTGTCTTACAATATATTCGCCGGTATAAAGTTTTGTATTGAACACAAATTCAGTAAATCCACTGAAATCGGGAATCAAAATAATTCCGTTTTGTGCGTTTGTATTTTCCATAATTTTTAGGTTAAAAACCTTTTAAATACAGACGGAAAAGAGTTTATTTTACTTTAATTTTTTTAAATATTTAAAGTTAAATTTCGATAATCAGCTCTTTATTATAACCATTATACTTTTCAGAGATGTAACCATGCGGATTACAGATAATTTCTGTCTCTCCGATTTTGTATCTTGTCGGGGTATGAATATGACCATGAATCCAATAAAGAGGTTGATGTTCTTCAATAAAATCTTCAAGATTGGAAGCATAAGCTGAAGTAACGGGATCGGTTTTAAAATGCTCAGGAACCGATTGTAAACTTGGTGCATGATGCGTAACGACGATATTTCTCATTCCTTTTGAATTTTCCAGACTTTCCTTTAGCCAATGTCTTGAAATTTGATGAATTTTAAATGTATCAATAGTTCGCAGCTTAGAGTAAGAAGGATCTCTTCGTATTAATTTATAATCATTCATCTGAGTCTGACAAAGACTTCCATAAGCCATCGGACTTCCGAATAATGAGAAATCTGTCCATAAAGTTGCACCGTGAAATCTAATATCTTGGATATCCACAAAAGAATTTTCCAAAACAGATACATTAGAATTTTCCGCAGCTTCTAAAATTTTATTCAGAGTTTTTGGATAAGAACCTTTGTAATATTCATGGTTTCCTAAGACATAAATAACCGGCTTGTCGGGAATTTTATTTTTAATCCATTCAATTCCTTTTGTACCTAAATTAACATCTCCTGCCAATACAACAACATCAGCATTGTCAAAAGACAAATCGCTGAACCCAAATTCCTGATGTAAATCGCTAATGATTTGAATTTTCATAAATCTAAAATATGATTTCTTTTGATCAATCATCTTTGATAAATGAATTTTAAAAATAATTAACTGATTTACAATATATTAAAATTAAACTTAAAAACAATCACTAAAAAGTCTATAATTTTAATGGACTAATAAAAATATATGTTTTATATTTGCAACCGTATTCAAGTATGGAAATGAAGATGAAATCAAAATCCAATAACAATTTTATGACGAAGATGAACATCAGATTAATGATGATGTATTGCTGTATGCCTTTATATAGGAATTTTTGTGGGTGACCTTACTTTTATTATGACATATTTTTAAAGGCTCTACCACGTTGTAGAGCCTTTTTTATTAAAAAAATTGCAGAAAAAAAATGATAGAAATAAAAAACATTTCAAAGACATTTCATCAGAAAGAAAAAGCATTTAAAGCTTTAGATAATATTAACCTGACGATTGAAAAAGGTGATATTGTCGGAATCATCGGTTTTTCAGGTGCCGGAAAAAGTACATTAATCCGAACGGTTAATTTGCTTGAAAGACCGGATGAAGGGCAAATCATCATCAACGGGAAAGATTTTACGAAATTCAATTCAAAACAGTTAGCCACTGAAAGAAAGAAAATCGGAATGATCTTTCAGCATTTCAATTTGCTTTCGTCAAGAACGGTTTTTGAAAATATTGCACTTCCATTAGAATTGGACAACTCAGGTAAAGAGAAAATCAGAAAGAAAGTAAATGAGCTTTTAAAAATAGTCGGATTGGAAGATAAAGCCAATGATTATCCGAAGAGTCTTTCCGGTGGACAAAAACAGAGAGTTGCAATTGCGAGAGCACTCGCAAACGATCCTTATCTTCTGCTGTGTGATGAAGCAACAAGTGCGCTCGATCCGGCAACAACACAATCTATTTTAGAATTATTAAGGGACATCAATCATCGGTTAGGAATTACCATTTTGCTGATTACACACGAAATGGAAGTGGTAAAAACCGTCTGTAACCATGTTGCAGTAATCGATAAAGGACAATTAGTAACAAAGGGAACTTTGAGTGAAATTATTTCTGACAAAGAAAACCCGATCATCAAACAATTTTTAAAATCTGGTGCTATGACTATACCACAAGAACTGAATAAAAAACTTGAAAAAGAACCAAAAGACGGCTTGTTTCCATTGATTGAAGTTGAGCTTAACGAACAAATTTCTGTTGAAGAATTGCTTTCTGTAGTTTATGATAAATATAAAATCCCTTACAAGCTTCTGAAAGCTGATGTGGAATATCTTGGCGACTCAAATTTCGGGAAATTATTATTGCAGCTTAAAGGAGAAGATGAGGATAACCAGAAAGCCATCTATTATTTTAATCAAAACAAAATTCAAAATACGGTAAGAGGATATGCTTAGTGACACGGTAATTTCACTTCTTTCGAAAGGAGTTTGGGAAACAGTTTTTATGACTTTCGTTTCAGGATTTTTCGGTTTTGTTCTCGGACTTCCCGTTGGAATTCTTCTATTTTTAACACGAAAAGGACAGCTTTTAGAAAATAAAATTTACAACAGAATCTTATCGGTTTTAGTTAATATTTTCAGGTCAATTCCTTTCATTATCCTGATTGTTTGGATGATTCCTTTTACCAGATCTTTGGTTGGAACTTCTATTGGTATGAATGCCGCACTCGTTCCGTTAAGCATCGGTGCAGCTCCGTTTATTGCAAGACTCGTTGAGAACAGTTTGTTGGAAATTCCCAACGGATTGATTGAAACAGCGAGAGCTTTAGGAGCAAGTCCGTTACAGATCATCAGAAAAGTTTTACTTCCTGAAGCATTGCCTTCGCTCATCAATAATGCAACAATTACTTTGATTACGCTTGTCGGATATTCTGCAATGGGCGGAGCTGTCGGAGCCGGCGGATTAGGACAGATTGGTTATCAATACGGTTACATCGGTTATGATGCTTTGATTATGAATCTGGTTTTAGCACTGCTTGTTGCAATTGTATTTATCATCCAGTTTTCCGGTGACCGATTGGCTAAAATGTTTGATCATAGATGACTTGAGCAGATTTGTTTGAGAGTTTGAGAGTCTGAGCGTTTACTGTTATAGCGTTTTCAGAAATAGAAGATTGTAAATTATGAAAATCTATTCCTTGATACAACTAAACAAAACATCCAGCTTCCATCACCCAGCTTCCAACAATTTAAATAAAAATAATTAACAATGAAAAATATCAAAATTTTAAGTTTAGCAGCGGGATTGCTGTTATTTGGAGCTTGTAATTCTCCAAAAAAAGATGATCCAAATTTTATTAAAGTCGGAATTACTTCAGGACCTGAACAGGAAATTGCAGAAACTGCTAAAAAAGTGGCCAAAGAAAAATACAATCTTGAAGTCGAACTGGTTTCGTTCAACGATTACGTCGTTCCCAATGAAGCATTGAATAACGGTGACATTGATGCTAATGCTTTTCAGCACGTTCCTTATTTGAATGAACAGTCGAAGCAGCGTGGTTACAAATTAGCGGTTATCGGAAATACTTTTGTATATCCGATTGTAGCGTATTCCAAAAAGATAAAAAACATCAGTGAACTTCAGAATGGAAGCACGATTGTTATTCCAAATGACCCTACAAATGGCGGTCGCTCTCTCCTACTTTTGCAGAAAAACGGATTGTTAAAACTAAAAGACAATGTTGGCTTATTACCAAAAGTAACCGACATCGTTGAAAATCCAAGACAGCTAAAAATCCTTGAAATTGAAGCACCACAACTTCCGCGAGTTTTGGATGACAAAGAAGTGGTCATTGCGATTATCAACAATAATTTTGCCGCTCAAGCCGGATTGGATGCCGACAAAAATGGAATTTTTAAAGAAGATAAAGATTCGCCGTATATGAATGTTGTGGTCTCAAGAGAAGATAATAAAAATGTAGATAAAGTAAAAAACTTTCTGAAAGCCTATCAGTCTAAAGAAGTGGAAGATAAAGCAAGAGAGATTTTCAAAGGTGGTGCTATCAAAGGTTGGTAGTCATGTTGTTGGTTGATAGTTGATGGCTTTTAAATTCCCCTTCTCTGAAAGGGTGGATTTTTGCGAAAGCAAAAAGACCGGTAGTGAGAATAATCTGAAACCTTGAATATTTCATCCCAAAACTTTAAACATTGAATACTAAACCCTGAACCTGCAAGAGATTCTATTATTATATGTAAACATCGTTTCGGAAAAACCTTTGCCTCCGAAGCGGTGTTTTTTGTTTTTAAACTTAAACACATTATACTTTAAGGTTTAAAAATTATCTTTTTGATTATTTAAATGAAATAGATTTCCCATCTGTGTAATCCATAAAATCTGCGAGAGCTAAAAAACTGGTCTAATCTCCTTATAAGTATTGGTTATAAATAACCATTTGTTGAAAAATATATTATCTCAATTTGAGAAAATAAATATTTTCCCTATTTTTGTAAACAATCAATAAAAAGTTTTTTATGTTGAAGAAAACTGTAATTCTAAGTTTGTTTACGCTTATATCTGCCTCTGCTATGGCTCAAAATACGACGGTTCCTGTTTATTTGGATGAATCAAAACCTGTTGAACAGAGAATTCAGGATGCACTTTCCAGAATGACACTGGAAGAAAAAGTGGCCATGCTTCACGCACAGTCAAAATTCAGTTCACCTGGAGTTCCAAGATTGGGAATTCCTGAATTCTGGACAACCGACGGTCCGCATGGAGTTCGCCCTGAAGTAATGTGGGATGAATGGGACCAGGCCGGCTGGACGAATGACTCCATCATCGCCTACCCAGCTCTTACTGCTTTATCCGCAACATGGAACAAAAAAATGTCATGGAATTACGGAAAAGCTTTAGGCGAAGAAGCAAGATACCGTAAGAAAGATATTCTTTTAGGTCCCGGAGTAAACATTTACAGAACTCCACTCAATGGAAGAAATTTCGAATATATGGGAGAAGATCCCTATTTAACTTCAAAAATGGTGGTTCCTTACATTCAGGGAGTTCAATCTAACGGAGTGGCCACTTCTGTAAAGCATTTTGCCTTAAACAATCAGGAAATGTTCCGTCATACGAGCAATGTGATTGTTGACGACAGAACGTTATATGAAATTTATCTTCCGCCTTTCAAAGCTGCCGTGACTGAAGGAGATTCTTGGACAATTATGGGAGCCTATGATATGTACAAAAATCAGTACGCAAGTCAGAACCAATATCTTTTAAATGATATTCTTAAAGGAGAATGGAAATACAAAGGCGTGGTTGTTTCAGACTGGGGTGCAGTGAATAATACCGAACAGGCAATTCATAATGGTTTAGACGTAGAATTCGGAAGCTGGACAAACGGTCTTTCTGCCGGAACCAGAAATGCTTACGACAATTATTATTTAGCAAAACCCTATTTAGATTTAATTAAATCAGGGAAAGTGGGTACCAAAGAGCTTGATGATAAAGTGACAAGACTTTTGCGTTTGGCTTACAAAACAACAATGAATACCAAGAAACCTTTCGGAAACATTGCTTCTGACGAACATAAAGCGGTTGCAAAAGAAATCGGTGAAGAAGGAATTGTTTTGTTAAAAAACCAGGGAAATGTACTTCCTATCGACATTAATAAATCTAAAAAAATTGCCGTTATTGGTGAAAATGCTATCAAAGTGATGACTGTTGGCGGTGGTTCATCTTCATTAAAAGTAAAATACGAAACATTACCTTTAGACGGAATTAAAGCGAAATTCGGTAAAAACTCTGATATACAGTACGCAAGAGGTTATGTAGGAGATATCGGCGGTGAATATAATGGTGTAAAATCAGGACAGGATTTAAAAGACAGCCGCTCGCCTGAAGAATTATTGAATGAAGCCGTTGAGTTGGCTAAAAAATCTGACTATGTAATTTTCGTTGGAGGTTTAAACAAAGCAGATTTCCAGGATAGTGAAGGAAACGACAGAAAAAGCTACGGACTTCCTTACAATCAGGATAATGTGATTTCAGCTTTGGCAAAAGCCAATAAAAATTTCACTGTCGTTCTGGTAACCGGAAATGCCGTTGCAATGCCGTGGATTAAGGAAGTTCCTTCAATTGTTCAGGGTTGGTATTTAGGTTCTGAAGCAGGAAATTCTATTGCTTCAATTTTAGCAGGTGATGCAAACCCTTCAGGAAAACTTCCATTTACTTTCCCCGTAAAACTGGAAGATAATTCTTCTCATGCAATGGGAGAATATCCGGGAAATAAAGAAGAATTGGCTGCAGGAAAAGGAAAAGACCAGAAAAACCCTATTAACATCAAATACAACGAAGGAATTTTTGTAGGTTATCGTTGGCATGACACGAAAAAGATCAAGCCATTATTTAGTTTCGGTCACGGTTTAAGCTACACCACTTTTGAGTTCGGAAAAGCAAAAGCTGATAAATCTACAATGACTCAGAATGATAAAATTACCTTCACTGTAACCGTGAAAAATACCGGTAAAAAAGCTGGTGCTGAAGTTGCACAACTTTATATTACCGATATAAAATCGTCTGTTGAGCGTCCTGCAAAAGAGCTGAAAGGTTTTGAGAAAGTATTTTTAAATCCTGGTGAACAAAAAGAAGTCACATTTACGATCGACAAAACAGCGTTAAGCTTTTTTGATGCCCAAAAGCACGACTGGGTTGCAGAACCTGGAGATTTTGAAGCGCAGATCGGAAATTCCTCTGATGCAATTAAAACAAAAGTGAAATTTACCCTCCAGTAATTCCTTTATTTTACTCATATTAACAGAAATCCCCATGACTATTCGAGCCTTGGGGATTTTTATTTAATATCCTGAAATTTAATTCAAAAAAAATTAATATTTCATCTGTAAATTAATTTAGATTCTGATCCTCATGCTTCCCTTCATTAATTTCTTCAACCATTTTTGCATTAAAAGCAGGAAGATCTTCAGGAGTACGGCTGGTTACCAATCCGTTATCGACCACTACTTCACTATCTTCCCAAACTGCTCCGGCATTTTTAAGATCAATGCTGATCGAGTTTACAGAAGTCATTTTTCTGCCATTCACAGCATCTGCACTGATTAAAATTTGCGGCCCGTGACAGATTGCTGCGACCGGTTTATGCTGATTAAAAAAATCCTGAACAAAAGACAAAGCTGTTTCATTGGTTCGTAGCTGATCGGGATTAATAACTCCGCCCGGAAGTACAAGTGCATCATATTCTGAAGCAGAAACCTCATCCAAAGTTTTGTCAACGGTATACTCTTTTCCCCAATCCTTTTCAGCCCATGCTTTGATGGTTCCGGATTTAGGACTCACAATGTGTGCTGTCCAACCCTGTTGTTCCAGATGTTCTTTCGGAGATTTCAATTCGCTTTCTTCAAATCCGTTGGTTGCTAAAATTGCAATTTTCTTAGACATAATATTTTATTTTTGGTGTTAATGCCTATAACTAAGAAAATATAATGCCGTGGTACGAGGATGTGGTATTTAAAAAATGTTAAATTGGTTTTCGGTTTTTAGTTCCTGATTATTGGTTTTTATAGCAAATTTAAATTTTCGGGCAAAAATTTAAAATATCCAACAACAATCAGGATCTGCAATAGAATAATTTCAAAAAACTTCCACAAAAAGCTTCTCTTAGAAATCTTATGTCTGAATATGAGCATGGCCGAAATTGCTCCTACTGTACCTCCAAAAAAAGTGAGAATCAATAAATTAAATTCTGAAATTCTTCTTTTATGTTTGGTTGCCTTCCATTTATCCAACGAAAAAATGATGAAAGTGATGAGATTAATGATTAAAAGAAAATATAACATATCGCAAATCTAAATATAAAAACGAAAACCGCATTCTTATTATCATCGTCTAAAAGTTTTTAAATTTGTTTTTTTAAAATGAATCAATGACAATAGAAGATCTGGTGGGTAACTATTCCGTTCAGGGAAGCAATCAGGAAGCAGAAAATCATATCAGTTACCAAGGTATTCTGACATTATCTCTTGACGAAAATAATCGTATTGTCGCACAATGGATGATTGGTGACCATATTCAAAATGGTACTGGCTTTTACAAAGATGAGATTTTGGTCATTAATTTTAATTATGAAGGTGAAGATGGTAAAATTTATAAAGGTGTTGCCGTTTACCGATGCATTACTAAAGATATTCTGGATGGTTTTTGGTCTGAAAAACACGGCAATCCTCTATACTTAGGAAGCGAGTACTGTGTAAGAATTAGTAATGGTGAATTTTTAAATTAAAAATGCACTTTTTTTTAATCATAACATATTATTTAAATCAAATTTATATCAAAAATAATTTATGGTTTGATTATTGTTTAGTCAATCTCACCACCAAAATTATATTATTATGATTACGATACTTAATGATGCACCCGAAAACGTAGCTGCATTCAATGCTACAGGCGAAATTAACCGAGAAGATTTTGATAATCTGGTTATTCCCCACGTAAGAAATAAAGTTGAAAAGTTCGACGAACTGAATTATCTTTTATATCTAGACACTGATTTTACCAATACTGATGTAAAATCCTGGCTCAAAAGTTCTCTTTCCGAGATTAACAATATCTCACACTACAACCGTGCCGCTATTGTAAGCAATGATAACGAAATACAGAAATTTACGGATATTCCGGGATTTTCAAACTTTAAATTTTTTCCGAAGGACAATGTCTACAACGCACTCTATTGGTGCAACAATGGTAATGAACCGGAATATAAAGAATAACACAAGGGCGCTTAATGCGTCCTTTTTTATTGATTCATAAAATTTTTAAAAGTTAAAACTCCGTATTGAGAATCATATTTTTTTTGTAGTTTAGTTATTCAAACAAAAAACAGCCATACCGTTTCACAACCATGAAAAAAACATTTATTTTTTTATCCCTTTTCTTAGCAACACAAATTTTCGCCCAGCAACAAGGCAATAAAAATAGTTTCACTCTTATAAAACAAGCTATCGGTGACCTGAACAAAGACGGATTGCAGGATAAGATTATCCTTTCAGAAGATACTTCCAATGCAAAACGGCCATTAAGACTTCAGATATTTTTTCTGGGATCGGACAGAAAATTCAAATCTGCATTCAGTTCTACAGAGGTATTTGAGCCACAAAATCATGAAGGAGAAAACAACAGTAATCAGATTCCGGATATTCGTGTAGAAAACAACAATCTTGTTATTTCTAAAGAAATAAATGGTGAAAAACAGGAACAGACTTTCCGCCACAACAAAGGAAAATTTGAGCTTATTTCTGTTTTTAAAATTAAATCGGACGAAAATGCAACTATCGAAACAAAAACTGATTTAATCGCCGGAACGATAACAGAAATTACCAAAAAAACGGGTTCGAAAAAATCGAAAAAAAATCAGAGAGAAATCACAGTGAACACACTACCTACTTTAGATAACATCAAATCATTTAACGCTGAAATTAGTCAATAATCAAATTAGCAGAAAATAAGAATTAAAAACCTTCGATGGGTATAATAATAAAAGATCAAAAACCTCAGCTTATGATTGCTGAGGTTTATCTCTATTGAACTGATAAATTATAAACAAAGCTGTATTTTAAGATTGAGCAAAAAACTTTTCAGGCGTAATCGGCAAATCTCTGAAACGTTTTCCTGTCGCATTAAAAACTGCATTGGCAATCGCAGGAGCAACTCCGATAATTCCAACTTCTCCCAAACCTTTTGCCCCACTCGGATTGATGTTTGGATCGGGTTTGTTAATAAATGCAACCTCAATAATCGGCGCATCTGCATTCACAGGAAAATGATAACCAGCAAGATCATTTCCAACCAAGCTTCCCAATCTTTCGTCAATTAATTGTTTTTCCATTAACGCCATACCAATTCCCCCTACTGCAGCACCCGTAATCTGATTGGTTGCGGGCTTCGGATTAATAACTTTTCCGCCATCAACGACAGCAACCATTTTTTCTACAACGATTTTCCCTGTTTTAGAATTAACTTTTACCTTGCAGAAATGTGCTGCTGAAGAGCAGAATGAGTATTTTGACCTTTCGTCTCCCGGACCTGAACTTGCATCTACATCAATAAGCATAAGATTATTTGCTTCCCAGATTTTCTGATACGGAACAAAACGCTGACCCGCTGTTTTCAGAGAAACTCCGGTATCAGAAAGAATGATATCTTTTGCTATAGCATTTTTATAAGCCGAATCTAATTTTGTAACATATTCTGAAAGTTTTAGTTTTAAAACATCAATTACCGCAACCACGGCTCCACTGATGGAAGACATCCCTGTACTTCCGCCCTGACTTCCTGCAGGAGGCAAATCTGAGTTTCCTAGCTGTATTTTAATTTTTGATTTTGAAATCCCTGTAGCGTCGTGCAGAATGTTCAGCATTCCTGTTCCCGTTCCCGTGCCAATATCAGTCATTGCAGTTTGAAGGATAATATTTCCTTCCTTATCCATGATAATTCCTGCACTGGCTTTATTTCTTCCGGCATTCCACATTCCGACTGCCATTCCATAGCCAATTTTCCAGTCACCTTCCGTTTGTGAATTTGGAACTGCTTTTCTTTGATTCCAGCCAATCATTTCAGCTCCTTTTTGGATAGCTTCTTTTAAATAATTCGTTGACCAAGGCAAACCTGTATCCGGGTTTTTATCTAAAGCTAAATTCTTATATCTCAGTTCGACCGGGTCCATTTTAAGCTGATAACTCAATTCATCCATCGCTGATTCCACAGCAAAATCTCCTGTACAGTCTCCCGGACCACGCATCCAGGTTGGCGCACTGAGATTGAGCGGAACGACAGCATTTTCTGTTTTTAGATTATCAAACTGATAAATTAATCTTGTTACACGGGTAATTCCGTCACTGAAAGGATCATAAATAGCACATCCATTTTTTGCCTGATGATGTATTCCTTGAATCTTTCCTGTAGAATCTGCGCCCAATTTTATTTTCTGCCACGAAGCAGGTCTGTAACCAACAGAATGAAACATCTGAGGTCTTGTCAACATCAATTTCACAGGCCGATTAACCTGTTTCGCTCCTAAAACGGCAGCCAAAACATGAGGCCATACTTTTAAGCCTGAACCAAAACCTCCACCTACAAATTCGCTAAAAACCTGTATATTATCTGCCGGTAAATTAAATAATCCTGAAATCGTTTTCTGAACACCATTAACCCCCTGATTCTTGTCGTATAATTTCAATTTGTTTCCATCCCATTGTGCAATCGTTGCGTGCATTTCCATCGGGTTATGAACTTCTTCTGCGATATTATATTCCTGCTCCACCGAAAACGGAAGATTTTTCCAGGTTTCAAGGCTTCCTCTTTCTTTTCCGGCAGGTTTTAATTCTGTATTAATTCTTGCTTTATTAAAATCAACTTCGAAAGGGGCTTTTTCATAATCTGCTTTTACCAAAGAGGCTGCATACACCGCTTCTTCGAAAGTATTGGCAATAACCAGAGCAATCGGTTGACCTTTGAAATAAATCGTATCGGTATGAAAAACCGGTAATCCGAATTTTGATTCTTTTATTTTTGTTTCATCTGCAAATCCGGGGACTGCAGGTTTTTTAAGATGTGAAATAATATCTAAAACTCCTTCTGCCTGTTTTGCCAGATCAAGCTGTAAAGATTTAATCTTCCCTGAAGGAATTTCACTTGTCACCAATACAGCATAACAAACATTTTCTACTTCATATTCTGCAGCATATTTTCCTTTTCCAGTTACTTTCGCCAAAGCTTCTACCCTTCCATCAACAGGAATTGGATACTTTTCTGTTTCGTCAAAAAATCCCATTCTTTTAATTTTAAATTAAATACTCTTTACTTATTTAAGATTTCAAGCTGTTTTGTAAAGCCGTTTCAATTGCACCTTTCAGCATCGGAATTTTATATCCGTTTTTTGAAAGTGGTTTAATATTTTCTGTTGTTATGGAAGCTGCTTTTGCAAAAGTTTCAGCGGAAGCTTTCTTTCCTTTCAGATAATTCTCCGCTTCATACCAGCGCCAAGGTTTGTGTGCAACTCCACCTGAAGCTAATCTTGCTTCAATAATTTTATCACCTTCCAGATGCAAAGCCGAAGCAACCGAAACCAATGCAAAAGCATACGATGTACGCTCACGAAGTTTCACATACGCAAAGTTTTTAGAGAAAGGTCCTATCGGAATTTCAATATGCGTAATTAATGCATTTTGAGGAAGTGTATTATCCAGTGAAGGTGTATTTTCCGGCAACTTATGAAAATCTTTAAAAGGAATTCATATTTTCTTTTTGTTTTCAGAAGTTGCAAAAACCTCAGCATCAAGAGCTGCAAGTCCGACACATAAATCGGAAGGATGCACCGCAACACAATGTTCATTATAACCTACCAAAGCACTCATGCTGTTCTCACCCTTCAACGCACTGCAACCGCTTCCAGGATTTCTCTTATTACAAGGCATTGTGATGTCGTAAAAATAGACACATCTTGTACGCTGCAATAAGTTTCCTGCCGTACTTGCCATATTTCGAATCTGCGGTGAAGCTCCTGCCAAAACTGCTTTTGCAATCAGTGGTGTATTTTGCAGAATATTTTTATCGGTTGTTAATGCCGTATTCCGAACCATTCCGCCGATGCTGATGTTCTTTTTCGACACAACGATTTCACTGGAAACAGCTGACGTAATGTCTATCAAAGCATCCGGTTGAGCAATGTTTTTTTTCAGAAGGTCAACCAAGTTCGTACCGCCTGCAACAAAATGTGCTTTTTCATTTTTCGAGCGTAATGCAGCATTTGTATTGGCTGCTTTTTCAAAAGTATAAGGTTTCATCGTGCTGCAACTTTTTGGATAGATTGAACAATTCCGTTATAGGCTCCGCAACGGCAGAGATTTCCGCTCATAAATTCTTTTATTTCTTCTACCGAATTGGTATGACCTTCGTTCACACAGGCAACGGCAGACATAATCTGTCCCGGAGTACAATATCCGCATTGAAAACCGTCACATTCAATAAAAGCTTCCTGCATCGGATGAAGTTTTTCTCCATCGGCAAGACCTTCAATTGTTGTCACTTCCTTTCCGGGAACCATCACCGCCAAAGTAAGACAGCTTAAAGCTCTTTCTCCGTCAATATGAACTGTACAAGCTCCACATTGACCGTGATCACAGCCTTTTTTCGTTCCTGTAAGATTTAAATCTTCTCTTAAGACATCTAAAAGTGTTGTACGGGAATCACTTTTCAGTTCGTATGATTTTTTATTGACAGAGATTTTTACGGGAACTACGGTTTTTCTGGGAAGTATAAACGTTTTCACATCATTGTAAAAAGCTTTGACTGACGATGGTATTGCAGCCAATAAAGCGGCCATTGCAGAAGTTTTGAGGAAGAGCCTTCTGCTGTAATTTGATTTTTCAGGCATTGCAGTAGAATTTTAAATTCAAATTGTATGATGTATTTTTGTATTTAAATGAAAAATTGAAAAAATCTTTTATCTTTAAATAAAAACATCATATCTTTCAAATATACTTAAATAATCAATCGTAATTAAGGTTTAAAACTAATTTAGAGATAAACAAAATAACAGAAACTGACATTGAAATCATTATCTTTTCGATGAAAAATACAGTTTGTTTTATTACTTAGATTTGGCTTAAAACTTTCATTCGGTTTCTGCAAATTATTGCCATGAGAAAAATTTATTATGTTCCGGGATTAATCAGTGCGTTGCTACTTCCTGTTTTGCTCTGGTATTGCTTTACACCCTACATCGACTTCACAGTAACCAATGTTATTGATGTACAACTTCCTTCAAAAGATAAAAATGCAAATATCAATCAGGAAGAAAATAGTATCGGAAATTTCTTGCCTTTACAACGTGACCATTATTCGAAAATAACTGTTAGCGGTAATGAAGCAAAAAAGAATTCTGATTTATATATTTCAGAAATCAGAAAATTCAGGAACCAAAATTCAGAAAACAAAGGAATTGAATTTGTTTTAAATAAAAACAATACATACGGCGATTTTGTATCATTATTGAATGATTTTCATATTTCAAAGCATGAATATTACGGTATAGATTTGGAAAGCGGAAACTTGGTTGCAAGTACAAATTATAGCGTACCACAACAAGGGGTAAATACTGATAATGTGCAAATGTGTATCGAAATTGTTGAAATCGTTGATGCGCCAAATAAAAATATCTGGAATTATCTGAATGACTTCGCAGACAGAAAATTTGTAAATACCTTTTCAGAAAAAATTGTTCAACTTCCCAAAGGAAGCTTTCCCATAATTTTTGGTTTTTTATTATTCCTAAATATGTCGATGCTGAGCATTAAAGAAAGGTTTCAACTATCTTAAACAAAAAAGACTGCCTTTCGACAGTCCTTTCATTTTACTTTATAAGACACTTATTTCTTATCTAAAAGAGAAATATAATCTCCGTAACCTTTGTCTTTCATTTCAGCTTTGGGAATAAATTTCAAAGATGCTGAATTGATGCAGTATCTCAATCCGCCTTTATCTTTTGGTCCGTCATCGAAAACATGTCCCAAATGTGCATCTCCGGTTTTACTTCTCACCTCGGTTCTCGTCATTCCAACTGTATTATCCACTTTTTCGTCAATCAGTTTCTGGCTAATCGGTTTTGAAAAACTTGGCCATCCGCAACCAGATTCAAACTTATCGGTCGAAATAAATAATGGTTCACCGGTTGTAATATCCACATAAATTCCTTCTCTTGTCTCATCCCAATATTCATTTTTGAAAGGCATTTCCGTAGCATTTTCCTGGGTTACGTTATACTGTTCAGAAGTCAGTTTCTGTTTCAAAACGTTTTTGTCCTGCTTTTGATATTTCGTTAATTTTTTAGGAGGATTTGCATTTTTCGCCATTTCAAAAAGTCCCGGTTCGATATGGCAGTAACCTCCCGGATTTTTATCTAAATAATCCTGATGATAATCTTCAGCACTGTAGAAATTTTTCAACGGAATCGTTTCTACTAAAATAGGCTTGCTGTAATTTTTAGCTAATTTTGCCACTTCCTGCTTTACGATTGCCTCTGTTTCTTTATCGGTAGAATAAATTCCGGTTCTGTACTGATCTCCTCTGTCATTTCCCTGCTTGTTTAAACTTGTAGGATCGATTGTTTTAAAATAAAGATCAATTAAAAGTGTAAGATCAACCTGTTCGGGATCGTATTTTACTTTTACGGTTTCTGCAAAACCTGTTGTATGGCTGATTACTTCCTCGTAAGTCGGATTTTTCTTGTTTCCGTTCGCATATCCTACTTCCGTTCCTACCACGCCACGAATTTGTTGAAAAAAATGTTCAGTTCCCCAAAAACATCCGCCTGCAAAATAAACTTCTTTTACATTTTTGTTGTCCATAATGGTCTCATTTTCTTTTTTAGTTTCTGTGGATTTCAGTTTCTTTGAATCTCCACAGCTTGTTGCAAATACTGCTATACTCAGAATCATTCCGAGTAATATAAATATGTTTTTCATTTTTATCTTTTTATTCATTTTAATTTTTTTTTGTTCAATTAAAATCCGCAATTCTTATTGCAAATTTCGGACTATAAATCATGATCAATTACTGATAATTTCTATTAAAACAATAGTGAAATTACCTTTAATTTACCTAGAATTATATACGATGAATGTTGAAATGTGGTTTTAAAATAAGGAGAACTTTCATTGAGAATGAAATTCATCATCGAGTGTTTAATATCTCGATTGTCTTGGTTAATTTTAAGATCGTTCCGTTCATTTTTTTAAGATTTGAATTAATACTTTGTCGTTTTCAAAAGTATAGTCGGAACAAATTCAAAATCCTGACAAAAATTTTATTAAATATCTAAATTTTTAATCATTTTATCTTTAAATGACTGAATTTCAGAATCATTAATTTTAGTACTATTTTCCTGAGCAATCTTTCTTTTCAGAATATCGTCTAAAATTTCCAATTTCTGTTTGTAAGCTCTGCACCATTTACAGATTTTTAAATGCAAAGACAATTTCCAGTTTTCTTTTGAGGAAATTTTTTCTGCATTTCGTTTTTCCATCAGTAAAGTCGCCTCACTGCATGGTAAAAATATAATATGGATTAGTTTTCTTAGCATCTTTTAAATCATTTATGACTTTGCAAACCAGTTAAATTCCAGACATTCTCTCAACTGCATTCTGCTTCTTTGCAGAATCTTCCATAGATTAGTCGTAGAAATATTCAATTCCTGACTTACTTCCGGTGCTTTTTTTTCTTCAAGATAATACATTTTCACCGGAATCTTCCATCTGGAAGGTAAATCTTCAAGACAATTCTCTAATGCTTGATTAAAATCCCTATCGTCAAGAAGCTCGGCTTCTCTATTTTCTGTGTTCCAGTTATTTAAAACGTCATTATTTCTCCAAGAACCGTTTTCTTCAAAAAAATGGTCGAGTTTAATTTCCGGTTCCGATTTATATTTTTTTCGGTAAAAATCAGCGACTTTATAACTAAGAATCGTCATCAACCAGGTTAAAGGTTTGCTTTTCCCTTCAAAAGAATCAAACGACGAAAAAGCCGAAATAAAAACCTCCTGAACAAGATCTTCCGCCTCCACTTTATCTGAAACCAGATAAACAGCACGTCTTAACAATGCTTCTGAGTATTGCTCGATCCAGCTTTTGAGGGTTTCATTTTTTGTCATGCTAAACTTTTATCTTTTCAGATCGTAACGAAGATAATAAGTTAAAAGGCAAATAGCAAAAAAATATACGGCATCAAAATTCCCCTCCCTTGGAGGGGTGGCGAAAATTCGAAAGAATTTTTGACGGGGTGGTTTTTGTATGCGTACTCAAAATAGTTGAATTTAGATTTCTCCTTCGTCGAAATGACAAAAATTGTAATAACAACCAAAATCCTAGCCCCGATTGCAGCTTTGTTTGAGCTCATTTCGTATGTTTCTACGGCGTGGCTTCGCCACGCCGTAGAAACATACGAAATAGCGAGTGCGGAAAGCGGGAAAGAGCTCCTAAAAAATATTTAAAACTAAATCAGCTAAAAACATTAAATTTGCATCTTATCAAAAATTTAAAAAGCAAAGCTCTATATAAAATGACTTCACAGGAAATAAGACAAAAGTTTTTAGACTACTTTCAATCAAAAGAACATCTTATCGTTCCTTCTGCACCGATTGTGCTGAAAGATGATCCGACCTTAATGTTTTCCAACTCGGGAATGACGCAGTTCAAAGATTATTTTTTAGGTTATAAAGAGCCTAAAGCTTCAAGAATTGCCGATACGCAGAAATGTTTAAGAGTTTCCGGAAAGCATAATGATTTGGATGATGTAGGTCGCGACACCTATCACCATACGATGTTTGAAATGCTTGGGAACTGGTCTTTTGGTGATTATTTCAAAAAAGAAGCGATTACTTGGGCTTGGGAATTACTGACTGAAGTATACGGAATTCCGAAAGAAAATCTTTACGTAACCATTTTTGAAGGAGACGAAAAAGAAAATCTTGAAAGAGATACAGAAGCTTACGATTTGTGGAAACAGTTTATTTCTGAAGACCGAATTATCAACGGAAACAAGAAAGATAATTTCTGGGAAATGGGTGCAAGCGGACCTTGTGGACCGTGTTCAGAAATCCACGTTGATTTGAGAAGTGCTGAAGAAAAAGTAAAAGTTTCAGGTTTGGAATTGGTGAACAACGACCATCCACAAGTGGTAGAAATCTGGAATCTCGTTTTCATGCAGTTCAACAGA
This sequence comes from Chryseobacterium sp. CBo1, assembly GCF_001693475.1. Classification (NCBI taxonomy): domain Bacteria; kingdom Pseudomonadati; phylum Bacteroidota; class Flavobacteriia; order Flavobacteriales; family Weeksellaceae; genus Chryseobacterium; species Chryseobacterium sp. CBo1. The sequence goes on from NZ_MAUH01000023.1 coordinate 95,790, forward strand.
AAAGCAGACGGTTCTCTGGAAAATCTTCCGGCAAAACATATCGATACCGGAATGGGATTCGAGCGTCTTTGTATGGCTTTACAGCAAAAAGAATCCAATTATGACACCGATGTTTTTACTCCTCTAATTGCTAAGGTTGAAGAGCTTTCAGGTAAAAAATATACAGGAATTTTAACAAACGAAAAAGACATCGCCATTCGTGTTGTGGTTGACCACATCAGAGCCGTTTCGTTTGCAATTGCAGACGGACAGCTGCCTTCAAACGGAGGAGCGGGTTATGTGATCAGAAGAATTTTGAGAAGAGGAATTTCTTATGCTTATCGTTTTTTAGACAGAAAAGAACCTTTCCTATATCAGTTGGTTGCTGTTCTTCAGGAACAAATGGGTAAATTTTTCCCAGAGCTTGAAAAACAGGGAACTTTAGTTACGGAAGTAATTAAAAGTGAGGAAGAATCTTTCTTAAGAACGATTGAAACAGGATTAATCCGAGTTGATAAATTAATTCAGCAGACGATTTCTGAAGGTAAAAAAGTATTGCCAACAGAAGAAGTTTTTGAATTATACGATACGTATGGTTTCCCGGATGATTTAACAAGAATCATTGCAGAGGAAAAAGGTTTAACCATCGACGAAAAAGGATTTGAACAAGCTTTAAATGAACAAAAGCAACGTTCAAAAGCGGATTCTGCCCAGAAAGTTTATGATTGGGTAACTTTAGAAGAAAGAGAAGAAAACTTTGTTGGTTACGATAAATTTGAATCTGAAACCTACATTACAAGATACAGAAAAGTAGAAAATAAAGACGGAGAATTTTATCAGGTGGTGTTGAGCGAATCGCCTTTCTATCCGGAAGGTGGTGGACAAATCGGAGATAAAGGTGTCCTTGAAAATGCTACCGAAAGCTTTGAAGTTTTAGAAACTAAAAAAGAAAACGGATTGATTATTTCTTTAATCAGCGGGCTTCCGAAAGATGCAGGTGCTGTTTTTTATGCTAAAGTAAATGCAACCGACAGAAAAAACTCTCAGGCAAATCACTCTGTTACACATTTGTTGCATGAAGCTTTAAGAGAAGTTTTAGGAACGCACGTTGAGCAGAAAGGTTCTTACGTTGGTCCAGATTATCTTCGTTTTGATTTCTCCCATTTCAATAAAATGACGGAAGAAGAACTGGCTTTGGTTGAAGAAAAAGTGAATACTAAAATCAAAGAAAGTATTGCTTTACAGGAATTCAGAAATATTCCAATTCAAGAAGCGATTGACAAAGGTGCGATGGCCTTGTTTGGTGAAAAATATGGAGACAGTGTGAGAATGATCCAGTTTGGAAGTTCAAAAGAGCTTTGTGGTGGAACTCACGTGAAAAACACCAGCGAAATTGGTCATTTCAAAATTGTTTCTGAAAGCTCTGCAGCAGCGGGAATCAGAAGAATTGAAGCGATTTCAGGTGATAAATCTGCAGAATATTTTAAAAATTTAGAAAAACAGATTACTGAACTTTCTCAATTGCTAAAATCTAAAGATGTTGTGAAATCTATCGAGAAATTAATCGAAGAAAACGTATCATTGAAATCCGAAGTTGAAGCATTCAAAAAAGAAAAAGCGAAAGGCGAAATCGGTGACTGGAAAAACGCTTACGAACACAAAGGTGACAAGCAACTTTTAGTAAAGAAAACCTCTCTTGATGCAGGTTCTGTAAAAGATATCGTGTTCCAGTTGAAGAAAGAAATCCCAACTTCAGTAACGATCATTCTTTCTGATGCAGACGGAAAACCCATGATTACCGTTGGTGTTTCAGATGATTTGGCAGCAAGTTATCAAGCCGGAACCATCGTAAAAGATTTAGCAAAAGAAATCCAAGGTGGCGGCGGCGGAAATCCGGGCTTTGCAACAGCAGGCGGAAAAAATCTTGATGGTCTGGAAAATGCATACCAGAAGGCTTTGAATGTTTAATTATTCTAAAGTATAAATTAAAAAAGCAGCTGTCGTAACGACAGCTGCTTTTTATTTCTATTACATTGGAATTTTCTGAACTTTAATACGAATGTCCGTAATCAATAATAACTTGGTTTTTAACGGCTTGTTTGTCATTCCGCAGGAATCTCAACACACTGAAAACAAAGCAGTTTAGATTCCTTCGGAAATCTATGATTCGACGTAGTCAATGACAAAATGACTGCTAATTTTACCATTATGTTTAAAAAAGGACATTCATTAACTTTAATTAATAGCGATGGGTTTTAACCCATCCTTCAAACGACATAAGAAGATTGGCTTTAGCCGAAATAATAGGTTTTGGCTAAAGCCTTTCCTGTGAAAACATTTATAGTCGGGCTAAAGCCCGACCCTATTGAATGAATGCTTGAATACTAATTTTCATTTCGAACTATTTTAAAAGAAATTAGCACTCACTTTGTCATTCCGTAGGAATCTCAACATCTCAATCACATTAAAAAGTTTAGATTCCTACGGAAATCAAAGATTCGACATAGTCAATGACAAACAAGCTGGAATATATTTTTATTAATGAATACACCGTGGTGAATTTATAACTTGATTTAAATGATTTATCAAATTACACCGGATCCGTCGGTGGTACTTCCGGCAAACCGCTTGGGGTGTCGTAGATGATGTAGTCATTGTATTTGGCTTCGTTGGTTTCGTAGAAAATATCCTGACCGATGCCTGCGTATTTGGTGAGCAGTTGGTACAGGATATTTAGGGCTTCTACCCTACCTTCGGCGGCAACATCACGGTCGGAAATTCCCTGAGCCTGTGCATCGATGGCGAGATCCAGCGCGTCGCGTTGGGTAATGAGGGTGTTGATTTTATCCTGGGTAAGACCTTCTTCCGAAAGTTCGGTAAGGTACTTTTCTGCGGTGCCGCTCATGATTTTGGCGACACGGACAATCTCGGCATCGCTTTGCTGACTGATTAAGGCATTGCCGAATTCCTTGTATTTGGCACTGAATTGCCCGAAAACATTTTCTGCCATATTGAAAATACTGCGCATGGATTTTTCGAGGGCTTTTCGGGCGGTATCTTTCTGCTCGGTGAGATTGATTTTGATGGCTTCGAGCTGTTCATCGCTTGGAAAACTGTCTACGGTACTTCGGGCAGTCATCAGTTCGGTCTTTTTTGCGGGACTGTAGCCACGGTCGGTGAATTCGGCAATATCTCTGTCGATGAGAGCGATGAATTCATCTGCTTTTTGTTTCAATACGGAATCTGCTAATTTGAAATTACGTACTACCTGTTCTTTTTTCATAATGGATTTGTTTTTGTGTTTAAAATATAGTTCTGAAATCTCAATTTCTCATTTGCACTCATGCATCAGCTTTTACAAAAACCCTGTAAAGCACTGATAAATAATAAATTGTACTTGATTGGCTCTTCGGAACGGTTGAACGGCTCTTCGGAGTACTTGACGGGCTCTTCGGAATGGTTGATTGCCTTTACAGAACACCTGAACGACCTTTCGGAAGGGTTGATTTCCTCAACGGAACGCTTCAGCGCCTTTTCTGAACGTTTGAATCGGTCTTCAAACTTCCTGAACGATCAAACGGAATGCTTTATCGGGTTTTGGGGTTAAAACGTTGTTGTTTAGAATTTGGATTGTTGTGGGATCCGATGGTGCCGGAAACCTGCGCATGAACTGCGGGATTATTTTTAAATATCATCATTTTGTTTTTTGTTGTTCTTCAGACAAATATAAAAATATTTTTGAATAGTATGGGATTGAGAGAATGTTTTTTTGAAATGGAAAAACCTCGCGGGTGGGCGAGGTTTAATATTTCCATTCAAATAAATTTATAATCTATAAACCCATATATCTTTAATGCTCTACTTTAAAAGATTTCTTAATTATTTCCTTTGCATCTTTTTGATCTTTCAAAAAATCAAGGGCTTTTTTTCTATATGTTCCTGATCTAAAACCTAGTAATTCTTCTACACAACCTAAAAGACCTTTATTATTATATATTTTAATTGCTTCGTCATATTTTTTACCCGAGATAATACTATCAATTAAAACTGTTCGCTCAGTATATAATCTATTCAAATTAATAGTGTTAATAAAATCTTTTAGATTTTTATTAACTTCTGCTTCGGTGTTCCCTTTTTTTACATGTGATTCACTAAAATTATAATTTATAAAGGATGATAAATAATTTGAAGACTGTAGTTCTCTATCCCTCAGCAACATTTTTATAACTTTTTCTTCAAGCTGATCAAAATCAATAACTTCTTTTTTGTGCTCTGCAAATTTTAAAACAAACTCTTTGAGTAAAAAAAGATTCTCAACTTCTGCCACGGAATAACTAAAAATGTTTTCAGTTTCTAGTTTTGTCAATTGGTCTTGCACTCTGAAATCACGATCAATAATTCCAATTGCCAGGGTATTTTTCATTTGAATTTTATTGAAAGCACGTACATAATTTATAACATGAGAACAGCTTTGTACTGGTGCTATTGTAAAGTCATTAAATATTATCTCAAAAATTTTAGTATCAAGACTATCCATCTTGCCTTCACAAAATAAAATCTTTTTTCTACTTCCCAGTAGTTTCATTAATATATTTTCCGGAATTTCATTTTCTGGGATTGTCTGGATATCCCATTTATTTGGGAATGAGAAATCTTTTATCCAGAATTTATTCGCTTTCCTCGAGGATGCAAAATCCAAATCGTGAGTTAAATAAACGAAAATGCAGTCTTTTCTTTCATTTTCAAGACTATCCCATAATTTATTAACTATTGATTTATGTAAATACATTTCAGGTTCGTCAATAATAATCAAAGCATTAACTGGAGAGAGAAGTATTCTTCCAATTAGATAAAGGATGTTTTTTTCTCCGTCACTCATTTTAAAAGCAGGATAAATTTCTTCACTCTGTAAATCTTTAATCATTAAATTATTACTTTCATCACTGAAAAGTAATCTATGCTCTATCAAACTGTTCCAAATTTCACTAGCTCGATCAAGTTTACTTTTTAATTCTTCTTTTTTTACAGGCTCTCCCTTTTCTACTTTATTACAATAAACATTTCTAATAAAACCTTTTTCAGCAAGCAACGTCTTCAGAACGTATTTGTATTCTGCACCATACTTTAACACATCTTGATAAGGAACATCATTCGTCTGAGTTGCGTTATATGTAGTTTTTCCTTCAGAATAATTTTTTTGATATTTGTCATATTCGTCAGAGGAACTATTAAAATTTGGTGTGCTATCAAATGTAGGAACAATAAGAAGCTTTTGCGCTGGAATTACTATGCCATCTCTTTCATCAATTACTGTTTTTAGACTTGATGTTAATGTTGACTTTCCTGACCCATTTGCTCCTACAATCACCGTATTTTCTTGTATAAAATTTAAATCACTAAAAAAAATATATGATGCATATAAATTATCAATGTTCAACTGTGTAGTAGGTATGGTTTGGTTCAATTGTGAAATCTTATATGTATTGTACCCAACATCATCAGGTATACAGTTTACATAAATTGGTTGTAAATTAATACTTTGAATATTATGCTGGATTTTTTGGAAAAAAAATTCTGGAACTAAATCATTTTCTAAGTCTTCTTCAATTTTCGTTAAATAATTTTGTACTGCATTCAGCGAATCATAAAATTTTGAAAACACTTCTTTTAAGGCATTTGCTTCAAAGCATTCTTGGATAGTATTTACTTCATTTCTTTTTACACCTATTAATTCTATAATGGATTCTTTCTTCATCTTGTAATAAATAATAATGTTTTAACAATTTTCTAATTTAAAAATATTGATTTTGATTAACTTTTCAATCTAGACTAATTATGCTAAAGTAAATAATTATCTACTAAGAATAAAATATATTTCAAACTCAAATGAAAAAACTGATTATTCATGGTCTCGATACAAAATTTTTCTTCAAAAAATTTCTATTCGAACTGACGGAAGTTGTCAACAGTAGAAATAGTATTAAATATAAAACCCTTAAAAACTCTTAAATAAAACCCCATTTCTCAATCATTCGGGAATTGAACACTATAAAAATCAGCTGCATTAAATTGAAATACAGCGGTTTTTATTTTTAACAAAAGATTATATTTTCTTCCGTCATTTTGTAACTTTCTTATCAATAGTTTTGTCTAATTAATAAAAAGCTACATGACTAAACTTTTATCTGCTCTGTTTTTATTGTCCGCGCTCCTGTTTTTCGGGCAAACACAACTGAAAGTTTTAAGCAAATCAACCAAAGAACCGGTTCCCAATGCGGCGGTTTACTGCGATGATGAACTGCTTGGGAAAACCGATTACAGCGGGAATCTCAGTTTTAAAACAAAATGCAAAAAAGTAGAAATTCTTGCCAGCAATTTTGAAGATATTTCTGTAGACGTAAAAAAGAATATGGAAATCTCAATGATTCCGCTTTCTGAAAAAAGAAGCAATATCGACCGCGTGGTAATTCAGGATAAAAGTGATCCAAGAGCATTGAGGATTCTGGATGAAGTGAATAAAAAAGCAAAAGAAAATTCTCCGAAGTCTTTAGATTCTTATCATTTCAAATCTTATTCTAAATTTTCTATCGATGTAGACAAAGATTCTGTTGATGTCTACAAAAACTTTTTAGCAATCAGAAAAGATTCGCTTTCAAAAGTTGATAAGAAAGATTTTATTCAGAAAGAAAAAGACAAAAAAGATTCTCTTACCGCCGAAGATTTCATTGGTGCTACGGAAGAAAGTCAGATGTTTCTTTGGGAAAAAGCTACGGAATACAAATATTCTCAGAAGTTTGGTGAGAAAACCAATATCATCGACAACAGAATGTCCGGTTTCAAAAATCCGATCTATGAAGCTTTAGCGATCAACATTTCTAATCTGGATCGTGTTCCGAGACAGCTTCGACCGGAAAACAGAAAATTGTTTAATTTTTATCTTTCTGATACGTTGCAGCTGGACGGAAGAAAAACTTTTGTTATCAAATTCAAGGAAATCACAGACAAAAAGAAGCAAAATCCCCGAAAATTTAACGGAAAAATATATATCGATTCCGATACTTATGCCTTGAAAAAATTTGAAAGCCAAAACAAGAAACAAAACGAAGGCGACATTGTTTCTGTTTGGAAACCTGTAAATGGAAAATGGTTTTTAGACTATGAAGACATTAAAGTCAAAATGGGAAGCCAAAGTTTCAATACATCAAAAAAAGACAGTATAAAATCCGGACAAACCGCAAAATACAACAGAAAAAAATTCGGAAATTATTTATATGTTAAAAACCGTTTTTTTGATTTTAACATTAATGAAGAGCAAAAAGCGTCAGAGTTCAAAGGTTATTCTCTGGAAATGAAAAATTCTGACGGAAGTCTTCTCGATCAGTACAGAACCGACAGTCTAACTGCAAGAGAAAGCGCAACCTACACCAAAATCGACAGTTTTGTACAAAAACATGACTTCGAGAAAAAACTAAGCTTTTTAACCCAATTAATGAGAGGAAATCTGCGCTACAAAATGATTGATTTCGATATTACTAAACTTTTCAGCTACGATAAATACCAAGGTGTGCGTTTGGGAGCAGGTCTGAAGCTGAATGAGAGATTCAGTAAAACATTTTCTCCGGATGGCTATTTTGGGTACGGGTTTAAGGATCATACCTGGAAATACGGCCTAGGTTTAGACGTAAAATTATCAGATAAAAGAACTTCTGTTTTCAGGATAGATTATGTGGATGACGTATTTGCTGCAGGAAGATTTAGCAACAATATGTGGGATATGATGACCAGAATTAATGATTTGAATCTTGATATTCACAATGCTAATTTCTATAAAAACCAAAAATGGGGAGCGTCTTATCTTTATGATATTTCGAATTCTTTAAGCATGAAATTGAGCTTAAATAAAGAAAAACAGTCTGCTGTTTTTGATTATCAGTACAAAAATTTAGGCAACAGTTTCGACAATACAAGTGCCACTTTATCTTTAAAGTTCGCTCCGAATGATAAAAATATTATGACACCAACCGGAAAATATACTTACGAAAAGGCATTTCCACAGATATTTATGAATTTTGAAAAAGGATTTAACGCTTTAGGCGGCGATTTGGATTATCACAGATTAGATGCATTGATCATTCATCAGTTTAGATCAAAATTAGGCTACACAAATATCAAATTGTTCGGTGGGCTTTCTTCGGGAACAGCTCCGATCTGGAAAAACTTTGAAATCGCAGGTCATAGAGACGGAAGTCCGGATAAGTGGTATCAGAATATCAACACGCCATCCAATCTAGGATTTACAACAATGCCTGCAGGAACTTTTTATGCGGATAAATTTGTTGGTTTTAAAATTTCACAATATTTACCTTTCAGATTTAAAACCTTCGGATCAAGATATTCCAATCTTGAGGTTGAATACCAATCTGCCATCGGAGATTTTAAAAACCGTAGCGATCATCAGTTCGATTTTCAGGTTCTGGATCATTATTATCAGGAAGTCGGAATCATCTGGAACCGTTTTCTGGGAAGAAATTTCGGCGTAGGCTTTTCTTACAGATTAGGACACTATCAAACGTCTGAGTTTAAAGATAATTTTGGGATTAAACTAAGGTTTAATGTTTTGAATTAATCTTTATATGAATGTCCCTCTTTAAGCATAATACTAAAATCAGCAGTTATTTTGTCATTGACTACGTCGAATCATAGATTTCCGTAGGAATCTCTACACACTGAAAATAAATTAGTTTAGATTCCTCCGGAATGACAAACATGCTGGTAAGAATAAATTATTAATATAATTACTAAAAAGTTTAAACAGAAGTAGTATTGCTTCTGTTTTTTTACTATCTTTTCTAAAATATTATTATATGAAAAAATTACTCTTTGTTTTAATGGCTTCAATGCTGTTAATGGCATGTCAGACAAAAAAAGACAAGGTTCAGGATTTTGTGGATATGTACAACCGCTCATCGAACATGATCGCAAATAATAAAATCAAAGCAACCAAAGCTACGGCCGTTTCTCAGGATCAGGTCGATATTTCGGTTGAAACAGATTACGAAAAAGGCGAAATGGAAAGCGATCTTGTAACCAGTGCACTTCCAGACCTTATCGGACAGGCGATTAAAAGTGAAAAATTAGGAAAAGAACTTTTCGACAGCGGCGTGAAATTCAATATCAAAGTATATGGTAAAAACGCACAGGTTCTTTTAGATAAAGCCATCGATAATAAAAATTTATCAAAAGATGTAGATTTTAAAGCCATTGCAAAAGGTGATAAGCCAAACAGTGACCAACTGAACAGCATTCTTGAATCATTTAATAAAAATCTTCCGATTGAAGACCCTTCAACAGGTACAAAAATTACCAGCATCAAAGCCGATGCAGAGAACAATTTAGTTTATACTTGTGAAGTTCCCGACAGCTTCAAAACTGCTTTAGCAATCGAGGGAACAGAAAAAGCCATGAAAGAAGCAATGCTGCAGTCAGGGCAAATCAGACAGGTGTTTTCGCAAACTTCAGTTTTAGGAATTAATCATATTAAATATCTATACACTGATAAAAGCGGTAAAGTATTAAAAGAAATTACCATTACTAAAGAAGAAGCTAATTTATAAATTGTATTTTTCGCAGAAATTATAGTCCCGGAAATTCCCGGGATTTTTGATTTTGTATTGAAGATAAGTTCATTTTAAAACTTTCTCAACACAAGAAATAATAGTAATTTTGAACTGAGAATTTCTGTATGAAAAGGAGTCTGGGTTTTATATTTTTATGGGCATTTATATTTGGTTTTTCACAATCAAAAGTTTCTGTTTATAATGATGCAGACCACACTCCTATTACAAACGCAACTGTTTCGTGTGATAATAAAATTTTGGGCAAAACCAATACTGAAGGCTTTTTGGAATTCAAAACAAAATGCAGAAATATTCAGATTGAAGCTCCAGGTTTTTATAAAGAAAGCACTTTGGTTGAAGATCAGACGAAAGTGATGCTTACTAAAACTTCATCTCAAACCCATGCTATAGAAACGGTAATTCTTGAGGATAAAAGTGATCCACGAGCTTTGGAAATCCTCAGAAAAGTTGATAAACTTTTTAAAAGCAATTCCCCCGAAAGTCTCGATTCTTATGCTTATAAATCCTACGAAAAGGTTTCATTGGATATTGATCAGGATAGTATTACGGCATTTAACAATGTTTTTACCAATAATTTAGGATTATTTAAAAAAAGTAAAAAAGAAGATTCTCTAAAAGATATTTCGGCCAAAAAGATTTTCGCCAACAGCAAGCTTTTTCTTTGGGAAAGAGCTCAGGAATTTTTGTATTCTAAAAAATACGGTGAAAAAATAAATATTCTCGACAACAGGATTTCCGGACTTAAACAACCCATCTACGAAATGATTGCCTTGCAGAGTAACCGAAACAAAATCCCAAACCAAATCAAACAGGAAAATCGTGGTCTTTATCGTTTTTTCCTTACTGACAGCATTGAAGTTGACGGAAGACAGACGTATGTGATTCGTTTTCGTGAAGTGAACTACAAAAAACCGATGAAGAAAAGAAAATTCAGCGGAACCATTTATATCGACACCGAAACGTACGGAATCAAAAAAATCGAAAGCATAAGCAAAGAAAAAAACGAAGGAAATATAACCAGTACATGGATTTTTTTCAACAATAAATGGTTTTTATCCGAAGAAAACGTAAAACTTCGAATGAGTAGAATGATGATGGGTCAGGACAATGAAAATCCTGAAAAAGAGAAAGAAAAAAAGAGCAGTTTCGGGACGTATGCTTATCTCTATTCAAAATATTTTAACTACACCTCTCCTATCGAAGAAAACCCTGATGATTTTAAAGGCTATTCTTTTTCTGTGAAAAACACTGACGGAAAAACGCTTCATTTCTACAGGACAGAACCTTTATCAGCAAGGGAAAGTCATACTTACAAAACCATTGACAGCTTGGGGAAAGTTTATAAAATTGACCGCACAGCAAGGGTTTTAACCGGTTTGATCAATGGACAGGTTCGTGTAGGAAATTTAGATTTTGATATTGGAGAAATCGTCAATTACAACCTGTATGAAGGTTTCAGATTTGGGCTCAAAGGAAAGCTCAATGAAAATTTTGATCCGTATTTTTCGCCCGATTATTATTTTGCCTACGGTTTGGGTGATGATAAATTCAAATATGGGATCGGGCTTGATATGAAGACGACCCTCGACAAAAATTCCTATTTCAGAATTGAGTATTATGATGATGTAAATTCTTCGGGAGAATTTTACCGCAGACTCTGGACGTTCAGAATGCGGATGATGAACTATGGAAATAACATTAACAACGACAAATATTACCGTTACAAAGGTGCTTCTTTGTCTTATTTAAATGATGTTACCAATGGTTTGACACTGGCTTTTGCAGCCAGAAGAAATGCTGAAGAAGCCCTATTTGATTACACTTTCCGTGGAAAACAGGGTGCTTTTGAAAATTTTAATACTTTGGTTACACTGAAATATTCGCCAAACTCAACCAACATTATGACACCACAGGGAAAATCGCTGATCGATCAGAAATATCCTGAACTTTATTTCAATTACGAGCAAAGTGCAAGAGTTTTTGGTGGAGATTTTAATTATACCCGGTTTGATGCACTGTTTGTTCACAATTTCAAAACAAGACTGGGAACAACAGGAGTTCGTCTGTACGGTGGTTTTCTTTTAGGTGAAGCTCCGATCTGGAAAAATTTCACAACGAACGGTTTGGCTTCTCCGAGTCGCGATATTAATTTTAATCTCACCTCTTACCTCGGTTTTGCCACTCTGGAAGGCGGAAAATACTATAACGATAAATTTATTGCCTATTATTTTACCCACAAACTGCCTTTTTACTTCAAAAGCATTGGTCAGAATGTTACAAGTTTTGATTTTGTGCTTAGAGGAACGATTGGCGATATGAAACATCCCGAATATCATGATTTCAGATTCAGGAAGCTGGATCACCTTTATCAGGAAGTCGGTCTGGAGTGGAATAATTTCCTTTCATCTTATTTCAATCTTGGGTTGTTTTACAGAGTCGGATATTACACAACCACGAATTTTAAACAGAATTTTGCGGTACAGTTTAAATTAAAACTTCTCGAATTTTAACATCAGTAATGAGCAATAAATAATAAGTAATTCTAAAGAAATGAAAAAAATAGAAATAAAAGCAGAACAGTTTTTTGAATTATTAAAATTAAAAGACACATCAATGTGGTCGGTTTTCTCCCAAATGATTGATGGTGAAGAAAAAGAAATCATTTTTTTAGATAATGAAGAAAAGATTCTTTTCAATTACATTCTCCCTTCAAATGCTGAAAAACTTGAGGAAGACCGAAAAGAATTTTCAAAACAATTTTCTGATAAACTGACGAACCTGAATTGAGTTGGAGGGCTTGAGAGTTTGTGAGTTTTAGAGTAAATCTTCATCAGAATACTCTAAGACTCTCCGACACAACCACTCTCCCACTTCAAAATGCTTTTCTTCGCTTCTGCAACATCGTGAACTCTTAAAATTTTCGCACCTTGTTTCAAAACCTGTACATGTAATTTCTGAGTTTCTTCGTTAATCTCTAACGCCGACTTTCCTAAAGGTTTGTAAATAAAAGATTTTCTCGAAATTCCAATCAGCAAAGGAAATTTTCCGAACCCGAGAAACTGGGTTTCTTTAATCATTTTCATTTGATCTTCAACTGTTTTTCCGAATCCGAAACCGGGATCAAGAATAATGTCTTTGATTCCTTTTTGTAATAGCTCGTTTGTTTTTTTTGTGAAATACTGATTGATCGTCAGTGTAATATCATTAAATTTAATTTTATCATGCATCGTTCCGTATGAAGGATTGACGTGCATCAAAATGTATGGAAGTCTCGTTTCAGCAACAACATCGAACATATTTTCATCAAATTGTCCGCCCGAAATATCATTGACCAGATCAATTCCTTCATTAAAGCCAAATTTTACCGTTTCTGCATAAAAAGTATCCAGCGAAATTAAAGCTTCGGGAAATTCCTTTTTAATTTCAGAAATCACCGTTCCTATTCTTCTGATTTCCTCATTACTGTTCAGAAATTCAGCATTCGGTCTTGTCGATTGCGGACCAATGTCAATAAATTCCGCTCCGTCTTTCAATAATTTTTCAGCATGTTTCAGCGCTGATTGTCCATTATTAAATTTTCCGCCATCAGAGAAAGAATCAGGAGTCAGATTTAAGATACCCATGATTTTTGGTGAGCTTAAATCAACCAATCTTCCGTTGCAGTTTATTGAGTGGGAGAATTTTAGAGTTTGAGAGTTTGAGTTTAATCCGGAGGAGTTATTTATGAACATTTAAATCGGTCAAATTTTATTGCTGTAAAATTAATCAAAATACTTTTCAAAACACGTAAACTCTATCACTCTACAACTCTCAAACTTCAAATTCCCCCTCAAAAACCTAAAAATTTGTATATTTGAAAGATTAAGCAAATTTATGTCAAAAACTTCAGAACAGTTCGGTAAAGTTATCAGTGAATGTCGTGATCTTTTCAGTAAAAAAATGCATGATTACGGTGCAGCATGGCGAGTTTTGCGGCCAAGTTCGATTACCGATCAGATCTACATTAAAGTCAACAGAATCCGTACACTACAGATGACCGACGTTAAAATGATTGACGAAAGCGAAGAAGGAGAATTTATTGCTATCGTCAATTACTCAATTATCGGGCTGATTCAGCTGGAGAAAGGTCTTTCTAATGATTTTAATGAAAATCCTGAAGAAATTTTAAATCTTTACGACAAATATTCTGCTGAAGCTCAGGCTTTAATGGAAAAGAAAAATCATGATTACGGCGAAGCTTGGAGAGATATGAGAATTTCATCCATCACCGATTTGATTTACCAAAAAGTACTGAGAACCAAACAGATTGAAGACAATGAGGGAAAAACATTAGTTTCCGAAGGTTTGGATGCCAATTATTTTGACATGCTGAATTATGCCGTTTTCTGTCTGATAAAATTTTCTGAACAAACACATCAACCAAAATAAAAACAATCGTATGATCAAAGGTTTATTACGTATCATTATTGCCATCATTTTCATCGCTTCAGGTTTTGTAAAAGCTGTGGACTTGGTAGGTTTTTCCTTTAAAATGGAAGAATATTTTTCACCTTCGGTTTTTAATATGCCGTTTCTTGAAAAATTTGCCCTGCTATTTTCAATCATTGTGGTGGTGCTGGAATTGTTTCTTGGCTTTTTATTGTTATTAAAACTAAAACTGAAATTCACGCTTTCAGCATTGATTGCGTTGTGTGTTTTCTTCGGATTTTTAACTTTCTATTCGGCATATTTCAATGTTGTCACAGATTGCGGATGTTTCGGAGATGCGATTAAATTTACACCTTGGGAAAGCTTCGTGAAAGACGTTGTTCTTTTGGTTGGTTTAATCATTCTTTTTGTTTTATACAGAAAAGAATTCAGCAAAAAAGATCCTTATGGAGAAAACAATAAGCCTGAAAGCAATAAATTTAAATCAGTTGCTTTGGGAGTTTTCTGTGGAATCATGATTGTTATTATGTCGATGGGAATCATCAATGAGCCGATTATCGATTTCCGTGATTATAAAATCGGAACAGACTTGAAAGCAGAGAAAGCTAAAATCAATAAAAATCCTTCTGAATACAAAACTTTTTATACTTTGAAAAATTCTAAAACAGGGAAAGTTTTAAAGGTAAATCAGGATGATTACGTCAATAAAACAGAGTATTGGGAAGAAGGTTCGCCATGGAAAATTGAAGAAGGTAAAAATGAATCTGTTCTCGTAAAAGAAGGTTATAAATCTGAGATTGTAAAATTTAAAATCGAAGATCCGACCGGAGTTGACTTAACTGACGAAATCATCAATGCACCAAAAGCAGTAATTGTATTTGCTTATCATCCCAAAGATGTTTCGCCGGAATTACTCAAGAAAGTGGAAGCTAAAGTAAATACTCAAAAAGGAGCTGTGATCTATGGAGTTTCTACCGAACAAAGCACTTTTAAAACCATTAAAAATGCAATGATGGACGGAACTGCCATTAAAACCATTGCAAGAAGCAACCCGTTTGTTTTAACATTGGAAAAAGGAAAAATTGTTGACAAAAAGCCTGCAAAAAACTATGTTAACTAATTTTAGTTAATTGTGAAATGGTGAATTGTCAATTTTAAATATTGAATCTGGAATTTTAAATCTAAAAAAAATGCATAAATCAAATAAGCCTATTGCCGGGTATCACTTGTTAATGATTCTTTCATCTGTTGACGGAGAATTTGCTCCCGAAGAAGGAATGTTGGTACAGCAATATCTTGCTGACGAATTTCCTTTTAAGATGAATTTGGACAACGAATTGGAAACCATCGCATTGCTTCAGCCTGAAGAATGGAAAGATCATTTTGAATTCCATGCACGTTGTTTTTTAGACGATTCTACGGAAGATGAACGTGTAAAATTTGCTGAATTTGCAAAATCGCTTATCAAAGCAGATAACATTGTGACCGATGAAGAACATACATTTTATAAGCTTCTGAAGAATCTTTGGAATTTAAATTAGTACTAAAAAACCAAATATATAAAATGAAAAAAATTTATTTCTCCTTATTAGTTATGAGTACAGCGATGTTCCAGTCTCAGATATTTCCGGATCTTAATGCTCCGGTTGCCGAAAAAAAACAACATGTTCGTGAAATTCACGGTGATAAGGTAAATGATCCTTATTACTGGATGATCGACTATTTTAAAAAAGGAAAAGACTCTACACAGGTTGTAGATTATCTGAAATCTGAAAACTCTTACTGGGAAGGAATGATGAAAGATACTGAGCCATTCAGAGAGAATCTCTTTAAGGAGATGAAGGCAAGAATTAAAGAAAAAGACGAATCTGTACCTGTTTTAAGAAAAGGCTATTATTACTATACGAGAACTGAAACCGGAAAACAATACTTCAAATATTGCAGAAAAAAGGGCAATCTCAATGCGCCTGAAGAAATACTGCTTGATGTAGATCAGCTTGCGGAAGGACATGCATATTACTCTGCATCGGGTTTCAGCATCAGTCCTGATAATTCTAAAATGATTTACGGGGTCGATGATGTTTCAAGAAGACAGTATAAATTGTTTTTAAAAGACCTTAATACGGGGAAAACAACCGATTTAGGAATTAAAAACACTACGGGTTCTGCAACCTGGGCAAATGACAACAAAACCATTTTCTACACCGGAAAAAATCCTGAAACGCTTTTAACGGAGAAAATTTTCAGACATTCTTTAGGTACTGATCCGTCGAAAGATGCAATGGTTTACGAAGAAAAAGATAAAAGCAATTACATTGGCGTAGGAAAATCTAAGAACGAAAAGTTCATCATGATTTATTCAGGCGCTACAACTTCTTCGGAAACACTTTATTTAAGCGCCGATGAACCGAAAGCAGCTTTCAAAGTTTTTCAGCCGAGAATGAAGGATGTTTTGTATGATGTAACGCCTTTGGAGGATAAGTTTTTGATCACAACCAACAAAGACGCACTGAATTTCAAGGTAATGGAAACTCCTTTGGATAAAACAGGCGTTGAAAACTGGAAAGATTTTATTCCGCACAGAAAAGATGTTTTGATGGAAGGAATTAGTGAGTTTAAAAATTATCTGGTCTTCAGTGAAAGACAAAACGGGCTTTCTCAATTGGTTATTTTTGACAGAAAAACCAATAAAAAGGAATTTCTGAAATTCGATGAACCAGCATATACCGTATACCCTTCAGGAAACCCTGAATATAATACCGATAATTTCAGATTTGGTTATACTTCGATGATTACACCAAGTTCGCAATTTGAACAGGATTTAAAAACAGGAAAAAGAACTTTACTAAAGCAACAAGAAATTTTAGGCGGCTACAATAAAGACAATTATGTAACCGAAAGGCTTTTTGCAACAGCAAAAGACGGCACAAAAATTCCAATTTCCATCGTTTATAAAAAAGGGTATAAAAAAGACGGAAACAGCCCGCTCCTACTTTATGCTTATGGTTCTTACGGAAACTCGATGGATGCCACTTTCAGCAGTACAAGGCTTAGTCTTCTAAACCGTGGTTTTGCCTTTGCAATTGCTCACATTCGCGGGGGTCAGGAAATGGGAAGACAATGGTATGAAGACGGCAAAATGATGAAAAAGAAAAACACATTTACCGATTTCATCGAAGCCGGAGAATATTTAGTAAAAGAAAAATATACTTCTCCAAAACATTTGTACGCACAAGGAGGAAGTGCGGGAGGACTTTTGATGGGAGCTGTTGTGAATATGAAACCAGAACTTTGGAATGGCGCAATTGCACAGGTTCCGTTTGTGGATGTCATCAATACAATGTTGGATGAAAGTATTCCTTTGACAACAAACGAATACGATGAATGGGGAAATCCTAATAACAAAGAAGCATACGATTACATGAAATCGTATTCTCCGTACGAAAATATTGAGAAAAAAAACTATCCTAATTTATTGGTAACAACAGGCTTGCATGATTCTCAGGTACAATATTTCGAGCCTGCAAAATGGGTAGCCAAATTAAGAGATCTGAAAACCGATAAGAATGTTTTATTCTTAAAAACAGATATGGATTATGGTCATGGTGGAGCTTCCGGAAGATTTGATTACCTGAAAGATATTGCTTTGGAATATGCTTTCATGTTTAAACTGGAGGGAATTAATAAATAGTAAAAACGAGTTAAAATTACAATTAAGACTTATTTTTAACGCAACGTTCGCAAAGTAAATTAGATAGTAATCATTATTTCGTTCGCAAAGGCACTTCGTTCAGCAAAGGCTAATTGCGAACATAGCTGAGTGAAACGCCTTTGTGAACGAAAAATATTTTCAAGGAGCTAAAAAGAACTTTGCGAGCATTGCGTTTAAATAAAATTTAATGTTTAAATAAAAACAAAAGAAACAAAAAGATAATATAAAACTATGAGAAGAAAAATAGTTGCAGGAAACTGGAAAATGAACAAAAATGTAATTGATGCTCAGCAATTAATGATTCAATTACTAAGCTATAAAAACAGCAACACTGCCAATTGCGAAGTCTGGATCGCACCGCCTTCACTGTATTTAATGATGGCTAAAGATATTTTTGAGAAAGACGAAATCGGAGTTTTTTCTCAGGATATGAGCGAATTTGAAAGCGGAGCTTACACTGGTGAACTTTCTGCAGATATGCTTGAATCGATCGATGCAACAGGATCTTTAATCGGTCATTCTGAAAGAAGACAATACCACGGAGAAACCGACGAAAGCTGCAACAAAAAAGTAAAACTGGCTTTAGATAAAGGTCTAATTCCTGTTTACTGTAACGGTGAAACTTTAGAGCAAAGAAAAGCCGGACAACATTTTGACGTAGTAAAAACTCAGACTGAAAAAGCCCTTTTTACCCTTTCTGCTGAAGAAATCAAGAAAGTGGTAATCGCCTACGAACCGGTTTGGGCAATCGGAACGGGAGAAACTGCAACTCCGGAACAGGCGCAGGAAATTCATGCACACATCAGAGGAATTATTGCTGAAAAATACGGAAAAGAAGTTGCTGACGAAATTTCGATTCTTTACGGAGGTTCGGTAAAACCTGATAATGCAAAAGAAATTTTCTCTCAACCGGATATTGACGGTGGTCTTATCGGCGGTGCTGCTTTGAAACTGGAAGATTTCTCAAAAATTATTGAAGGTTTCAATTAAGATTTAATTCATATTAAAAATAGTAAAGACATATCGTTTGGTATGTCTTTTTTAATTTATTTATCAAAATAGACATTCAAAAAACAACAATTATCTATATTAATTTAAAGATCATTGAATTATTAATAAAATAACAATCAAAATTTAAATAATATCTTTGCAGAAGTTTAAGGTTGAACCATAGCGTTCATTAATAGGGAATCAAGTGAAGTAACATAATTCTTGAGCTGTACCCGCAACTGTAAGCTAATCAAATTATTATAAAGACACCACTGAACTCAGGTTTGGGAAGGTTATAATAAGATGCAAGCCAGGAGACCTGCCTTAGATGAATTTCAACTTTCGGGAATAAAAGTTTATGAGATCAAATCTTCGGATATTTTTTTCATGAATGTTTTGTCCTGCAGTGAAGTTTCGGGAATAAAACTTTAATTTAAATTATATCATGAAGAAAATCTATTTTCTTATTCTTGCATTTGTAGTCTTTTTTGCCAATGCACAAACTGAAGGAATTCTTGTTCTTAACGAGGGCGGAGCAGGAAGCAATACTGCTGAAATTTCGTTCATCAACAATCAGTCGGTTGTTACCAACAACTATTTTAAGCTTAAAAATAATAATGCAACGTTAGGCGATACGGCGCAGGACATTAAAATTTTTGGCGATAAGATTTTTGTGGTTCTCAATATTTCCAATACGATCAAAGTCATCAACAAATCTGATTTTTCTTTGATTACTACGATTTCAACAAATGTTGCCAATCCAAGATACATCGCATTCAGCGGAAATAAATTTTATGTTACCAATTGGGGAAACAACAACATGGCAAACTATGTGGCGGTTTATGACCTGAATACGTACGCTCACGAAGCCAATATTCCTGTAGGAAATGGTCCTGAAAAAATCTTCAGCAAAAACAACAAATTATATGTTTTACTGAAAGGAGGTTACGGACTCAACCAGTTTATGGATGTCATCAACACTACAACCAATAGTGTAGAATCACAGGTAAATGTAGGAGACTCACCGAACAGTATTTTTGAAAAAGATAATTTACTGTACATTATGAGTTCGGGAGATCCTTATTCTGCTTCATCTTTCGGAACACTTACGGTATATAACACAAACACTCAAAGTACCGCTTCAAGCACAACATTTCCTGTAGGGGTAAAACCATCTTATATGGACACCGACGGAACAAATATTTACTACATGAATGAAGCTTCTATCTACAAAACACCGATTGCTTCGCCATCAATTAATACTCAACCAATAGCCGTTACGCCGATTACCGTAAACAGTTATGGTACCGCATACGGATTTAATGTTGTGAATAATACCATTTACGCAGCAGATCCTTCCGGATATATTGCTCCCGGGAAAATTTATGCCTACAATTTGCAGGGTACTTTACAAAATACTTTCACGGTAACTTCTTTACCTAATCAAATTATTGCTTACAATAGTGCTTCACTTTCAACAGTTGAAAACACAAAAGCTTCTAAATTATCATTATATCCAAATCCTACAAGTAACAGATTCTTTGTTCAAGGCTTAAATTCAGGAAATATTCAGGTTTATGATGTTAACGGAAGAATGATTATCAACACTCAATACACTCAAAACGGAATTGATGTAACTGCACTTTCTAAAGGAGTTTATGTTGTGAAAATCTCCGGTAAAAACAATAGTTTCTCAGAAAAATTAATCATTAAATAAGATTAAAATGCCAAAAATATTAAGTTTTATATTTACTCTTATTGTTGGATTTTGTTTCGCACAATTTACCGCAAATGATGTAAAGTTTTTTGTAGGAACAGGTTCTCAGACTGCTTACTTTGTAGCAGATTTTAAAGACGGAACAGATGACAGATCTTATGCATGGGGTATAAGATTCAATCCCGGACAAAATCCTACCGGACCACAAATGCTTCAAATGATAAAAAATGCAGAACCTGCGTTTGATTATAATTTGACTTTTAATAATGGATTTCTTGACAAAGTAACCTTCAATGATCACACCGCACAATCATCTCCTGACTGGTGGAGTTTATGGGTAGGAAATGATACCAACAGCTGGTCAACAGTGGGATGGATGAACAGTGGAACCCTTTCAGACGGAAAATGGTATGGAGCAAGTTACGGTTTTAGTAATCCTACCGCTCAAGCTCCTGCAATGCCAATTCCAGCATACAGTTCTTTATGGTACAATTCTTCTCAGATCACCAACTGGATTGGTTCAGGTTCCAATAAAAGTTTAGTTGTTGTAGATTTTGGAACTAATGATTCAAACGGAAATGCCAATTCCTTTGTTTTCGGAATTCAATACAACGGAACGATCACGGCTGAACAGGCTTTACAGCTCATTGATGCGCAAACAAGTTCATTTAATTACACTTCAATAGCAAATCAGGTTTCAGCTCTATCTCTAAATTCTTTTTCAGGAACAGCAAACGGAACAGATTCATGGAAACTGTATAAAGGAAGCAATTTATCCAACTGGAAAACCAACACCAATCTTTCCACAGTTATTTTAAATAATAACGATTGGTTCGGATTAAGCTTCGGAACAAGAAGACCTTTTACCCCAACGGAAGCAAACGTTACACTAAGCGTTTCAGATGTCGTGAAGGAAAAATTTAAAATTTATCCGAATCCTGCAAGCAACTTTATCGTTATCGAAACAAAGGATACTATTAAAGACATCAACATCTACTCGGTTTCCGGGCAAAAAGTAATGAATACCCAGAATAAAAAAATCAATATTCAGAATTTACAGAAAGGAGTTTATTGGGTTGAAATTAAAACCGACAAATCAACAACAACTCATAAAATTATCAAAAAATAATTCTAAAGAATCATCATTAAACAGTTTCGGCGCGCCCAAAGGGCGCGCCGAAACTTATTTTTAAACCGAAGAAAAACTATTTTTCTTTAGATCTTTGGAGAACTTCATCTACCATTCCAAACTCTTTCGCTTCCGTAGAAGTCATCCAGTAATCTCTGTCTGAAGCTTTTTCAACCCACTCGTAAGTCTGTCCCGAATGATCTGAAATGATATCGTAAAGCTCTTTTTTAAGCTTCAACATCTCTCTCAAATTGATTTCCATATCAGAAGCAACACCTTGAGCTCCACCGGAAGGTTGGTGAATCATCACTCTTGAGTGTTTCAGCGCAGAACGTTTCCCTTTTTCACCTGCAACCAATAAAACAGCTCCCATTGAAGCGGCAATACCGGTACAGATTGTAGCAACATCCGGCTTAATAATCTGCATGGTATCGTAAATTCCTAAACCAGCATAAACACTTCCTCCTGGAGAATTGATGTAGATCTGAATGTCTTTCGAAGGATCAGCACTTTCTAAGAATAGCAACTGAGCAGTAACGATGTTTGCAACCTGATCATCAATCCCTGTTCCTAAGAAAATAATTCTGTCCATCATTAGACGAGAGAAAACGTCCATCTGTGCAACGTTCAATCTTCTTTCTTCCATGATGTAAGGTGTAAGATTGGTTGGGTTGAACATTCCCATATACTGATCGGTTACCAAACCGTTGTTTCCTAAATGTTTTGTAGAAAAATCTCTGAATTCTTTTTTAATGTCCATATTTCTATTGGTATTTTTAAAATTTATTTAAACTCTAAATTACAACTTTTATTCCTAAAAATTTATAAGACTTTTTGTCCGATTTTAAGCTTTTAAAATTAAAAAGTTAGAGTTATTTGTAAGTGTAAATACCCGTAATTGCAGAATAATCCAGAATTTTGGCAAGCTCTACACGAACTTCAGAAAGCATCTGTATTTTTTTTATCGCCGCAAAATAGAATTCCGGATCGGGAATTTCAGAAAGTTCTTTTGTGAATTTGGCAATCAGAAAATTAACGTATCTAAATTTGTGAATCAGGATATCTCCGGCAACCTGTTCAGGCATTTTATCACCATAATTGGGTGCATCAATATTTCTGGTCGTCCAGTCCTGAAGATCATTGTAGATATTCATCGAATTGGCGGCTGCAGAGCTTATTTCTTCATCCATCAAGGTAAAAAAGAAACTTCCTTTGCGGAGCTCTTCATTGTCAATCCCTTCTTTGATGTGCCTTACAATTTCTTTATTGATTTCAACCTGAAACTCATAGTTATCTTCTTCGAAATGATGCAGAATCTCTTCAATCACCGTGATGTCATACTTTTGATTGTCGGGTGTAGTTCGATGAAGAATCATGTCACCATAATTCAGAATATGTTTTATTAAATCATTTTCGAGTTTTGTTACAGGAAAAAGAATTAAATCTAATTCTGAAACAGGCTCATCGGAAACTTTCAGCTGAATCGGTTTTTCTTCCGCTTTTGCCTGAGCTTTCTGAGTCTGATTTTGGGTAATCTGTTTCTGAATATCAAGTTCATTAAATAAACTCTGCTCCGACAGTCCGAATTTTGTGGAAACTTCTTTTAGATAAACTTCCTTTTTCAAAGCATTCTGAACAAAAGAAACCGATTTTACAATATCCCTGATTGCTTCAGCTTTCTTGATCGGGTCATTTCCGACTTCTTTTAAAAGAATTTCCGCTTTAAAATCAATAAAATCCATCGCCTGATTTTCGATGAATTTCTCCACATATTCCTGCGGATGTTTTCGGGCAAAAGAATCCGGATCGTCACCATCAGGAAAAAGCAGCACTCTGATGTTCATTCCTTCCGTTAAAAGCATATCGATACTTCTGAAACTCGCTTTTATTCCTGCATTATCACCATCAAAAAGAATCGTTACATTTTCCGTAAGCCTTTTTATAAGTTTAATTTGTTCCGTCGTTAAAGAAGTTCCCGAACTTGCGACAACATTCTCAATTCCGGACATATGAAGTGAAATTACATCCATATAACCTTCCACCAAAAGACAGACATTTTTTCTTGAAATTGCCTGTTTGCTTTGATTTAAGCCATAAAGAACATTCGATTTATGATAAATCTCGGTTTCAGGTGAGTTGAGATATTTGGCAGTTTTAATATTATTCTTAAGAATTCTTGCGCCAAAACCTAAAACCCTTCCCGAAAAACTGTGAATCGGGAACATAACTCTTTCACGGAAACGGTCGATTCCATTCGGAGCATTTTCAGGAAAAATAGAAAGTCCAGATTTCTCTAAAACTTCTTTGGTATAACCTTTTTCAATCGCAAATTCTGTAAAAGCATTTTTCTTTTCGGGCGAAAAACCAAGCTGGAACTTTCTGATGATATCATCTTTCAGTTCACGCTCTCTGAAATACGAAAGTCCGATTGCTCTACCCTCTTCGTTTTCCCAAAGAATATTCTGAAAAAAATCGTTCGCTACTTCATGAATTTTATAAAGCAAATCTCTTTCAGATTGGGCATTTTTTGCTTCCTCTGAAAATTCACGCTGGTCTTCTTCAATTTCGATTCCGTATTTTTTGGCAGCGTGGCGAAGTGCCTCAGGATAGGTGAAATTTTCGATTTCCATTAAAAAAGAAATCGCTGTACCTCCTTTTCCGGTTGAAAAATCTTTCCAAATCTGCTTACTTGGAGAAACTACAAAACTCGGCGACTTTTCTTCATGAAACGGACTCAAACCTTTAAAATTTGATCCCGCTCTTTTCAGCTGCACATATTCACCAACAATCTCTTCTACGCGGATTGTTGAAAATATTTTATCGATCGTCTGTTTGGAAATCATACTGCAAAAATAATGAAATGATTTTGAGCTCAAGCTAATTTACATCTAATTGCAAAAATTTCAGTTTAAGTCATTGTTTTTTAGTGTATTTTTAGCAAAAAAAATAAATGAAGAAAATTTATTCTGTTTTAGTTTTTATTTTGAGTCTTCACCTTTTGATGTCTACAGATTGTTCAGGCTTTCATGAGGAAGATATTGAAGTAGTACCGAATAAAATAAAAATCAGTTTAGATAATTCGAAAGTATATCATGTAAATGATACCATTACCATTTACGGTCGTGTTTCTGTAAAAGGATTTAATGTGGTTTCAAAAGATTCGGTGAAAATGGAAGGAAATCCACTTTTCATGATTTCTGCTTCTAAGTTATTAAAAAATCAGAGTGCTTATAATTTAAAATATTCGCTCGATAAATTTAAAATTATATCAAAAGATTTTCAGATCGATAATTATGTAAACTGCCCTAACTCTATGCTGTATAACTCTGCAACAGAAGATACGGGATCAAAACTTTTTCGATATGAAGTTAAACTCATTCCTCAGGAAACAGGAGATTTTTTAATTTATTTTGATGATACTTTTTCACTTCAAAATATAATTAAGAAGCAGAACATACTTCAAAGCTATCCTATTTCAGATACAAATCCAATGGTTTGGGAAGCTTGTGGAAACAGCAGTGTAAAGGCAAATCTTGCGGAAGGAGATGTGTTTATTGAAGTAAAATAATTTAATAATGAAATATCTCAAAAGAATATTTTTTCTGTTTCTTACATTAATTTCTCTGTTTATTTTATATCTAGGATTTGGCGGAAATTATATCTTAAATATAGATGCAAAAAGAATGATAACTAATAATTTAAAAACTAATAAAAGTCTTCCGCAAAACATAACCAGCTTTTACAATACTATTTACAAAAATTCGTTATCAAAAAATTCGTGGAACTTTCTTCTTAATTCCTATTCTCAAAAAGATTGCCCTTGTTATCAAATGACGCATAAAATTATGCCTCAATTAAATATCAAAAATCTATCTGCACTTGATTACATCCTTGTGACACGATATATAGAACATAATTTTAGCCAAAATGAATGTTTAAACTTTAATTTAAGCAGTTTTGATTTTTTAGAAAATAGAGAGGGAATTGACAGTGTTTCAAAATCTTTATTCAATAAACCAGTTGAAAATTTAAAACCTATTGAAGTTGCAGAAGTTTTCGCATTATATGAAAAACCTTTAAAAAATAACCGAAATAGAAATCCTGAAAATGCCAAGAAAAGAACTGAACAGTTATATCAGCTGTATTTAAAAAACTCAAACAATTAATAATTCTGTTTTAAAATTTATTTATAGCTAAAAGGTTTTATTAATTTTGTAGTCTTAAATAAATTTCATGTATTTCGAAATTAAAAACATCAGCGACTGGCAAAATGTCGTAAACTCAATTTTACCCGAACTGAAACACAATATTCTTTTATTAAAAGGAAATTTAGGGGCTGGTAAAACTACTTTCACTCAGTTTTTATTGAAAAATCTTGGCAGTGAAGATGAAGTGAACTCCCCTACTTACTCTATTGTAAACGAATACAAATCACCCAAAGGAAAAATTTATCATTTTGATTTATATCGTCTAAAAAATATTGATGAAGTGTACGATATTGGTATCGAAGAATATCTCGACAATTCATTTCTGTGCATCATAGAATGGCCGGAAGTGTATGAAGACGAGCTTTACGGTTTAGAATACCATTCAATGAGCATCAATAGTACAGGTGAAAGCAGAGAAATCACATTCGAATAAATAGTATATCTTTGCTTAAAGAAATCGATTGTACAAAATAATTTTCTGTAAGCCATAATTGTATCAAAAATGAGTACGACAAATATTTTTACTCCTTTTTCCGAGGAAGAATTAATGCCAAAGGAGGAAAAGTTGGAAGTTATAAAAAAAGGGAAACAATTCAGTATAGGAATTCCTAAAGAGACTTGCCTCAACGAAAGAAGAGCATGTATTACACCAGATGCGGTGCAGGTTTTAGTAGAGCACGGCCACGAAATTATCATCGAATCCGGTGCAGGACAGGGCTCATTTTTCACAGATTTACAGTATTCAGAATCAGGTGCAAGAATTACGCAGGATGCAAAAGAAGCTTTTTCTCAGGATCTGGTTTTAAAAGTAAATCCTCCTACAGAAGAGGAAATAGATTATTTTAAACCCAATACGTATCTGGTTTCTGCCCTTCAGATCAATTTAAGAGACAAAGATTATTTCTTAAAATTAGCAGAGAAAAAAGTCAATGCAATTGCTTTCGAATTTATTGCTGACGAATACAAACAATTGGCATTGGTAAGACTGATTGGCGAAATTGCAGGATCCGTTTCTATTTTATATGCATCAGAATTATTAGCCCTTTCAAATGGCTTAATGCTGGGCGGAATTACAGGTGTAAGACCTACCGAAGTTGTCGTTTTAGGAGCAGGAATCGTTGGTGAATTTGCCACAAAGGCCGCAATCGGTTTGGGAGCGAGTGTAAAGGTTTTTGATAATTCACTTTCAAAACTTAGAAGGCTTCACACATTGGTTGACAGCCGTGTTCCGACATCGATTATCGATCCTAAAGAATTAAGTAAAAGCTTAAGAAGAGCCGATGTCGTTATCGGAGCTTTGCCAAGACTCAATATGCAGCCGATCGTAACCGAAGATATGGTCATGAAAATGAAAAAAGGCAGCGTTATTATTGACATTGTGATCGACAACGGAAAAGCCATCGAAACTTCTGAGCTGACGACAATGGAAGATCCTTATATCATCAAACACGGCGTTATTCACTGCGGATTACCGAATCTTACTTCGAAAATGCCAAGAACAACCACGAAAGCAATCTCCAATTTCTTCCTTTCTTATATTTTGAATTACGATGAAGAAGGTGGTTTTGAAAATATGCTGATCCGTAAAAACGAAATGAAGCAAAGTCTTTATATGTATAAAGGAAGACACACCAAGAAAGTGATCTGCGACCGTTTCGGACTTACCTATCACGACATCAATCTTTTAATTTTCTAATTTTCTTCATGAAAAAAATAAAATTCTTTTTAATCGGTCTTGTTCCGGGATTGATTATTGTATTTTTTGTTCTTAATAAAAAAGGTGTTAGCTGCAGCGGTTATTTACCAAACAGCCGTGTGATTGCAGAAACACTTTCAAAAGATTTTACGTATTCCGATCAGTTTAAAGCTGAAATGACAACTTTAAAGATTAACGAAAAATTCTTAAAAGACAGCATCATTACTTTAGGAAAAATAGATTTTGACCGTAGCCATGCTCAGAAAAAGCCTTGTCCGGATTACGTTATAACCTATCCTGAAAAAAATCCTGTTTATGAAGTTACATTTGAAAAGTGTGAGGAAAAAGCAGTTCTGAATAATCTGAAAAAGCTTAAATAAGTCTCAATTCTAAATTAAAATGGAAGGCAATCTCTATCTGGTTCAGGATTATCTGATTTTCATCGGAGTTTTTGCCATTTTCCTGTTTCTTGCAGCAAGTATTTATCTTTTCGGGCAAAATCAGCGTTTAAAAAACAGAAATCTAAAGCTAAACGCAGCCAACAAATTAATAGAGCAGAAACTAAATGATGTTCAGCTTGAGCATATCGGTACAAAGCTCAATCCGCATTTATTTAAAAACATTCTCAATTCTGTACAGTCACACGCTTATCAGACCTATATGTCGCTTGATAAATTGGCAAATGTTCTGGATTACATTTTGTACGAAAGCAACAACAAATTTGTAAGCCCAAAAGAAGAGCTGCAGTTTGCTTTAAGCCTTATAGAAATTAATAAGATAAAGATCAACCCGCTTTTTGATTTCAGAATTAAATCTAAAATTGACAAGTCGGATTCTATTTTTGAGGAAAAAGTTTTTGCACCGCTTATTTCGGTTGATCTAATTGAAAATGCTTTTAAACACACCGATTTTTTAGCACAGGATTCATTTATTTCTATACAAATGGAGCTCGAAGGCGGAATTTTCTCCATGAAAGTAAGCAATAAAGCTTCCCTGAAAAATGTTTTGCCCAAAGAAAACAGCGGATTCGGAAGCCAGTCTTTAGATCAAAGGCTTAAAATGATTTATACCAATTTTTATTCGCTTCAGAAAAACTCAAAAAACGGTATCTTCACGGCAGAATTAACAATCAATTTAGGAGAATTCTATGATAAAATGCGTTATTCTTGATGATGAATTGTTAGCGATAAGCTATCTTAAACTTCTCTGCGAACAAATTGATAATGTAGAAGTTGTAAGAGCTTTTAATGATCCTAAAATCTTTTTGAGTGAAATTGAAAACATTGATTGTAACCTCTGTATTTTAGACATCGAAATGCCAGGAATGACCGGCTTACAGGTTGCAGAACTGATTTCCGGATCGAAAAAAATCATTTTCACCACTGCTTATAAAGAATATGCAGCCGAAGCTTTTGACCTCAATGTTGTGGATTACGTAAGAAAACCGATCAAAAAAGAAAGGCTGATTCAGGCATTTGAAAAGGCAGCCGATCTTTTAAGCAGTACTCAAAAGAAGGAATTCATTGAATGGAATACCAATATTGGTAAATCTACCATTTTCACAGAGCAGATTGCTTACATCAAAACTTCGGAAATCGACAGTCGAGACAAAGATATTATTCTGAAAGACGGAACAATGATCGTTCTAAAAAATCTCAATTTCAAATCCCTTTTGGAGATGCTCCCTTCAAAGGATTTTGCACAGGTGAATAAAAAAGAGATCATTGCTTTATCATCGGTAAAAGTTTTATCTACCAACGAAATTATCACCACAATTTCTACAGATTCTGATCAGTTTCTAAAGCTTCATATTGGTGAAACATATAGAAATTCTTTGATGGAAATGTTCGGAAAGTAGAAACTGTTTTCTTTTATTTCAGATTAAAATTTCGTCTGCTTATTTCTAAAAAGTCTTAAATTGCAAATCACTTTCAGATTCAATTTTAAACAAAATAATATGAAAAAAACAAGTCTTCTTTTCCTTTTGATCTCGGCATTCACTTTTGCCCAGCAATCTCTTTTAGACCAGAAAATAAGCTCCATTATTAAAGATAAAAAAGCAACCGTAGGAGTTTCTGTTTTAGGATTTGAGGATGGATTTAAATATGATAAAAATGCCAATAAAAAACTGCCGACTTTAAGTGTTTTCAAGTTTCACATTGCTTGCGCGGTCTTGGATCTTGTTGATCAGGGAAAATTATCCTTAAATCAAAAAGTTGTTTTAAAAGAATCTGAATTATTACCAAAAACCTGGTCACCGATAAAAGAAAAATATCCTACAGGTGATATTGAACTGACTTTGGATGAAATTATCGACTACACCGTTGCATTAAGTGATAATAACGGCTGCGACAAATTATTAAAAATGATCGGTGGAACACAAACTGTTCAGAAATTTATGGATTCTAAAGGTGTAAAAGGCTTTCAGATCAAAGTAAATGAAGATGAAATGCACAAAGACTGGAAAAATCAATACAAAAATTACAGCACCACAAAATCTGCTGTAACTCTCCTTAAAAGTTTTTATGACGGAAAAATTCTCTCAAAAAAATCAACTGATTATTTAATGAAAATCATGCTCGGAACAAAAACCGGAATGAATAAACTAGTAGAACAGCTTCCTAAAAACACTCCTATTGTCCATAAAACGGGAGCTTCCGGGAAATACGACAATGATTTAACGGTTGCAGAAAACGATATGGGAATTGTAACCTTACCGAATGGCAAACATTATGCAATAGCTGTATTTGTAAACAATTCTACAGAAACAGAGGTTGTAAACTGTAAGATGATTTCAGACATTTCAAAGATCGTTTGGGATTATTTTAATAAGTAAAATTTTAAGCTTAATTTTAAAACCATTAAAATGAAAAAAATATTTTTAGTTTTCGCAGTCTTTGTAAGTACATTTTTCTTTGCCCAGAAAAGTGAAAACTTCTATGAAATAAGCTACAACAGTATTTGTTGCGGACCGCCCTCCACAGCTCCGGTGATGAATTATGTTGAAACTTTTCAAAGCAAAAACAAAACAAAAGCGATTGAAATCTTCAGACAGTCAGGTTTGGGAAGAGAAGGCGAATTTAAACTGTTTATCGGAATTGATGCACTTTCGAAATCTCAAAAAAGTAAGTTCTTAAAAGGTCTGGAAACAGCAGTAAATTCGCAGAATAATGCAAAAAACCAAAACAGTGACGGAATCGTGAACTTCAGTTCTCAGCCTGTAAAAAAAGAAAATCTTAAGCAGATTAATAATTTAACTATATATAAAAAAGAAAAAGTAAAATGATCAAAAACATTGTCGTTATCGGAGCAGGAACCATGGGAAATGGTATTGCACACACTTTCGCACAAAGCGGTTTTAAAGTAAATTTAGTTGATGTATCTCAGGACGCTTTAGACAGAGGATTAAAAACGATAACCACTAATCTTGACAGAATAATTGCCAAAGGAAATCTTACAGAAGAGCAAAAAGCTGAAACCTTAGGAAATATTACGACCTTCACGGAACTGAAAAATGCGGTAACCAATGCTGATTTAGTTGTAGAAGCTGCGACTGAAAATCAGGATCTGAAACTGAAAATTTTCGCTCAGATGGATGAGTTTGCCCCTGAAAACTGCATTTTATCAACCAACACTTCTTCAATTTCTATTACAAAAATTGCTGCTGCGACAAAAAGAGCCGACAAAGTAATCGGAATGCACTTCATGAATCCTGTGCCGATTATGAAATTGGTAGAAATTATCAAAGGCTACTCTACTTCAAAAGAAACTTTTGATTCGATTTATGAAATGAGCAAAACTTTAGGAAAAGTTCCGGTAGAAGTGAATGATTATCCTGGTTTTGTGGCCAACAGAATTCTGATGCCGATGATCAATGAATCGATCGAAACATTGTATAATGGCGTTGCAGGTGTTGAAGAAATCGATACCGTAATGAAATTAGGAATGGCTCATCCGATGGGACCACTTCAACTGGCAGACTTCATTGGTTTGGATGTTTGTTTAGCGATCTTAAACGTTATGTATGACGGCTTCAAAAATCCTAAATATGCACCAAACCCTTTATTGGTAAACATGGTAATGGCAGGAAAATTAGGTGTAAAATCGGGAGAAGGTTTCTACGATTATTCTGAGAGCAAAAAAGCCGAGAAAGTAGCGAAAATGTTTTCAAAATAAGAAAAATCCTCAGTGATTTGAACTCTGAATTTTAAAGTAAATTTTTATTCATTGTTTTGAGACATTCGCTCAGTTTAAAAAATTGAATTCAACAAAATTATACCTCAAAGAGAACAAATACCAATAATTTTATTATCTTTGATTTAAAGTTAAAACATTAAAAAAATGAAATTACCAAAGTTTTTATTAGCAGACAATTCGGAATTTCCTGAAGATTTATTTGTAGTTCATACAGAATATCCAAGATTCATCTTAAACGTTGAAGAAGAGGAAGTTGAGTGGCTTGATGATTTGGAAGGTGACGATGAAGAAACAATGGCAGACGAAGCTACTAAAGTAGTGGAAGCAGCTTTCAAGTGGTGCGACGAAGAGTTGGCTAAGTACGACGAAGAAGAGGAAGAATAAGAAAATTCACTTATAAAAAGAAAGGAACTCATTGCGAGTTCCTTTTTTATTTTATTCTATTTATTCAGTTTTATTGAATTTCAATAACAACAGATTATCCTGATACAATTCTAAAGTAGTTCCAGAAACTACATATTTATTGGCTTTCTGAATCATATCCATAAAGTTTTTCTCAACGCTCATATTTTCGCAAGCCATTTTGGTAGATCCCATCTGCGACGGAGTGAAAGTTCCCGAAGCGGTTTCCATCACTACAGAACCGAAATATCTGTTGCAACCTGCATTACCATTCAGTTTTGATCCTTCAATATTCAATGTAGGAGTCTGTCCTTTTACGTTATCCGCTAAAGTCCATTTTGTATTGGCAATCGAGGGTTGTGCTTTACCCACTTTCGATGTTGACGAATTTTTCATTGTTCCGCACGATGCTACAAGCGCCATTGCGAATATTCCTAGAACTATATTTTTCATGTTACTTTTTGATTTAGCTCAAATTTACGGAAATTATTGATAAAAACTCCGAACAAATAAAAAGACTACCTTAAAAGATAGTCTTTAGTATATATGAAATGAATATTTTTATCCTCTCAATTCTGCATTGAATTCTTTCTGGAAAGACTTAATTAAAGAATCCATTACCTGAGAAATTTCTTTTTCCTCAAGCGTTTTTTCTTCGTTTAATAATTCAAAACTCATTGCATACGATTTTTTGCCTTCCGGAAGATTTTTCCCTTCGTAAACATCAAAAAGATTAATGTTTTTAATGAAAGGAGATTTATTCTTTTTAGCGGTCTGATACAATTCCTGGTAGGTAATATTTTTATCAATCAACAATGCCAAATCTCTTCTGATCTTGTTGAATTTAGGAATATCTTTGAATTTCAGTTCATTCTTAGAACGCAATTCCTGAGCAAATTCAAGCTCGATTTCTGCATAGAAACACTCCTGGTCTACATCGAAATCTTTTAGCATCTGAGGAGCAACTTTTCCTATTCTTACCAAAGTTTTACCTTCAGCTTCATAAGCAATCGCATCAGAGAATCTTTCGTCATCCAGAGCAACTTCTTTATAATCGATCGCCAATCTTTCCAACAAAACTTTTACATAAGCTTTCAGATTGTAGAAGTCGGTCGCTGATTTTGGCTGCAACCAGTTTTCAGCAACATTTCTTCCGGAAACTAAAATTGCCAACTGCTTTCTCTCTTCGTACTTTTCTCTTTTATGATAGATTTTTCCGAATTCGAAAAACTTAATATCCTGGTTTTTTCTGTTGATATTGTACACTGCATTCTGCAAAAGACCTTCCAGCAAAGATTTTCTCATAAATGCCAAATCTCCGCTTAATGGGTTTAATAATTTCACAGCATCGGCTTCATCTTTTACAGAAGTTAATGAATTGTTCATCACTTCATTGAAACCTAAACTCTGTAAATTTCTTGCCCAAAAATTTTCCAGTTCATCCTGGTCGTTTGCGCTTAATTTTACAGGGGTAAAAGATATTTTTTGGGGAGCATCAATTTTGTTGTATCCGTAGATTCTTAAAATCTCTTCAATAACATCGATTTCTCTAGTTACATCAGCTCTGTAAGCAGGAACAGAGATTTCAAAGCCATTTTGAATTTCATTCAATACCTGAATTTCAAGTGCTTTTAAAATTTCTTTTACTTTTTCTCTGTGAATTTTTGTTCCTAAAATCTGTTCGATTTTTGAAAATCTGATGATCACATAATTATCTTCGATTTTCTTAGGATATTCTTCCAACAACTCTCCTACTAATTTTCCTTCTGCTAATTCTTCAATTAACTTAATGGCATGAGTAATGGCTGTTCTTGTAATATTCGGATCAACCCCTCTTTCAAATCTGAAAGAAGCATCCGTATTCAAACCATGGAATTTTGCACCTTTTCTTACCGCAACCGGATTAAAATAAGCGCTTTCCAGGAAGATCGTTTTTGTCTCGTCAGAAACTCCAGAATTCGCACCACCAAAAACTCCGGCAATACACATTGGGTTATCCTGACCGTCTTTAATGATTATTTCAGAACCGTTCAGTTTTCTTTCAACACCATCTAAAGTTGTGAATTTTGTACCTTCTGCAACGGTTCCTACTTTTACTTTTTTATCGGCAATTTTATCGGCATCAAAAGCGTGAAGCGGCTGTCCGAAACCGTGAAGAATATAGTTGGTAATATCTACAATATTGTTGATCGGGCTCAAGCCGATGGCTTTTAATCTGTTTTTTAACCAAGATGGAGAATCTGCCACTTTTACGTTTTCAATAACGGCACCGATATATCTTGGCGTTAATTCTGTATCTTCAACTTCAAGAGTAAAATCATGGGAACCTTCGTTGTTTAAAGCCACTGAAGACACTTTTTCAAAGTCGGATTTCTGCTTGTTTGTTGAAAGAAAGGCATAAAGATCTCTTGCAACACCATAGTGTGACATGGCGTCGGTTCTGTTTGGCGTTAACCCGATTTCCAGAACTTCATCATTCGTTAATTCAAAATAATCTGCAAAGTTTTTCCCGACTTCATATTTTGTTTCGTCTAAAACCATAATTCCGCCGTGATCGTTGCTCAAACCTAACTCATCTTCTGCACAGATCATTCCCTGAGAAACTTCACCTCTGATTTTAGCTTCTTTAATTTCGAAAAAACTTCCGTCTTTAGCATAAATTTTAGTTCCGACTATAGCAACAGGTACGGTTTGTCCTTCTGCAACATTCGGAGCACCACAAACGATGTTTAAAACTTTCCCGTTCCCAACATCTACAGTTGTTTTGTTTAATTTATCCGCATTCGGATGTTTCTCACACGTCAGAACTTTTCCTACAACGATGCCTTCAAGACTTCCTTTTACACTTTCAAACTTTTCTATTCCCTCAACTTCAAGACCGATATCTGTAAGAAATTCGCCGACTCTCTCGGTTTTCAAATCTGTTTTGATGTAGTCTTTCAGCCAGTTGCTTGATATTTTCATTAGTAGAAATTTTATAAAAATTAATCTTCAGAATTGTATTCGCTGTTTTTAACAACAAGCAATACCTCTGAATTTTGCGTCTACAAATGTCGTGTTTTTTTAAGAAATACCGAAATTCAAAAAGGTTAAAAAAATCATATAAAGGCTTATTTGGATTGAAGAAAAACTATTATCAGATAAATTTATTTTCTTGAAAATTTTTGGAGTCTTGTTGGAAAACACAAAGACGTAAAATATTTAATTCTATTATTTTGAAAATGATGCAAAGATTTTACCTCCCCACAGCATCACTTTTCTTAAACGCATCAACAGGTTGATAAGAATCATTCTTTTCTTTTTCTTTTTTATCTGAAATTAAAATTCCGAAAAGATGGTCGATTTCATGTTGGAAAATAACCGCTGTAAAACCCTCTACCATTTCTGAAAATTTCTGACCTTTTAAATCAACATATTCCAGCTGAATCACTTTGCTTCTGTAAAACTGGTCTCTAAATTCTGGAATCGACAAATCTCCTTCCGGACCGAGATTCTGTAATTCTGATCTCCATGTAATGACCGGATTGATGAAATATTCCAACGGTTCACCTTCTTTATCAAAACGCTGTACCCAAATTACTTTTCTATTGATTCCGACTTGCGGTGCAGCGATTCCTACTCCACCGTCGGTAGACAAAAGGGATTCTTTCATTCTTTTCACCAAAGTCGCCGTGTTTTTATCCAGTGGATCGATTTCTGCGGAAAGATTGAGTAAGGTTTTATGCTGATGTTCATCCGTTGTCTGATAAATAGGTAACGCTGAATTGATATTTCCCTGATTAATCAGTTCTATCTCAGATTTTGAAAATTTTTGTGCGTTGATGAAACCGATGAATAGAACGAAAAGTATGGAGAGTTTTTTCATTTTTAAATTATATCAAACAAAGATAAAGATGTTTTTAAGTTTTGGCTAAAGCCAATGGAATTTTTCAAATTAAAAAACGGGCTAAAGCCCGTTTCTATTGAATATTTCAATTTGCCATTCTGACACAGCATGAATGACAGACCTCACCATTTTTTTTCTCGCAGATTTAGGAGATTTCGCAGATTTTTTTCTGCTTAATTTGCTCAATCTTCCAGAGTTTTAAAATTGGTTCTTTCTACTTTTTACTTGTCTCTTTAAACTTAATAGGTTTTCGTCATATCCGCCGGAACAATCAGATTAAAATCTGTTGGGATATAATCTTTTTCAGGAACTTTCAATTCAGAATTTTCAGATTCGAAAACGGAGATTACTGCCATTTTCAGATTCGGGTTTTTCTGTTTGATGTACCAGTAGATTCCACCAAATTCTTTACTGTGGAAATTTCCGTTGTAATGAATGAAGGTTTTTCCGGGTTGCAGGTTTTTCAGAATAGATTCTGCCATTGTAGCATCTTTTGTTGCCTGAGCTGAAATAAAATTCATCACTTTCGTTCCTTCTGCGTGATCACCCATCATTTTTTTCATTTCCTGATAGCCGGGAGTATCTAGCGTTACATTGATCGGCAACTGAGCGATGTAGGATTTTTCTTTTTCGCTTAATTTATTCAAAGATTCAATACCTTCTTTTGCTGTCTGAGAAGCATATTTTCTCGGAATATTGGTTGCGATAAAATTCAGGTTTTTATCTTTTGCAAAATCAACCAAAGGCCTGTAATCTGTCGTATAATTGTTCCATAAACGTACTGAATCTTTCAGGTTTTTGGCTTCTATTTTACCTGCAAGATATTTATTAAGCTGAATCTGATTGTCTCTTTCAAACATTTCGGCTCCCAAAGTAATCTGCTTATTTTTTTTCTCATACAAAGCCTCCGTAACTTTCAACTGAAGCCAGTGAACAATCGAATTGTTGTGCAGCTCACCAAAGAAAACCACATCATAATCGGCAAGCTGTTTGATCATTTTCTCGGTTTTAACCGCTTTTCCTTTTTGGTTATAAAACTGATAAGGTTTAAAATTCTGGGCTTTAAATGCAGAGAATGATAAAACTAATATGGCAATAAGTATATTTTTCATCTTATATTTTTTGGTTATTAAACACGAAGGGCACAAATTATTTCACAAATATCAAAAATTATTATTGGATATCTTTTCGATAAATCGATAATTATTTTCACATCACATGAATGTTAATTTACAATAAGAAAAAGTAAAGTCACATAGCTAAAAAGTGAAGTTACATTACAAGAATGTAAAACTACAATGCGAAAATGTAAAGTTGCAACACATAAATGTGAATTTACATCGTTAAAATGTTATTTTGCAAAGGTTTAAACACTAATGACACTAATAATTTTCAAAAATATCACAATTAAACTGATTAAAGACTTGTTGGTTTTTCGCAAAGGCGCAAAGATGTTTTTACTTCCATTCTTTTTTAAGGCGCAAGAAAATCAAAGATTTTCAGCAAATAATTAACTAATCGAATTAAGTAAATATGCAGTTTTTAAATTTTATCTTCGATAAAATCCTTGCGCCTTAAAAACGTAAGATTTAAAAAACTTTTGCGTCTTTGCGTTTTCCAACACTAATATTACATTATCAAATAATTATAAATTTACAAACTAGTGTCGTTAGTGAAGAATATTTGTGCAATTTATGTTTCAAATAAAACAAAAAAGACCGCTTTGAATTTTCATACAAAACGGTCTCGGCAAATCATTTAATTCTTATTTTTCTAAATCTGCTACAAGATCTTTCCATTCTTGCAGTTCAGGGATTCCCGGTTTTCTTTTTCCGAAGAACTGTACGATGAATTCTCCGTCTTTGTTGAATACTTCAATTGCTGTCACTTCACCGTCTTCAGTCGGTTTTTTCACGATCCACGCTTCTGCAATTTTAGTTACGTCTAAATGCAAGTTGAAATCAGGATCCATTACGTTGAACCATTGCTGATGCCATAAGGTTTTCTTCACATTTCCTGTATGAATCTGAATAATCCCCCTGTTTCCAACGAAGATCATGATCGGAAGTTGTTTTTCTGAAGCATCTTCCAACACATTCACCACTTTTGAAGGATCAATTTTCTTAGCATAACCTTCCGGAGCGAGTCTCAAAGCCTGAGTTCTTGATACTCCGAATTTTCTGGTCATCATAAAGAAATCGTGCGTATCCTTTAGTTCTGTCCATGCTTTTTTGAAACCTTCAGCATCAATTTCTGAATCTGCTTTTTCAGGAGCTTTTGGAGCTACCGTTTCAAATTCTGAAACTTCATTTTGATTTTCAGCTTTAAACTGATCAACGATAACGTCGAATGCTTCAACATTGCTGTCTTTTGTAAGGTAAATTTTATGAAGTGCTAAACCGTCTTTTCCGAAGAACTGAAGACTTCTTTTATCGCCTTCCACCACCGCAAAAGCAAACTTCCAGTGGTTCATAAAGATTCTCAAATCAATCTCTTCACCTACGAAAAGCTGCGCATGAGGACTGCTGAAATCACTATTCAGGTAAGTTCCTTTTCTTTCGTGAACACATTCATCATTTCTTGTAAGAGCCATTACTTTACCTAATTTTTCAACCTCCGTCAAGATATTTTGAAATTCAGGTTTTAAAACTGTTACACTTTCTCCTACGTTCGTTGCCAACAATTCAGCTTCGCTTACTCCCAACTGATCGGCAGCATTTCTTATTCTTAAATGTGGATTTTCTGCTTTCAGAGCTTCCCACTTTTCTTTTAAATCGTTAACTAATGTGCTCATTATTTATTTTTTTATGGTTAAAACTGTGTAAATTCTATTAATGGTTTCGTTACCCGTTTTGCTTTTTATTTCTTCTTCTTTTTCGGAGATTTTCATTCTTTTAAAATGACTTTGAGAAATCAATTCTTCCAGTTCGGAGTTGTTGTAAAGCCTAAAATCATAAGCCGTAAATGGTAATTTCTCCATAAAATCTTTTTGGGCAAACGTTAAAACAAAAGTTCCGCTGTCTTTTAAAACTCTGTAAATCTCGTTCAGAAAATCGACAGGATTCTCCCAGAAATAAACTGTATTTACTGTGAAAATCTTATCGAAAACCTCATCTTTAAAAGGAAGCTTTTTTCCTTCATACAAAATAAATTCAGCCTGATCTTTAAACTCTTTATTCAGATTTCCGGCTTCTTTATTCATGGTTTCAGAAATATCAATTCCTGTGTACTTCAGTTCTTTGGCTTTATTCAAAATATTTTTAAGATGTCCT
Source organism: Chryseobacterium sp. CBo1 (assembly GCF_001693475.1). Taxonomy (NCBI): domain Bacteria; kingdom Pseudomonadati; phylum Bacteroidota; class Flavobacteriia; order Flavobacteriales; family Weeksellaceae; genus Chryseobacterium; species Chryseobacterium sp. CBo1. The sequence goes on from NZ_MAUH01000023.1 coordinate 135,044, forward strand.
GCGTTTCCGTGACCAATTTCAAGGACATGCTCATTATCTTCAATTAAAAGTGTTTTGATGCTTTCCAGAGTCATCCCAATATTGGTGGCATTCATCATTTCACCGATCTCAATGCCTTTTTCACCCTGTGGATTGGCAAGGTTCTGTGCTAATATTTTTAAATCTTTTTCTTCCATTTTATCCAAAAATAATCATTGGGGTACCATTCACAGGATGCGGACAGATCGTGCATGGAAAGTTATAAGCTTGAGAAATATTCTCTGAGGTAAACACCTCTCCCGGAGTTCCGTAAGCCGAAACTTTCCCGCCTTTCATCAACAGAATTTTATCTGCAAACTGGGCAGCAAGATTCAGGTCATGCAAAACTACGATCGCTGAATTGGCATTGTTTGTAAATTTTCTAATGATTTCCAACGCTTTATACTGATGTTTTACATCAAGATTGTTTAAAGGTTCGTCCAAAAAAACAAGCTTTTGCTCGATTTCATTTTCAAGCTGAGCCATTACTCTCGAAAGATGCACCCTTTGTTTTTCGCCTCCTGATAAAGTGTTATAATCTCTTTCTTTCAGATGATAAACATCGGTTTCGTACATCAATTTGTTCATCGCTTCAAAATCCTCTTTTCTAGGTTGAGAATCAAAATAAGGATATCGCCCCATCATTACTACATCTTTTACCTGTAAAGGAATTTCATTGGAATTGTGCTGAGAAAATTTAGCTTTATGAACCGATAATTCTCTGACTTCCCATTCATAAATCGATTTATCTTTAAACAGAATGTTCTGCTTCCCCTGTTTTACTTCATTTGCCAGTATACTTAATAAGCTTGATTTTCCGGCTCCGTTCGGACCAACAATAGCCAGAAATTCACCATAATTTAATGACACATCTACACCATCCAAAATATGGAAATCTTTGTGAAGATAATTGATCTGATGCGCTTTTATCATTAGAGTGATTTTTTAAATTTAATTAAAATAGCAATGAAAATCGGACCACCCATCAATGCCGTCAAAATACCGATCGGTAATTCCGAAGGCTGTACAATACTTCTGCTGAATGTATCGGCAACCAAAAGCAAAATACTTCCGCAAACTGCAGACAAAGGCAAAATGAAGGTATAATTTGATTTAAATAAAAGCCTTAAAATGTAAGGCACAATCAAACCTACAAAACCAATCGTCCCTGAAAAAGCGACACAAGTTCCGACCATTAAAGCCGTTATAATCACAATCTGCTTTTTTAGTTTTTCAACATTGATTCCTAAATGCTGTGCATCTTTTTCGCCCAACATCATTGCATTTAAAGCTTTCCCTTTTGGAAGAAGAACCGTGTAGGAAATGATAACAACGACTGCCAAAACAATATTTTTCGTCCAGGTTGCAGCTGCCAAACTTCCCATATTCCAGAAAGTAAGGTCTCTTAACTGCTCATCTTTAGATATATAAATCAAAAACCCGGTGATCGAAAAACCGATTGCCGTAACCGCAACACCACTCAGCAACATCATGACAACATTGGTCTTTCCACCGCTTGTAGAAATTCTGTAAACCAGCATCATTGCCAACAAAGCTCCTATAAAAGCTGCAATACCTGTGAGTGAAAACTGAACCATCTCAGGAAGATATTCTTTGAAATACCCTCCTAAAACAATTGAAATTGCGGCAAGTAAAGTCGCTCCCGAAGTAAGACCTATTAAATCTCCCGTTGCCAAAGGATTTTTGAACAATCCCTGTAAGCTTGTTCCTGAAACCGCCAACATACTCCCAACTAAAATCGCCATCACAATTCGAGACGCTCTCACATCCCAGATCACATATTTATCGCTTAACTGTAAATTCGGATCTCCCTGAATAAACTGAATTAAAACCGTAAAAGGCGAAACCCCATTGAAATCATAAACGCCAACATAAAGTGCCACAATTGCCAGTATAACTAGCAAAAGGACACTCGTGACGAAATAAAAATATAATTTATTTTGTGTTTTCAACTAATAGTTTGTTTAATGACACTGCAGCCTCACCCAATCTAGGTCCGAAACCTGAAACTAGACCTCCGTCCATAGCGATAATTCTCTTGTTTTTACCCGCATTGGTTTGAGAAACACCAGGCATTTCCAAAGCGCCCTTATTTCCACCAGAACTTTCAAGACCTGATGAGAAAAAGAATAATACGTCCGGGTTGGCTTTCACAACCGCTTCCGGAGTTAAAGGTTTGAAATCTTCAAAATCATTTATTGCGTTTTCACCTCCTGCAAGACCGATCAAAGCGGCCATTGGCGTATTTTTACCGGAAACCATCATCATATTACCTCTTGCGTAGATGAATAAGACTTTCGGTTTTTTAGCTAATGGCTGAATTTGCTTAAAATCTGCATCAATTTTATCGTTTAATTTCTGATAATCTGTATTGCCGATAGCTTTTGCTACATCAGTAATCAATTTTTTAGTTCCTTCCACCGTATATTCCTGCTTGAAAGTCTCGGTTTTGATTCCTGAAGCCTTGATTTTGCCCATCAATTCCGGATTGATGTCTTTATCTGAAGCTAAAATCAACGTAGGACTCACTGCCATGATCGGCTCAATAGTAATTGATCTTACGTGACCTAAATTCTCAGCAGAAGACTTTAAAGATTCAGGATAGGTACTTGTAACATCTGTTGCTACAATTTCCTTTTCGTGGCCTAAAGCCGCTACGATTTCTGTAATTCCTCCATTTAAGGTGACGATTTTATGATTTGATTTCGGAGTTTCAGCAACCACTTCATTTCCGTTTTCGGTAGGTTTATAAGCTTCTTTTTTGCAAGAATACACTGCCATTAAAACAGAAGCTGCAAGGATGAATTTTTTCATTTTATACTGATTATTATTGGACTTTATTTAATTTAAAGAGGTTTAAATTCAAATTGCGGTCTTCCACGTTCCCCGTCCGGACTTGATAACCTCATGAATTTTAATTTAAAATAATATCCGTTCGGATCTTTAATAACATAAAAAACGCTATTGTTTATTGCTGATCCTGATGGACTCGCAGTTCTCCAGTTTCCTCCAATCACACGCTGGTCGTTATAAACAAATTTAGAATTATCGATATCTGATGCTTTAAAATTATTAAATGCTTCGGTGCTCGTCATTGGAGCTGTTACTTTTACTTCATATGCTCCTGCCCCACCCATAATATTATGAGTAACAAAATCTGCATATACATAACTTCCTGCTCCTTCAAAAATATTAGTAAAAACCGTAAATGATATATCCCATTTTTTCTTCTCGGGCTGCACAGACACTTCAGTATTATTTTTCAGACTGAAAAACTTGAAATTGTATGCGTTATTTTTTGTGATTACCGCTTCTTTGATGACATTGGAGTTTAATTCTGCATATTTAATTTTATATCCATCACCGTTTCTTACAATCTGCAGCTTCACCCAACCCCTAAAATCACCTCCTGTAAGTGCCGACCCGGAAGGAACAGTTCCTCCGTATATATCTTTACCCATATTAATCAGGTAAATTCCATTTTCAGCATCATTTGCTTTTACTTCTCCAATAGCTGTTGTGGCAGTAGGAAAATTTCCTTTCACATCATCAATGTAAATTTCATTCCCTGCATCAAAATTGGCTACCTGAATAAGATCTGTAAATGGTTTTGCATTTATTTCGTTAACCTGCGCAAGATCGCTTAGATTCGGACCTTTACCTGCACCCATGGCAATAGATGAATTTAGTACAACTTTAAACTCATTTCCGGTATAAAATGCAAGATCCCAATCTGTTCTTCTGTTAAAAGTTTGTTTAGGATTTCCCTGGCTATCTGTTTCGCTCAGATCTATCCAAACCTGATTGGGTTGAGCTCCTCCACCTACGGAAGGTTCTACAGTCTGCCCTTCAATTGGCGGAACTGCAATAGGATCTTCATTATCATTAATACACGACTGAGAAATTATAGATGCACCTGCAAGCAGACAGAATAGTAATTTTTTCATGTAATTTTATTTAAAAATTATAGTTTAATCTAACAAAATAGCTTCTTCCATAGAAAAGGTTCTGGTTTCCGGTTGCCGCAGTATGAGCATCACCGGCAATAACTGTATTTCTGATAGATGAAACATCAAATATATTTTTCACACCGGCACTTACTTCAAAATGATCATTAAAAAATGGCTGGCTTACCGTAAAATTCATCATGTTAAAAGCTTCCATTTCACCAAGAACATACTGCCCAGGATCCGTAGAAATATTCATAGAAGATCTATGGGTATATTGCTTTCTTTTGCCGGTATACTTATAGTACAAAGCAAATAAGGTTTTCGTTTTGTCTAGCGTATAATTGGCTCCCAAATTAGCCTCAGCATAATAATTATAATCTGTTGGTGATGTTACCTGACCTGTACTCAAGCTCTGTGAAATTCCCATTACAGAAACCCCTGTATTGATTGAAAAGTTTTTCTTACCAACATTAATTCCTGCACCAAAAACCATCGATTTATAATTATCTACATTTAGATAAGTAAATCTAAGTGGCTGATTATTTATAATTACATTTTCAATTCTGTCTTTTACATCAAGATACATTCCTGAAAGACTTAAATTAAACTTCCAATCAGCAGAATTTACAGTATTATAATCCCAAAATAATCCTGCAGAATAACCGGTTTCAGGATTTAAATTTTCATTTCCTCTAATGTCATGATTGTTGTCGACCACATATGTATAAAGCTCATCGTAGGTAGGAAATCTGTTGGCAGAGCCAAAAACCGCACGAAGATCAGATTTCTCTGATGTATTATATTTAGCTGTTACCGAATAATTATACTGAGAATCAAACTTATCACTTAAGGCTAATCTTACACCCGGACGAAGAGAAAGTTTGTCATTTACTTTCCATTCAGCAGAAAGAAAATTAGCGTAATTAAAAATTGTTCTATTGATATTGATACCATTATTATTAGATTCAAATGTAGAAGCAGCCGCAAAACCGCTGGTATGATCTAATTCGTAACCTAATTGGAAATTAATTTTCTCACTGTTCAAGAAGTTACTGAACATCCCTCTGGAATAAAATATTTTTGAATCGTAAAACGTAGATTTGTCTTCTTTCGAAAGTACCTGTCTGTTTGGAACGTCATAAATATAATTCTGTGATTTTCTTTCCTGAGTCTGGTAAGAAAAATCTCCGTTATAATGAATTCTTGAACCTATTGTTGATTGAATATTAAACTGATGTATCCATCTGGTTGTAAAATAATCTACATCGTTAGCAGTATAAGTTCTGTTTCCATTGCCTAGAGGCAGATCGGTTAAATTGTTATCATAAAAATTGATCTTCTCTGTCAAAAAGTTGATTTTATAAAACAAAGAGGTTTTACCTTTAGCATAACGAATTGCCGCATTTGTGATCAGTTGGTCTTTTGGAAGCCATTCATTTCCGCGAAGTTTTTCATCTCCTTTGTTAAGATATTTATACCCTCTCAAATCCCCTTTATATCCCTGAAAATCATTATGGTTAATATCCGCGGTAACCGACCAGTTATCTGAAATTCTGTACCCCAAATTAAGAGTTTGAAGATGTCTTCCTTCACCTTTTTTAAACCAGTCATAATCTTTATTTACAGTTTCTTCCTGTAAACTGATTTGAGCATTAAACTTTTTGGAATAATTTTTCTTTGTAATAATATTGATGACTCCGGCAACCGCATTATTTCCGTATTCTACTCCCATAGAACCTTTTACGATCTCAATTCTTTCGATATTATTAACGTTGATTTTTGAAAGATCTACCAGATTGCCCATTCCCTGATCGCTTACAACAGGAATATTATCAATAAGAACTTTGGTGTATTGTCCGTTCAGTCCTAAAATATTAGCATTAGAATCACCTGTCCCGGAATTAGGCTCAACAAGAATATTGAGATTTTGATTAAGAACTTCCGCTGCATTTGTTACTGCCATGTTTTTGATCTGCATTGCATCAATTACCTCAACTTTATAGATTGATTTATTAATAGATTGCTGGGTGTACTGACCTGTAATAACTACTTCTTCTATTTTTTTCTGATTAAGAGAATCCCTTTCTTGTGCATTAATCCACAAAACGGCGGATAATGAAATGACAGAGAGCACTTTCTTCTTCATAAGTTCTAAATTTTCGACAAATATATGTTTTATTTAGAACAGTTAAAAATAAATAAAATAATAAATATCTTAGTGATATAATGAATCTTTTGAAGATACATTAAATTAATAAAAACACAATAAACATAAATTATTAATAATCAAATACATAAATTTAAATTCAGCAAATTAAACAATGAATATTTCTAAGAAATAATCGAGACAAGATAAAAATCATATTTTTATTTAGAATGTTTAAAAATTAATATTTACTTTTGTAGAATAATTCTAAATAATAATAGTTATGAAACTAAAACTACTTTTCGGAGCTTTACTATTTTCTGCTGTAACCACTAATGCTCAAGTAGCAACAATTGATGAGAACTTTGAAAGTGCTGTAATATCTACTCCTGCAAACTACAATAACCTTGTAAATGGATGGACTAAAAAAGTTATTGTAAGTGCTCCGCATACCGTGTATGTGGATCAGGGTAGTGGTAATAAATATGCCCAATTTTATGCAGCAGGCTCAACAAGCACAGATGTTTTCTTGATTTCACCACAGATTACTACTCCAGATGGTACTAAGCAAGTAATTTTTACTGCAACTCCTACAGGTGGTTCTACTCTTGAAATAGGATTAGTAGATAATCCGGAAAATCTTGTCGCAAATAGTGGCGTTCCTGCTTCGTATGAACTTTTGCAGACTTTTACCTTCACTGCTACAAATACACCAACAATTACACCTATTACTATACCCGCTTCTACAAAACAATATATTGTTTTCAGATTCAGAAACCCACAATTAATGGGAGCTCCCGGTTCAGGGGTTTCACATGCTGCTTTAGCAATTGATAATGTAAAGTACAATACTTCATCTGTTTTGGCAACATCCGATATTAAAAAATCATCTGACCAAATCAGATTCGCCATTAACAAAGAGAATACAGCTTTACAGTTTGTAGGAAAAGAAAGCCCTAAATCTATAGAAATTTATTCTGCAACAGGATCAAGAATTGCAGAAGGAGCTGTAGGAGGTAATAAATTCGACATCAGTACCATTCAAAGCGGAGTTTATTTTATTCTGATCAAAACTAAAGATGGTAAAGTTCAAAAATCGAAATTTATCAAAAATTAATACTTTCTATTTTTTCTAATAAAAAGGCAGTTTCAAAGAATGATGAAACTGCCTTTTGACTTCTAGCTTCTAGCTTCTAGCTTCTAGCTTCTAGCAAAATTAATAAATCTTAAAACCTTTGTAAACCTGTGCCGATTCTTCAGAGATTTTGGATGCATTTTTCTGAATTCCATTAAATGATCTGTTCCGTTGTGAGCATTGTGATGCTCTACACTTTCCCAAAGTTCAACAAGGAAAAAAGTTCCTTTATTTTCTTTGTCTTCGATAAGGTCGTATTGCAGGCAACCCGCTTCTTTTCTGGTTTCTCTTACCAAAGTCTGGAACAATTCTACAGCTTCCATCAGGTGATTCTCTTTAAACCTGAACAATGCAATGATATGTAAATTCATGTATTATTTTTAGGCTGTAAATGTAAATTATTTTTGATTTTATTCTAAAAACAATTCTGCAAAATTTTTCACAAAAAAAAATAATGTCTTTATTTTAAACGCAAAGGGCGCAAAGTTTTTTTAATATCAGCTTGTATATTTTCCGTTCGCAAAGGCGTTTGACTTCGTCGAATCTTCTATTTCACTCAGCTAAGGTTTGTAACACATTCAGATGACAAGCTAAATCTTGAACTTTAAATTTTAAATCTTGAATTAAAAAACTGATTTAAAAATCGTAATCGAGCTCATTACAATTACTAAAATTCCAATAACGACAAACATACTTTTCACAGGAAGCTTTGCAGTAAGCATTGCGGAAAAAGGCGCAGTAATAATTCCGCCAATTAAAAGTCCTAAAATAATATTCCAGTGTTGAATTCCCAAAGTAAAAAAGAAAGTTACTGCTGCTGTAATGGTTAAAATAAATTTAGCAACCGTAGAACTTCCCACTGCAAATCTTGGCGTAAAAGAATTTTTAATTAAAGTTCCCGTTACCAAAGGTCCCCATCCTCCACCTGCAAATGAATCGATAAATCCGCCGATGATTCCCAATCTTGTAAGATTTGTTTTTTTCTTTAAAGATTTATTCTGTTTTGGTTTAAAAGCATTCGAGAAAATTTTAAATCCAAGATACAAGGTGTAGAAAGAAATAATTGTTTTGGTAATTTTAGAATAATATTCGCCTAAATAAGTGAGAGAAATAGCTCCGATAATCGCTCCAATTATAGCAGGAATGGCCAATTTTTTAACCAAACTTTTGCTGACATTTTTCAATTTAATATGACTGATACTTCCGGCTGCCGTCGTAAAACTTTCCGCAGAATGAATACTCGCACTTACTGCATGCGGAGGAATTCCCAAAAATAAAAGCGTCGTCGTGCAGATGACACCATATCCCATTCCCATTGAGCCGGCAACAACTTCAGCAAAAACTCCAACCAAAAGCATCCAGTAAAAAATATAATTGTCTTTGGCAAGAATTATCTGAAGTTCATCTAAATATCCCAAGCTGTAAAGCGATATAAATGCAATGACCAAAATAATGATGGTTATCAGAAGTACATTGAGCCTGAACTGAATTTTCGGGGTTATTACCATAAAATATAATGTTAAAAAAAATGAAACATTAAGGGATTTAATTTTTTAAGAATTTAATTTGTTTACAAATCTTAATCATTCTTTATAACTTATCAATCTTAATGGTTAAATGTTTAGGTTTTAAAATTTATAAAATCATCACCGCACCAACGGTTGAATTGCTTGTTTCATCAATCAGAATAGCATTTCCGGTTGATTTGCTTTCCTCGAAACTGTCAAAAACCAAAGGTGACGCTGTCTTTAATCTTAATTTTACCACTTCATTCAGTTTGATACTTTCTGTAATTGGCGTTTGTTCAAGCGTATTCACATCAATTTTATATTCAATTTCTTTGATGATTGCTTTCAGGGTTTTGCTTTTATGCTGAATAAAATATTTGTTGCCTTCATTCAGTTCTTTTTTGTCGAGCCAGCAAACAACGGCTTCAAACTCATTTTCAACTTTAGGCTGCTGATTGGTTTTCACTAAAAAATCACCACGACTGATGTCTATATCATCTTCAACATGAATCACTGCAGGTTGGTTGGTAAACACAAATTCGGTTTCTTTTCCCCCTGTTTCTATTTTTGAAATTTTGGTCTGAATATTTTGTGGCAGAACTGTAATCTCGTCTCCTTTTTTATAAATTCCCGAAATCACTTCTCCGGCATAACCTCTGTAATCATGAAGCTCATCGGTTTGCGGACGAATCACATACTGCACCTGAAATCTAGGGTTTTCATTTTCCTGATTGCCGTTGATCTCTACATTTTCCAGAAAGTTTAAAAGAGTTTCTCCGTTGTACCAATCGGCTTTTTCAGATTTAGAAACAATATTATCTCCATGAAATGCCGAAATCGGAAAATAATTAACGTTTTCCAGCTTCAGTTTTTTAGCAACCAGTTCATATTGTGCTTTAATATCATTGAAAACTTCTTCGGAATAATCAACCAAATCCATTTTATTAATGGCCACGACAACATTTTTCATCTTTAATAATGAAGCAATAATCGAATGTCTTCTTGTCTGTTCAATTACTCCTTGTCTTGCATCAATAAGAATGACAATTAATTGTGAATTTGAAGCTCCCGTAATCATATTTCTGGTGTACTGAATATGTCCAGGTGCATCCGCAATAATAAACTTTCTTTTCGGCGTCGAAAAATATCGGTACGCCACATCAATCGTGATTCCCTGCTCTCTTTCGGCTCTCAAACCGTCCGTTAGAATCGCAAGATCAATTCCGTTTTCGTTTTTATTTTTTGATTGTTTTTCCAATGCTTCAAGCTGATCAATCAGTATATTTTTGCTGTCATAGAGAAGTCTTCCAATCAGCGTACTTTTGCCGTCGTCTACACTTCCTGCAGTTATAAATCTTAGTATGTCCACGTTTATTTTATTAGTAATGAGTAATTGGTGATGAGTAATTAGGTTAAGGTTAAGGTTGAGATTAAAGCTAAGGTTGAAAACTTAATTTTGTAAACTTCCAGCTTCCCTCATCCATCTTCCAGCTTAAAAATAACCTCCTTTTTTTCTATCTTCCATCGCAGCTTCTGTCACTTTATCATCGATTCGGGTTTCGCCACGTTCGGAAATTTTTGAAGCAGTAATTTCGTTGACTACCTCATCCAAAGTTTCGGCTGAACTTTCAACAGCTGCAGTACAGGTCATGTCTCCTACTGTTCTGTAACGAACTTTTTTATTCACAATCGTATCGCTTTCATCAATCTGGATAAAATCTGAAACGGCAATCAATTGCCCGTCATATTCAATCACATCACGGTTGTGGGCAAAGTAAATTGACGGAAGTTGTATGTTTTCTTTTTTAATATAATTCCAGACATCCAATTCTGTCCAGTTTGAAATCGGAAATACTCTTACGTTTTCTCCTTTATTGATTCTTCCGTTGTAAATATTCCACAATTCAGGACGCTGAAGTTTTGGATCCCATTGTCCGAACTCATCACGAACGGAGAAAAAACGTTCTTTAGCTCTGGCTTTTTCTTCGTCTCTTCTTGCTCCACCAATACATGCATCAAACTGAAATTCTTCAATGGTGTCTAATAAAGTATGTGTTTGAAGCCAGTTTCTTGAAGCAAATTTGCCTTTGGGTTCGGTTAATTTTTTAGCTTTAATCGTATCTTCTACTTTTCGCACAATTAATTCGGCGCCAAGACTTTCGGTAAAATAATCTCTGAACTGCAGTGCTTCCGGAAAATTATGTCCCGTATCGATATGTACAAATGGAAAAGGAATTTTCATCGGAGCAAAAGCTTTTTTAGCCAAATGAACTAATGTAATTGAATCTTTTCCGCCACTGAAAAGCAATGCAGGTTTTTCAAACTGAGCCGCAATTTCGCGCATAATGTAAATGCTTTCGGCTTCCAGTTGTTCGAGATAATTTAGTTTATAGTCACTCATTATTATTTGAAAGATTAAATGTGAATTAATGTGAATGCAGACCGCATTCTTTTTGTGAAGTTTCCCACCACCAACGTCCTGCTCTGGGATTTTCGCCTTCTTCAATAGCTCGAGTACAAGGTTGGCAACCTACACTTATGAAGCCCTTTTTGTGTAAAGCTAGTTCCTGAACTTTATTTTGTTCCAGATAATTGAGAACGTCCTGATAAGTCCAGTTGATTAATGGGTTGTATTTGTATAGATTTCTTTGCTCATCCCACTCCAGAATCGGCATATTTTCACGGTTTTCCGATTGTTCGGCACGAAGCCCGGTAATCCAGACTTTAGCACTTTCCAAAGCACGGTTTAAAGGCTTCACTTTTCGGATGAAACAACATTCCTTCCTATTTTCTACGGAATGATAGAAAGCGTTAATTCCTTTTTCTACAACATATTTTTCAACATCGGAAGATTCAGGAAAATAAACTTCAGTTTTCTTTTTGTAACGTGAATTGTTTTTTGAAAGTAAATCGTAATGCTCATAAAAAAGTCGACCTGTGTCTAAGGTGAAAACTTTTATCGGTAAATCATTTTTAAAGATAGCATCGGTAATAACCTGATCTTCCTGACCAAGTGAAGTTGAAAAAACAACTCCTTCTGAAATTTTAGACGAAATAAACTGTAATCCGTCTTCTAAACTAAGCTGCTGTAAGGTATTTATATCTTCTTTTGAAAACATAATTTTTTGTTTGATACCAACAAATATCGAACAAAAATATTATCCTACCAAATAAGTAGACTTGTGAATTTGAAATTTATGATTTATTTAATCAATCAAATCCAGCAATGTTTTCTCTTCCAGAATCTTGAGTGAAGCATCTCTTACCTCTATCAAAACATCGTGTAAGCTGCAATGTTCTTCATTGCAATCTGCACATTTTTCGTAAAAATTAAGACTTACGCAAGGAAGCATGGCAATCGGACCATTCACGAGACGTATAATCTTTGCAAGATTTACATTTTGAGGATTTTCTTTAAAAAAATAACCGCCTCCTTTTCCTTTTTTACTGTCGAGGATGTCAGCTTTTTTCAGCTCGAGAAGAATATTTTCAAGAAATTTCAACGGAATTTTCTTATGTTCTGCGATTTCCGAAATAAGAATCGGGCCTTCATTTCTCTTTTCTACGAGATACGAAAGCGCCTTAAAAGCATATTGAGATTTTTTTGACAGCATTTCAGCAAAAATAGGAAAAAGTTTTTTTAAAGAACCAAGGCAAAAGTAAAAAGATTCAAGGATAATTCTTCTGCAATCTATCGTAGGTAATTTTACCTGGCTCTTTTTACTTTTTACTTGGCTCTTTTTACTTTTTACTTGGTTCTTTTTACTTAAATTTGTTCCATGTTCAGTAAACAGGAAGCACAGCAATTAAAGAAAGAATTTTGGACGGCCTTCGGAAAATCGTTTCCGAGAAAATGGATTTTGTATGATACTAAAATTAAGGATCTTTCGTTTAAGTTTTACGCTGACAAGAAAAAGGCAGAAGTTTCTTTGGATATTGAAATGAAAGATGAAGTTTTCAGAGATGCTTATTACAATAAGATCTGGTCGCTCGAAGATATGCTGAAAGATTATATCGGTGATTTTCATAAAGAAGAGTTTTACACTTTGGAAAACGGAAAAGTCATCAGCAGAATCTGGGTTGAAAAAGAAGGAGTTTCTGTTTTCAATAAAAACACATGGCAGCAAACCTTTGAATTCTTTGTTGAAAAGATGGATGGCTTTGAAAGGTTTTATTATGAATTTGAGGATTTTATAAAGGATGTTTAAATCATGATTTTAGAAATTTTAGCAGAAATATTATTTGAACTGATTTTTTTCAAGTTTCCTTTTTACATTTACAGGAAAGCAAAATTGTTTTTTATCAGGAAAAATAAAATTAAAAAAATACTCTAAATAAACCATGAAAATCAGATATTGCTGGAGATGCAGAAAAGATGTTCCTATGCTAGATTCTGAGGAAGGAAAAGTTGCTTCAAAGTTATTGGCTGAAGGATTTAAGGAAAGTAAGAGACAAAGAAAGCATTCACCTGAAAATTTCAGAAAATTGCTTGATTATTATAAAGATTTAACAGGTTATGAAGAAACAAACCCTAATGCAATTATGCACCATTTTATAGATATGTATGGTCCGGATTGTGAAAACTGTGGGAAACCTTACAGAACTGAAACTGCTACTTTTTGTCCTAAATGTGGAAATAAAAGAGAAATATAGATAATAAAACTTTAGTCTAACAAAAACACACTTATGAAAAAAATTATTTTACTGCTAATTCTATTGGTATTTCCTTTATTTTCAGCTCAAAACGTTTTCAAATCACAAAAACAAATCTACTTAGCTGAATATTATGCCCATCAAAAAGAGGATAAAAAAGCTTTGAAGCATTATTTGGAAGCAATTAAAATCAATCCTAAAGTACTGATAAGTGATTCATATTTAGAAGCTGCATCAATAGCATTTAAATTAAATGACAATAAAACAGCTAAAGAATTACTTACACAAAGTATTACCAAACAATTAGCTCCTTTCGATTTTTTAAGAGAATTTAAAAGCCTTCAGCCTTATAAGGATTCAAAAGAAATGAAAGAAGTTCTGTCTCAATATGACGATTTGGAAAACCAGTATTACAGAGAGCTTAAAAATCCTGCAGCATACATGGAAATTCAAAACATGATTGCTTTAGATCAACTCATCAGAGAAGAAAATAAAGTTTTTGATAAACTAGCAGATAAAACAGATTCTACAAACATCACAAAACTGATGGAACTTACTAAAAAATATGGATGGGAATCTAGAGCATGGCTTTTATTGTGGCATCATCGCACATCTTTCAAAGGAAATGATTTTGTCTGGAAGTTTTTCTTACCCTATCTAAAAAATGCAATTGAAAAAGATCATGTTAATAAAGATTTTTTTGTTGACTTTGAAGAGTTTGATAAATCGATGAATGATTTTAGAAACCAAACAAAGTCTGGTTCACTTTATACTTTACAAAGTCTTGGAAATATAAATCGCAACACCGATTTCATCGATATCAAAAACCTGGATAAAAGAAGAAAATCCGTAGGTTTGCCCCCGTTATATTTTGATCATTTGGTTTATGGTTCAGAGCTTCCCAAAGATTATCAGTACAATCCCGAAAATCTTATGACAGATTTGGAAAATTTATAGTTAAAAAAATTTTAAAATAAATAAAACTAAACTCCTGTTTAATTTATTTCCGTATTTTAGTAATCCAAAACATTTAAATCTATCTATTCATCAAGCTTTTGGGCAGAATATCTTTTGATGTTTATTTTAAACTAAATCACAAATCTTTACAATACAATGGAAAACAACTCGTTTATTTTCTCAGACGGAGCAGACCCCAAAATGATTGCAGCATATAAAAAAGCACAGGAAACCTTTAAATATTTCTGGAGAGAATTGTCTTGGGAATACCGAAGAGTTATTCCCGCATTGAATCTGGCTTGTGTAAAAGCTCAGTTTTCTGAAAATCATCCCGATTCCGGTGAAAAAATCGTAGAGCATATGTAGCTGAATGACATCAGTTTTGATGGCGACACCGTGAGCGGTATTCTAATTAATGAACCCAATAATCTTACCACAATACAACCGGGAGATTATTTTGAAATTCCTCTGAATGAAATCAGCGACTGGCTTTTTGCAATTACGCCAGCTCAAAAGAAAACCAAAGGACTTTCTAAATTATTTTCATCTTCATCAGAACCTATTCCAAAAGCTTATGGCGGATTTACCATCCAAAAAATGCGTGCCGATATGTCTGAAACCGAAAGAAGAGAGCATGATGAAGCTTGGCAACTGGATTTTGGAGATTTTAATGACATCGAAATTGTCAACGAACAAAAAGAGTATCCCGAAAACCTCATTGAACATCCGATGAGCAAAAATATGCAGGAAAGTTTTGTGAAATTTCTAAGTGATTATCCAACAGAACTGACAAATGCTGATGAAAACGGATTCACGCTTCTTCACACAGAAACCATTGCAGGAAATCTAAGCTCGGTAGAAATTCTTCTTCAGTCAGGAGCTGATAAAAATTTAAAAACCAATAAGGGAAAAACAGCTTTGGATTATGCAAAGCAACTTAATTGGGAACATCTGATCCCGGTTTTGGAAAATTAATTTAAAAGAGAAGCTTTCGGGTTTCTCTTTTTATTTTTTACCAAATGGCAAATGCACTAAAGATTTCTTTAGCTAAATTGCATTCATGAAAGAATTATTTGATTTTATCTTAAAATTTGGAAACCTCAACCAGCAGCAAATCGATTTTATTTCGACCAAAGCAACGGAAATACACCTTTTAAAAGAAGAATATTTTTCGGAAGCCGGAAAAATTGCAAAGCAGGTGGGATTTGTTATTGACGGGATCCTCAGAGTTTGCTATTACAATAATCAAAGCGAAGAGATTACAAAATATTTCATCGAAGAAAACAATCTTGTCGTAGATTTGGAAAGTTTCGATAATGAGATTTGTTCAAGCTCCTACGTTCAGGCGATTACAGATTGTAAAATGATTGTCTTTGAAAGAAAAGACTGGCTTGAACTTTTACAGACAATTGTTGGTTTTGATGCAATCGTTCATAAAATTATTTCCCGCGCTTTGATTCAGAAAGTAGAAAGAAGAAGTCCGCTTGTATCGGAAGATGCAACAACCCGGTATTTAAAATTTCTTGAAATTTATCCGACGGCTGTTAATAGAATTCCGCTTTCTTACGTTGCTTCGTATTTGGGAGTAACACAATCTTCTTTAAGCAGAATCAGGAAAAGTATTCGGTTGTGAGGAATGAAGCGGGGTGATGGAAGCTGGATGCTGGAAGTTTATAGATTCGCTGTCTGGTAAGTTCTTCAAATTTAACCTCAATTGCATCAACTTGCTGCTTTTCTTCTCACTTTAAACTTCTTTCTTCCAGCCAATTGTTCTTTTTTTGCCAAATGGCAAATGCCACGTTGTTTTATTGACGGAATTTTACACCAATAAATAAAACAAACAAAAATGCAAACAGTATTCATTACAGGAGCCAACAGAAGTATTGGCCTAGAAACCGCAAAGCAACTTTCAGAAAAAGGATTATTCGTTTATCTGGGAAGCAGAAATCTTGAAAAGGGCGAAGAGGTTGTAAAAGAATTGAACGAAAAAGGGTTTCAAAATATCAAAGCCATAGAAATTGATGTCACTAATTCTGAATCTATTTTAAAAGCTAAAAATATCGTCGAAAACGAGCAGGGAAAATTGGATATTCTTATTAACAATGCAGGAATTTTAGGAATCAATCCACAAACTGCATCTGAGACATCCACAAAAGATATTCAGGAAGTTTTTGATACCAATTTCTTCGGGGTCATTAGTGTGACGCAGATTTTTTTAGATTTGCTTAAAAAATCAGAGCAACCCAGAATTACCAATATTACTTCAGGATTAGGTTCATTGACGTTGCACAGCGATCCCAACTGGAAATATTATCATATAAAAGGTGCGGCATACGGCCCTTCAAAATCAGCTTTGAATGCTTATACTATTGCTTTAGCTTACGAATTGAGAGAATCTTCTTTCAAAGTAAATGTTATCGATCCGGGCTATACAGCGACAGATTTTAATCACCACAGTGGTCCCGGTTCTGTTGAAAGTGCAGCATTTTTTATCATTAAATATACTTTAACAGATGAAAATGCACCAACAGGGCAATATTTCAGCAACGATATTGAAGACGAAAACGGAATCAGTCCGTGGTAATTCTTTAAAAACTATATAAAAAAGAGAAGCTTTCGGGTTTCTCTTTTTTTGTTAAGGCATTAAATTCTCCTTATTTAGTGATATTTTGAAGCGTTTTTATATCTTTGGTCGCTAAAGCACGAAACTATGCGCCAACTTCAATTCTTAATCTTATTTCTCTTTTCGTCATTTCTATTCGCACAACCAAAAATTACAGGAAATGTAACAGTCGATATGGAAAATGGGCTCATTGATTGTGACTTTTCAATTTCAGCCTTACCCAATCTTAAAGATTATTCGATTCTTCTTAACAAAGGGATGAACATAAAATACTTCAAAAACAAATCAGGAAATCTTGTGTATTATGAGGGACATTATGATGGGAAAATGAAAGGAGAAGCCTTAGAATATTTTCTTGCTGATGAAAACTCTAAATTGAATCTTCCCAATGAATTGAACGTTTCTTATATAGGAGCATTCCCAGTGTATCAAAATGATTTCAATATGTTTGATTATAAAGGAATTATTGCGTTTAACGGTAAAACTCTACGAGCCGCCGAACAAACAAAATGGTATCCTGTAATTTATGATGTAACCAACGATAAATTAATTGACAGTTACCTTTATGACATTACTATCACCGTAAAAGGAAATTCACAACTCTCAATTTTCATTAATGGAAGTCCTCCGAAAAAGGCTCAAAAATCAAGATTCAAATCGGAGAAAGCACAACAGCCTTTACTCTTCATCGGAAATTATAACTTTTTAGAAAAAGACGGAAACTTCATTCTTAATTCTGATGTTGACAAAGAAACTGCCGATAAAATCTTTTCCAATATCGAAATGATAAAGAAAGTATTGTCAAAAAATTTAGAATCTGATTTTCAGGATAAAATTTATATCATCAATCATATCCCGGTTAATAAAAGAGATAAAGGCAGCAATTGGGGGTTTAACACCTATCCTACTTTTGCGTTTGCAGGATTAGATTTTAAAGATTTGATTAATAAAAACGGAAAAATTTCTGATAACAATTACAAATTTTTCGGACATGAATTCGGACATAATTATTTTGGTTCAAATGTAATGTCAGGTAAACTTTCATGGTTTTGGGTAGAATCGTTTGCCGAATATTTATCATTTAATGTTGTAGAAGAACTTTGTGGAAAAGATTACCTGAAACAAGTTTTAACCGATAAATTAAAAATTGTAAATGATAAAAATTTCATTCCGCTTTCAAAAATAACAAACACCGAACAGATTGATCAAACTTACAGATATCATTTAGCTCCACTATTATTAAAATTGTTTGAAGACCAATTTGGAAAAGAGAAAACCAATAAAACCTTAAAAAACCTCCTTGAAATATCTAAAAAAGGAACTTTAACACTTGAATCATTGGAAAAATCAGCAATAAAAGCAGGGATTTCAAAATATGATTTTACAGCGTTTAAAAACAAGTATCTCGATAATGATAATTTTAAGCAAAACATTATTAATCATATTAAAGAGTTTCACAAAATTTAGACAAGTTGCATAAAATTCATCAACATTTTCAGTTCAGATTTAATCAGAGTTTCAGGATTTTTAATTTTAATCCGAAAGTCAGCCTGCCTGTATTTCTGATTTTTGGAGTATTGATGATCATTGAATTACCCGAAATATATCTTTATCCTCTACTCTATTTCTCGTTGGTGTTAGTTTTTCATATTAACAGAAAAGACATTCCGTTTCTGAAGAAAATATTTATACATAACTGGAGACTTATCATTTTCCTCGAATCTGCCATTATTTATACCATTTTTCTAATGGCAAACATCAATTACAAGATTGAAAAATTTGGTTTAATGATGTTTGGATCAGTAGTTTTATTGTGTTTTTTACAGCCAAACCCCAAACCTTTCCCTACTCTGCAATGGAATTTTATTTCTAATGATTTATTTGAATGGAAAAGCTATCTCAGAAAAAATACCTGGATGTTTATTTTGACTTACCTTATTATAATTGCATCTGCTTATTATCCTGCAAGTCTTATTTTATGCGGAATTTTCCTGCTTGATTATTTATCTCATGTTTACGAACATAACGAGAACAAAGAAATGCTTGAAGTGTATTTCAAAAAGATGTCTTTTAAAGATAAAATCTATAAAAATCTGATATTCTTCAACTCACTCCTTTTACCGACGTACATCGCTTTTATAATCATAAATTTTAACGAAAGTCTGTATCTGCTTTATTATATTTTTTTTATGAATCTTTATTTCTTGCTGATTATTACGAGAAAATATAAATTGTATCATCATCACGAAAAGTCAAGTTACTTCAGCATCATCGTATTTATTGAATTTTTCACGTACAGCATGTTGATTATCCCTGCATTTATTATGATTCGTTTGCATATGAAAGAAGCTCAGCAAAACATTAATCAATATGTTGGAAATTAGAAATCTTTCGGTCAGTTTTAAAGATAAAAATGTTCTTCAGGATTTAAATTTAAAAATTGAAGAAGGAAAAATTTTAGGCATTTTAGGTAAAAACGGAGCCGGAAAAACTACTTTTTTTGAATCATTGTATCAAAGTCAGAAATACAATGGAGAAATTTTGTGGCAAAACAAAAAAATTCTTCGTGAAAATATCTCTTACCTTGAAACTGAGAACTATTTCTATCCATACATTACCGGAAGAGAATATCTGTCTTATTTTTCAAAAGAAAAGCTTGTAAAAACAATTGAACTTGCGGAGAAATTCCAGCTTCCGCTAGATAAATACGTGCAATATTATTCGAGCGGAATGAAGAAAAAACTGGCTTTGATCGGAATGTTGATGCTTGATAAACCGATCAATATTTTAGACGAACCTTTTAATGGAGTTGATTTTGAAGGTGTTCATTTATTGTATGATATTATTTTAGAATTAAAACAAAACAATAAAACCGTTATTATCAGTTCTCATATTATTGAAACGCTTTTTCACACCTGCGACAGAATCGTCACTTTAGAAAACGGAAAGATCAGCAATATTTTTGAGAAAGATAGCTTTGAAGAGCTGAAACATTTTAAATTTTAAACTACAAAGGTAGCGCTCCTACGGAGCGCGCCATCCAAAATACACAATCATTCTACAAAGATTTTACTCCCCCGGAGCAAGTAGAATATGTCGTTTGCAAATGAAAAAGACATCTGCATTTCTACAGATGTCATATATTTTATAGCTGTTGCTAATTATTTTTGGTCAGCTTTTACATCGATAGCAATTTCGATGTCTTTGCTGATCATCCACTCTGCAGGATCAGTTTCGTCGGTTCCGAATTTAATTCCCCAATCAGCACGATTTACTGTGAATTGAGCTTTTACAGTTGCAGATTTTTCAACGATATCTACTTTTGCAGGGAAAGTTACGTTCATTGTTTTACCAAGAAGAGTAAGGTTTCCGCTTACTGTTTTGTTTGCTCCAGCTACAGCATCTGCTCCAGGAGTTGCAAGATCTTCCACTTTAGTGATTTTGAAATCAGCCGTTGGATGTTTCTCTACGTCGAAGAAATCAGCATTTTTTAGGTGACCTTCAAGATCTGTGTATTTCTTGTCTTTTTCAGTTACAGAAGCTGGGTCTACTTTTAGAGATTTCATGTCTATTACAAATTCTCCGGATGCCAATTGATTATCATTAACAGACAATTCTCCTGTACTTACGTTAAGCGTTCCCCAACGTGGAGCAAAACCTCCTTTGTGGAAAGCTTTCCAGTTTACTTTAGAAGCTGTAGTATCAACAGTGAATACATTACCTTGCTTTTCAGCTACAGTTTGTTCCTGACCTGCAGTTGCAGCTTCTTTTTTATCACCACACGATGCAAGAAGTAAACCTAAACTTGCCAAAGCGATTACGCCAATTTTCTTCATTTTTTTAAAGTATTTAAATATTAATATTATTTGTTGTTACTGTTAAAACCACAAAACAATTATTTTATTGTTTCGACTTTGCAAACCTCCGAAAAAAACATGATCCGAATCATTAACATAGGGTAAGAAAATTAAATTTATAAAAAAGATTTGAAAAACTGTGGTTAAATCATTATTAAATTAAAGAAATATGAATAATTGACGACAATTCAGAAGGTATAACTTTTCTTTCACAGGTGATTTTACTTAAAGATTTTTCTATATTTGAAGAATTACTAAAACTAAAAACCATGCGAAAATTTTTGCTGTTAACCATTATTCCGATTTTAAGTTTTTCTCAAGACAGAGATGCCGCTGAAAGAAAAGTTACTGACGGCGTTACTCTTCACGATGAAGGTAAATTTAGTGAAGCTCTTGACAAATATGACGAAGCCCTAAAACTTGATAAAAATAATCTGCTTGCACTTTCAGAAAAAGCAATGACCCTTGAAGCTTCAAAAAAATACGACGAAGCTATCGATATTTGCAAATTAGCAATCGCAACACACCCAAAAGAAGATATAAAAACCATTTATCTCACTTATGGCAACAGTTTAGATCATGCGCAAAAACCAAAAGACGCAATAAAAATTTATGATGAAGGAATAAAGAAATACCCGGAATATTATCAGCTTTATTTCAATAAAGGAATTACTCTCGTGAATGAAAAACAAATCGAAAAATCTTTAGAATTGTTTCAAAAATCAGTGACGTTGAATCCTAATCACGCTGGTTCTCTCAATGCTTTAGCAGCACTAAACCGCGACAAAAGAATCATATCTATATTAGCCTCTTTAAGATATCTTGCTGTTGATAATAAAACTTCACGGGCACAAGGAAATTTAAATTCTGTAATTGATCTAATGAAATTAGGTGTTTCCCAAACTGATGAAAAAAACATCACTTTAACTATTGACCCAAAAACAGTTGAAGATGCGGGTAAGAATAAGAAAGGAATGAATAATTTTTCGACAGTTGATATGGTTTTATCAATGACTGCTGCATTGGATTTTGACGAGAAAAACAGAAACAAAACACAGTGCGAGAAAGCTATTGATAAGTTTGAAAGTATTTTTGCCGTTTTGAAAGAAGGGCAAAATGACAATAAAGGCTTCTATTGGGAGTTTTTAGCACCTTATTTTATTGAAATGAAAGAGCAAAAATTAACAGAGCCTTTTACCTATATTGCTTTTCTACCTTCCCAGACTGAAGATGTAAAAAAATATCATCAGGATAACGCAAAAGAAATTCAGCGTTTTTATGATTGGAGCAAAAATTATGTTTGGAAATAATATTTTAAACAAAAAAAGAGAAACCTCACTGTTTCTCTTTTTATATATTCTATCCAAATTTCTTTTTTCTCAACCAGAAGAACAATCCTCCTAAAAGTCCGATGATTGCTAAAGGCAACAGTAAATTCAGGTATTGCCAGTTTGTTCTCTCATCATTAATTCTTTTTCTGTCGAGAAGACGTTCTTCGATGTTTCTGTTTCGCAGTTCCATCAGATTGCTGTCATCGAGAAGATAATCTAAAGCATTTCTCAGGAACTGTTCGTTACCAAACTGTTCGTCAGTCAGCATATCAACTCCTAAAGGTAAAGCCTGTCCTTTGATGACTTTATTTCTACCCACATCTCCGTCTGCAATCACAATCATTTTATTTTCAGGACTAGTTGCTTTAAAGCCTGGATACGATTTTCTTTCAATTCTTGAAGCATATGCCGAATTAAATTTCCCTTCCAAAGCCACTGCAAAAATCTTTGGAGTGCTTGGTTTTTCCATTTGTCCGAGACTGTCAACGCTTGCAATTTCTTTTAGTTCAACATAATTCGGAACCTGCTTTAATAAAGTTCTTTCACTCGATTCAAATAAAACATGGGTTTTAAATTTCTTTCCGCCTAAAGTATCGATAGAAGTTGGAAATTCTAATTTTACAGGATTGATATTTTTTGTAATCGGATGGTCGTGTTCTGCAATTCCTAAAGGAAAATACGGCCATGGAAGACTTGAATATTGAGCATTTCCACCCACTTCACCAGTTACTAATTTTAAAAGCGCATATTTTTTCACATCTTTTACCAAAGCCGGATTGATTCTTAAACCATAATTGAAAAAGAAATCAGTCATGTTGATATCGACTGGGAAAGGCATCACTTTTTTAGCTCTTGTCAGCGTATCCATTTCAGCATTTACAGCATCGATCATCCAAAGTGTTTTACCACCGTTCATGATGTACTGATCCAAAATTACTTTCTCACCGTCTGTAAAAGCTTTTCTAGGTTTTGCAATCACCAAGGCACTCATTTGTTTCAGTAACGGAATGTCTGCCTGAGTAATTTCGACATTGTTTTTAGGAACAATCGGACCTGCATCATAGCTCTCGGTCGCCAATCTCATAAAGCTTTCAAATTCTGTAGGGCTTAATTCGTCCTGATTAACCAGAATTCCGACTTTTTTTCTTTTATCTGTCGCAACTGATTTTATATTTGAAACTAAATTATATTCTAAATTTTCTATCGACTTTCTTAGCTGATCATCTGCATTGATATTCGCCTGCTGCACCACCAACGGAATAGAAATTCCTCTTTGGTTGTATTTTACCACTGCATAAGGAAACAAATAGATCTGCGTCATTTTACCATCTTTGAAATCCGGAAGTACTGAAGGCTGCATTCCCATTGCCATCAAAGTATCCTGAGACATTTTGGTTTTCATGGGATCGATGAATTTAAAATCAATTTTCGGATTGACCTTTCTGAATTCTTCGAGCATAAATTTAGTCTCACTCTGAAGCTGTTTAAAGCTTGCCGGAAAATCTCCTTCAAGGTAAACATCAACGGTTAAAGGCTTTTTTACTGATTTTAAAACTTTGATGGTACTTTCTGAAAGAGTATATCTTTTTTCTTTGGTTAAATCTAATCTGATGCCCGAAAATGCAAGAACCAATGCAATGACAAAAGTTCCTATCAATAAAATTGCAGATGGAGATTTTAGGTTGATCTTCTTCATGTTTTTACTTCTTTTTATTGATAAAATGATTAGACAACGTTAGCGTAAGACCGATGATGAAAACAAAATAAGCAACATCTTTAAAATCGATAAGACCTCTTGTAAAGCCTAAGAAATGCTGGTAAAAACCTACATTCTGCAAAATAAAATCTGCTCCGCCCAACAATTTATAACTTGCCAACTGCTCAATCCCAAAATACATGATGAAACACATGAAAACTCCCAAAAGATAAGCCATAATCTGGTTCTGAGAAAGTGAAGAAGCTAAAATTCCCACTCCGGAAAATGCTGCAATCAGAATAATTAAGCCAAAATAACTCCCAAAAGTCATTCCCATATCGATATTACCTTCCGGAACTCCCAAAACATACACTGTATAAAAATAAATGATCGAAGGGATCAGACACAATATTCCGACAACCCAAACCGAAAGAAATTTCCCTGAAACCAATTCTGAAACTTTCAGAGGCTGAGAAAATAACCAGTTTAAAGTTCCTGTTTGTTGTTCTTCCGCAAAAGTTTTCATCGACAAAGCCGGAATAATAAACATCAGCAACCAAGGTACTAAAACGAAATAGCTCTGTAAGGAAGCCAATCCGATGTCGAAAATATTAGAATCATTCTCGAAAAAAAACAGAAACAGAGTCGTTATCAGACTGAATGCCGCAATGATGATCCATGCGCTCCAGTTCCCGAAATAACTCCAAAGTTCTTTTTTTAATATTGCAATCATATGTTGATTTGAAATTTAAGATTAATAATCAGATTTGAGATTCGAGGTTTGATATTTGAGATTCATCCTGTCACTACATTTTACATTCTCTTTTCTCATCGACTCTTTCCATCTGGCTTTTTTTACTTATTACTTGTCTCTTTTACTTTTATTCACCAGCTTCACTGTCATCATGATTAAAAACACAAGAACGAAAAATCCGGTAATTAATTGCCACCAATATTCTATGACCTGAGATTTTAAGATAACCGTAAACACGACCAAAAATAAAATAAATGTGGCAATTTCGTTTGCCTGTCTCAATTTTAAATTGGCTGTTTCTAAAGTATTTCCTTTAAGCTGGACTAATTGTTTCACTTTTTTCCAGCACCAGTAATGATAAATTGCCAATCCGACAAGGAAGGTAAGTTTTAAATGAAACCACGGCGTTTTCATTAAACCTGTATTCAGAAATATCATGATAATGCCACAAACAGCCATAATAATTCCTGCAGGAACGGTAATGATGTTCCATAATCTTCTCGCCATGAAAGTGTATTGCTCTCTGAGAATCAGCTTTTTTTCTTCTGAGAAAGCATCAGTATCTTTATAGTAAACAAAAATTCTGACGAGATAAAAAACTCCCGCAAAATAACTGACCATAAAAATAATGTGCAACGCCTTGATGATGGTATAAAGCATCGTAAAAATTTGTGTGCAAAGATAATGATTTTGTTGATGAACTTAAGGTAAATTGAGAAATCAATGTATCATCTTCATCTATTTTATCATTTTCTTTATGAAATTCTAATGATGATATTGCTTAAATTAAATTTCGGCTAAAGCCAATGGAGATCATTTAATATAAAAACGGGCTAAAGCCCGTTGCTATTGATGAAAAGAAAGACTGTCAACTTTCTTACCGTCGGTATATTTTTTAATATATTTAAGTTTGCCGTTTTCATCGTAAAATTTCCAGTCACCGAAATAATACCAGTGACGTTCGTTTTCTGAAATATCGAGTTTGCTTTGTCCACGTTCCATAATATTACCATTTTTATGATAAACGAACATTTTGGTTTGCTTCTTCCCTATTTTTTCTTTTTGATAGAGCTTCTTTCCTAAAAATGTTTTCCAGACTCCTACTCTTTCTCCTTTTTTATATTTTCCAAAAGTGACCAAAGTATCTTTTTCTACCGGATATTCTTCTCTCCATTTTCCGTGGCGTTTTTGAGACTTTTCCGAAATCTTGATATATTGATTCATCTTGGTTTTACAAGAAATAAAAACTGTCGCCGAAATTATTATTAATAAGAAATTTTTAAGCATAAAAAAACAGAATTTCTGTAAAGATAGAAATTCTGTTTTATTCTACAAATGTAGAAGTGTTTATTTTATGAAATTACTCCCAAATCTTTTCCAACTTTTTCAAAAGCAGCAATGGCTTTATCCAAATGTTCTCTTGTATGCGCTGCAGAAAGCTGCACTCTGATTCTCGCTTTCTCTTTTGGTACAACCGGATAGAAGAAACCAATTACATAAATTCCTTCATCCATCAATTTCTCAGCCATTTTTTGAGCTAATTTTGCATCGTATAACATTACTGGAACAATGGCAGCATCTCCGTCAGGAATGTCGAAACCTTTCGCCTTCATTTCTGTTCTGAAATATTCCGCATTTTCCATTACGGTATCACGAAGTGAAGTATCGTCAGAAATCATTTCTAAAACTTTCAAAGCTGCACCTACAATTCCCGGAGCCAAAGAATTTGAAAACAAATAGGGTCTTGAACGCTGTCTCAACATATCGATAATCTCTTTTTTACCGGAAGTAAATCCGCCTAAAGCACCACCCAAAGCTTTTCCTAATGTAGAGGTAATAATATCTACTCTGCCCATCACTTCATTGGCTTCGTGAGTTCCACGACCAGTTTTTCCAATGAAACCAGTTGCATGAGAATCATCAACCATTACCAAAGCATCATATCTATCTGCCAAATCACAAACTCCTTTTAAGTCTGCAACGATTCCGTCCATTGAGAAAACGCCGTCTGTAACGATGATTTTAAATCTATGATTTTTTTCTGAAGCTGCAATCAACTGGGCTTCAAGATCTGCCATATTGTTGTTTTTGTAACGGTATCTTGCTGCTTTGCAAAGACGAACTCCGTCGATAATCGATGCGTGATTCAGTTCATCAGAAATAATTGCATCTTCTTCTGTAAATAAAGGTTCAAAAACTCCTCCGTTCGCATCAAAACATGCTGCATAAAGAATAGTATCTTCAAGACCTAAAAATTCAGCAATTTTTTGTTCCAATTGTTTATGAATATCCTGAGTTCCGCAGATAAAACGTACAGAAGACATTCCGTAACCATGAGATTCGATCATATCCTGCGAAGCTTTCATTACTTCAGGATGGTTGGAAAGTCCCAAATAGTTGTTAGCACAGAAGTTTAACAGCTTTTTTCCGTTGGCTTCAATTTCTGCGCTTTGCTGAGACGTGATAATTCTTTCTCTTTTGTAAAGCCCATCGTTTTCGATATTTTTCAGTTCGCTCTGTAGATTTTCAAGATATTTTCCGGAGATCATTATAATTAAATTTAAGTTGCGCTAATTTAATAAAAACGCTTTAAACCGGGCAAAGATTCTCGTAATAAATCTGCCGTAATTCCGAAGGTTTATTATAATGTACCATTTTATTTCTTGATAAACTTTTTGGTAAATTCTGACGTTTTGGTTTTCACTTTAATTAGATAAACTCCAGCAGCAAATTCCGAAACATTAATAGCTCTTCCGTTCGAAATTCCACTTTCCTGAATATTTTTAATCAAACTTCCTTTAGCATCAAAAATTGTAATTGAATTGATTTTTTCATCAGTTTGTATATTCAATCTTTCAGTTGCCGGATTAGGGTATATTTTGATACTATTTTTTTTCCCTACCTCATCAGTAGAAAGTGCAGCAAGATTATTAATCTGAATATTATCAACTCTGAAGCCCGTCCCAAAATCATCGTAAACAAAGTCGATTGCCTGTACATTTTTATTGGTTCCTAAAGCTCCGGAATAAATTTGATTACCATTTGAAAAATACTGAAGCGTATTGTCAGACTGTTTAATGATTATTTTTAGATTATTCCATGTATTGGCTGTTAATAAAGGACCATTTGCCAGTCCTGTTGCGGTTCTGTACTTCAGCATTCCGGTTTGATAATCTATTTGAAAAGAAGCCGTGTAATCTGAGACTAATGCATTATTGTATATAGCAATTTCATAAGATGACGAATTAAGTCCGCCAAAATTATAATCAAACGAAATTTCTACATCGCCACTGGTCACGAAACTGGTAATATTTTTCTCAACTCCACATGGTTCCAGTATCAATCCATTACTAATCATGCTAAAAGACCTTGTTCCATCTGTCGGAAGTGTACTTACAACCTGTGCATTTCCAACAGGAAGTCCACCCCAAGCAACCCAACCTTGTTGGCCGGCTAAATTTCCAACAGCATATCCTTCTGAACTTTCAAAAGATATTTTTTGCACCTGCGCTTTAAAATAAAACGCTCCAAACGACATAAATGCCATTAAAGTAAATAAAGTTTTCATCATAGAAAATATTTAACAATTAATGAATCAACAAGTTATAATTTCACAAGGCTGCAAAATTAATACCTTATTTCTAATAATTTAATAATTTCTTATTATATTTATTTAATATTCAAACTTTAAAACATTTAACATCTTCATCATTAACGTCTGACAAATATTTTCACGAAATTAATTTCACAAAACAGAGAAAATAAAATACACATTTTTCCTGTTAAAATAAAAAAACAAAAGCTTTCAAAAAATGAAAGCTTTAATATGAACAATAAGAAGAATAATTTTCTCTATTCTTTTACAAATTTAAAATTCGAATTGGCAACTTTAATAAGATAAACACCTTTTTCTAAAAGTGAAATATCAATTTTCTTATCTGTTTTTCCTTTTTTCACCAATCTTCCATCAGCTGTAAAAATCTGGTACTCCGTTTCTTTTTTCAATCCTGAAACAAATAACTCATTTTTTGCGGGATTTGGATAAATGCTAAATTTTTCAGTAATAAAATCAACTGTGCTCAAAGTATTATCCTGCGTAACCGTCGAATTTCTCTCCAAAATCTGGTATTCATAATTGAACTGAACGCTTGAAATCGGAAAACTCACTGTTTCTGTAAAGTATTGATTGTTTGAAGTATTATTTAAAGCAAAAAAAGCAGTCTGACCTCCTGTTCCGGTTACCTTGATAGGCAATGGCATCTCGAAAAAGCCAACAGAAGAATGACTTTGTGTTTGTGAAGCCTTGAACGTTACCTGATTTCCCACTTGTTTCCAACGAATATCATAGCTTGGATGACCTTGTCCGTAAATCCAGTCATTAAAGAATTCGGTGAAATCTTTTCCTGTTGAAGCTAAAAAAGAAGCATTTAAATCTGAAGTTTTTGCATAACCATATGCTAAATTCGGTCTTGCATGATAATCTTTCAGTGCCTGATAAAATACGGTATCACCTAAGATCCATTTCATCATTCTTACAACGTATCCTCCTTTAGAATAGGTTAATCTGCCATTAAAAATAGAACCAATATTACCTAAACTGCTGTCAGGAACATAAACACTACCTCCTCCTGCTACACTTGTGATATAATTTTTTTCACCTAAAAGATAGTTTAGAAAATCGGCATTGCTCATGATGAGTTTTTCATAAGCTACATGCTCACCAAATGTTGCAAAACCCTCATTCAGCCAAATATCATTCCATGCACCGCAAGTAACTTTATCGCCAAACCATTGATGCGCCAATTCATGAGCGATTAATTGCTTACTCCATGATCCCATCGAAGACATTGTTTGGTGCTCCATTCCACCTCCGGCCTGAAATTCCATGTGACCGTATTTTTCATTTCTGAAGGGATAAGGTCCGAAATAATTTTCGAAAGTATCCATAACGGTTTTCGTCCAGTTAATATTTGCTATACTTCCTGCATCAGCATTAGTAGAAGGGAAAATATAATTGACGAATGGAAAAGGCGGCGTTCCCATCGTATCATTCAGCTTAACAAAATTGGTAACTGAAATTGCTACGAGATAAGCAGCTACAGGATATTGTGTTCTCCAGAACGTTCTTTTTTGCCCGTTTCCTAAATTGGTTTCAGACATTAATTTTCCGTTTGCCGCAACACTGTATTGATTTGGAGTGGTTATTTTAATATCAAATTTTTCAATCTTGTCATTTAAACTTTGCTTTGTCGGAAACCAGTCTTGCGCCCCGTAAGGCTCATTTAAAGTAGATAAGACAGCAGTACCTCCTTGTGTACCATTAAAAAAAGCATTATTTGCAGTTGAAGGAGCACCATTATACTGAATGGTAAGTGAATCGATAACATTTGCAGCTAAGGCAGTTGTAAAATTAATTTTCAATTCTTTCGTAGAAAGCTGCTGAAAAATAAGGTTCTGACCATGATAACTCACCTGAGAAACATTCATGTTATTATTTAAATCAAAATAAATATTGCTCATTGCCTGGTTCGGCTTGAAATGAGAAGTCACAGAACCCGAGATATTATAAACCGCAGGATCAATGGAAACATCCATTCGCTGATACTGTAAATCGTAATTTAAAGTATTCGGATTAATATTTCCTGCAGCCATTTTTGCTGCGTAAGATTTCATTTCTTTTTTAATTAAACCCTTCTTTTCAATGTTTTCATGTGAGTTTTGAGCTGATAATGCATGAACAGCAAAAATACTTAAACACAGAAGGTAAAATTTTCTCATAGTCAGATAATTAGGCAATAAAGATAAAAAAAACCTTTCAATCAGAGATTAAAAGGTTTTATATGAAATTAATTTTATTTATAAATCCAAAGCCGGTTTCAGTATTTGTTCCATTTTACTTTTCACCTGACCAACTGAGCCTGCATAATTATTAACCATTAATGAAAAACAAAGTGTTCTTCCTGAATTGGTTTTTAAATATCCTGCCAAAGTTTTTACTTTATTTAAAGTTCCTGTTTTTGCAAAAACCTGCCCGTTTCCTTCTGTTACAAACATACTTTTCAACGTTCCCGATTGTCCGCCAATTGGCAAAGAATTAAAATAGGTTTTGTAATATTTCTCATTCATCAGAGAAGTTAAAAATTTCACCTGAGAAATTGGCGTTACATGATTGCTTCTTGACAAGCCGCTTCCATCCATATAATTTAAACCTTCAAGGTCAAATTCAATATCTTTCAGGTGATTATTAACAACGATTCTACCTGATTCTGAAGTCTGGTCACCCATTTTGAAATAACCGACAGTTTTTAATAAAGCTTCCGCTAACGAATTATCACTTCTTTGATTTGTGTAATAAATAATATCACCCAAAGTCGGAGATTTATAGGCAGAAATCATTTTTCTCACTTCCGGAGAAGCATCAGTCATTTTAGGTGTTACTTTTCCTGTAACTGCTACTCCACTTTTTATTAAGCTTGCTTTAAATGAATTTGCTAAAAAAGCCGGAGCATCCGGTAATTTTGTGGTTAAAGTTCCGTCTCCGTCATATTTTTCAGCATACACCATTTGATTGGCATAAGGAGAAACATAAAAGAATTTTTTGTCTGAAGCAGAATTCATAGATTTTTTTACGATCAGCTTCTCATTTGCCGGGTTAATTTCACGGGTTGTACCAACTGGTAAGTAGTAATTATTGCTTTCTAACCACACAACATTTTCCGGAAGTCTCGAAATGTTACCTTTGAAAAGCGCTGTCTGAATAATAATATCACCATTTACCTTTTTGATGCCTTCACGTGCAATACCGCCTGCAAAATCCGAAACAATATCTTTGTAAGACCAAGCTCCTGCTTTATTGGTTCCCAAACTCGGGTCACCACTTCCTACAATATAAAGATTACCGTTTAGAACTCCATTCTCATCAATTTCTCCAGAATATTCCAACTGCGTCATCCAACGGTAGTTTTCACCCAACATACTCATAGCCGTTTCGGTGGTTAACAATTTCGTTGTAGAAGCAGGAACAAGCGGAGTGTTTTCGTTGTACGAAGAAATTACTTTCTTTGTTTTCGGGTCATACACTACAAATCCCCAGGTTGCATTTTTCAGCACGGGATCAGCCATCATTGTGTTTACACTGATATCTACAAGTTCTTTGGGCGACAAAATAGCTTTCTCCACATACGCAGCAGGCGAAGGAAGGTTTAAGCTACTTTTCTGATTGTCATAATTCTGAGAGTAAAGAACTGTAGAAACGGTCGATTGAGCAAGTAGAAAACCAGCAGTCAAGACCGTAATACCTGAAATATATTTTCTGAAATTTACCATCTAATTTTTCTTTTTGTCATATTTTGGATGGGTTAAAAAACGATTGGTTAAATCATTAGTTAAAATCCAAACATATAATCAACGTCCAAATGTAGAAATTATTGTTGTATGGCAGTTCAGTAGACTATTATAAAACACCATAAAATTTGTTAAAGTTTGTTAAAAATCCACAAAAACATCTTTTTTAATACTTTGATAGGCAGTGATTTCGTCAAATTCTTTCAAACTTAGTAAAACTAAACTTTTAAACTTCTCATAATTTTTTCCGCGTGGAAGTTTAAGCAAAATCTGAAACTGGTAGAGGTTATTCAATCTTGCAATCTGCGCTCTTTCAGGACCTAAAATACAATCTTCAGGAAGATATTTTCTTAAAATCGAACCTAAAAACTGAGAAGCACGATTCACTTTTTCGTCTTTTCTATGTTTCAGCTCAATCATAATTAATTTTGTGAAAGGCGGATAAAGAAATTTCTGGCGTTCCGTAAGAAAATATTTATAAATTTTAGAAATATTATTCATTTTAATCAACTGAAAAACAGAATGATCCGGATTGAAAGTCTGAATTAAAATCCTTCCCTGCCCCGAAACTCTTCCCGCTCTTCCGGAAACCTGAGTAATCAGTTGATATGCTCTTTCTTCTGCTCTGAAATCCTGCACATAAAGCATAGAATCCGCTTTTGGAATGGCAACCAGTTCGATATGATCAAAATCCAGACCTTTTGAAATCATCTGCGTTCCGACAACAATATCGGTTTCTCCTTCTTCAATTTTCTCGTATAATTTTTCGTAGGCAAACTTTTTCCGCATCGAATCGACATCCATTCTATCAACTTCACTGTCTGGAAAAATCTTGGAAATTTCTTCGTGAATCTGTTCTACCCCTACTCCTCTTTCATTTAAATTTTCAGAATAACATTTCGGACAGGCTTTTGGTTTTGAGGCTCTTTGTCCGCAATAATGACATTTCATTTCGTTTGCGGCCTTGTGATACGTCATTACAACGTCACAATTTGAGCAGTAATTTACATAACCGCAAGATTCACATTCCAAAACACTGGCGTAGCCACGACGGTTATGAAGAATCATCGTCTGATTTTTTTCTTCTAAAGTTTTTTTGATCTCATCAATTAATTTCAAAGAAAAATTTCCGGAAACTTTTTTCGAATCCTGTGCTTCTTTAAAATTTATCAACTCAAATTCAGGAAGCTTTACATTTCCGAATCTTTCATTCAGAAAAATATATTTCATCTTCTCTTTTCGTGCTAAATAATAGCTTTCCACAGAAGGCGTTGCAGAACCTAAAATCACATTCGCTCCATAAAAATTCGCCAAAACTAAAGCAGAATCTTTTGCATTAAAAAACGGAGAAACTTCTCTTGGTTTATAACCGGAATCGTGTTCTTCATCCACAACAATCAATCCTAAATTCTGATAGGGTAAAAACAAAGAATTTCTTGTCGCAATAAGGATTCTGATGTCGTTATTTTTAATTCTTCTCCAGATTTCAACCTTTTCAAAATCGGTGAGTTTCTGATGATAAAAACCAAGTTGTCTTCCGTATTTTTTCTCTAATCTTTGGGTAATTTGTTTCGTTAAAGAAATTTCAGGAAGCAAAAACAGAACATTATTTCCTTCAGCAATACATTCTTCGATTTTTTCTAAATAAATATGAGTCTTTCCCGAAGAAGTTACGCCGTGAAGCAAAACATTTCGACCTTCTTCAAAGGCTTCATCTACCTCAATTTTTGCAGATTTTTGAACTTCAGTAAGCTCTTCAACTTCTTCAATTTCACCTTCATAACTTTCGATTCGATCTTTCTGCATGTAATATTCTTCAACAAGATTTTTATCTGCTAAAGATTTAAAATGTGAACTCGCAAAATAACCGTCTTCAAATAATTCTGATTTTTTAATAGGCAAATCCGGGTTTTCGGTCTGTTTTTCTAAAATATGAAGGAAAAGATCTTTCTGTTTCTGGGCTCTTTTTAAGCTTAAAAGAATCTCGGTAAGATTGTTATTTTTTAAAACCTCATCGTTGATTTTCACATAAGCAACTTCTTTTGCTTTGTATTTTTCAGCGATTTTCTCGTCAATTTCAATGTATTGTAAATCAATAAGCGAATTGATGGTTTTAATAATATCTTTTTTCGGGATAAACGCTTCAATATCCGTTAAATTAATCAGCTGTCGAACTTCCAATGCCTGAATCAGGTACATTTCGTTGACATCCAAATTTTCAAATTCAACGGTCACATTAGGTTTTAATTTAAGATACGTTTCACTTTCCAGTTTTAATGATGAAGGAAAAGCAAACCTGTAAATTTCGCCAAGATTGCACAGATAATAATCTGAAAGCCATTTCCAGAATTTAATCTGTTGTGGTGGCAAAATCGGCTGTTCATCCAAAATACTGATGACTTCCTTGGGAACAAACTGAGTCGGTTCTTCATCATGAAACTCAAAAACAATTCCGGTGTAGATTTTCTTCCCGCCGAACTGCACCAAAACTCTCATTCCGGGTTGAATTACAGAAAATAATTCTTCAGGAACTTTATAGGTGAAAGTTCCTTTCAGGTTGAGCGGTAAAATAATTTGAGCGTATTGCAAGGGAATAATTAAAGTGTAAAATTAGATTTTTCTTTTTAAAAACAAAAGTTTTCCTTGGTTGAAACCCAACAGGCTTTAAAAACCTGTTAGGTTTAGTTTTTGCAGCAACAATTAACAATATTGAAACTACATTCAGAATTCAAAAAAACTTTATCTTTGCGACTATGATTTTACGAGGAGAAAACTTAATCAAAGAATACGGTCCCAAAAAAGTTGTAAAAGGCGTTTCTGTACAGGTTCAGCAGGGAGAAATTGTAGGTTTGCTTGGCCCGAACGGTGCCGGAAAAACCACTTCATTTTATATGATCGTAGGTTTGGTGAAGCCTACTTCAGGAAGAATTTTCCTCGACAAACAAGAGATTACGAATGATGCAATGTATCGCCGTGCCCAAAAAGGTATCGGTTATCTTGCTCAGGAAGCTTCGGTTTTCAGGAAACTTTCAGTTGAAGATAACATTCTTGGGGTTTTACAATTGACTAAACTTTCAAAAAGAGAGCAGCAGATCAAATGTGACGAGCTGATTGAAGAATTTTCTCTTCAGCATGTTCGTAAAAACCGAGGAGATCTTCTTTCCGGAGGAGAAAGACGTAGAACCGAGATTGCAAGATGTTTGGCAACAGATCCGAGCTTCATTCTTCTGGATGAACCATTTGCAGGAGTTGACCCGATTGCCGTGGAAGATATTCAAAAAATCGTAAGAAGTTTGACCGATAAAAATATCGGAATTCTGATTACCGATCACAACGTACAGCAGACTTTGGCAATTACCAACAAAACATACATTATGTTTGAAGGAAAGATTCTGAAAGAAGGTCTTCCCGAAGATTTGGCAAATGATCCGCAGGTAAGAGAAGCATATTTGGGTGAAAACTTCGTTTATCAGAGTATTTTCGACAAGCCAAGCAAGAAAAGCTATGCTTACAATATCTGGGCTGGAAATTTTGATTCTAAATCACAGCTTCAGAGTTTTGTTGATGAAAAGCTTAGTCAGTTTGATGATTTGAGATTGATGTACGGATTTGAAGATATTAGTTTTGCTTCATTAGGAAATTCAGAAATTCAGCATATTTTCAATGATGTTGTTGATAAAAATGCCAATAATTCTTTTGTTTTCCAGAAAAAAGAAATCAATTCAAATTATTCATTGGAACAGGCAAAGGCAGAGTCTAAAAAGGCCAGCAATCCTGAATTGCATTACCTGACGACCTATGTTTTTGAAGGATAGATTTTTATTAAGGTTATTGAGTTTCTAAGACGTTTTAAGAATTAATAAATTAATTTAAGCACAACGCTTAATAATTTACCTTGGTAAATCTTAAAAAAATATAAAGAATAATTATACTTAACAACTTAACTATCTTAATGGTTTAAAAGATTTAGAAATTAATTAAAGCGAAAAGTTCTTAGAAATTATTTGCTGAAAAATATAATAAAACGTACCTTTTCTCTCAGAATGGTACGTTTTTCATTTAAACCAAATCATGGCAAAACCTTTTAACAGAACAGTGACTTTATTCGGGATCTACAGACAGCTGGTTCCGTTTATAAAACCTTACCGACCGATGATTTACGGAACTTTGTTTCTTACTTTTCTCGGCGCTTTGGCAGCTCAGGTAAACCCTTTAGTTTTAAAATATACGGTGGATGAAGTCACAAAACTGACGCATTTACCTAATCCAATGAGTGAAGGAATTCACATTTTAATTATTATTTCGATTATTTTATTAGGAAAAGAATTATTGAATATTTTCATCAATTTCGGGCAGAAATTTTATGGTGAGAAAATCAGGATTAATGTAAGTTCGGTTTTAGCACAGTCTGCCATTGATAAAATTCTTAAATATAGAGTCGCTTATTTTAATGACGAAAACCACGAATCAGGGAAGCTTCAAATTAGAATCGACAGAGGAATTGAAAGTTTAACGAGATTGGTTCAGAACTTTTTCATTGATATTTTACCGCTTTTCTCAAATGCGATAATTGCTTTGATTATCATGTACATTCAGAATGTATATGTTGGACTGGTTTCTACGATTATTGTTCCGATTTATTTTTACATCAGTTCGTTACAGGCAAAAAAGCTAGGCGGTGTGAGACGAACATTGAGAAATCAGCGTGAACAGAAAACTTCAGGACTTTTAAATTTAATCAATTCTATTATGGTGATAAAAAGTTTTGTGCGTGAAAAGTTTGAAGGTAAAAAGCAGTACGATTTGCAGATGCAGTTGATGGATAGCCAAATGTTTACCCGAAAAACCAATTTTATTTATGACGGTTTAAAAACATTTATCGAGCAGTTTGGGGTTGTTTTAATCATTCTTTTGACGGTTTATCTGGTTTTAGACCAGCAAATGACGATTGGAGCCATCATGCTTCACATCATGCTTTTCAGCAATGTTTCTTCACCCATAAGACAGCTTCATAGAATCTATGACGATATGAATGATGCGATGATTTATGCGGAAGGTTATTTTGATATTTTAAATGCTGAAAACGAGATTGAACCGAACGGAACCTTTGTAGAAAATGAAATCAAGGGTAATTTTGAACTGAGAAACGTAGATTTCACATATCCAAACGGAACAAAAGCTTTGAAGAATGTATCGATGACCATAGAAAACGGGAAAACTACGGCTTTAGTAGGATTAAGCGGTGCCGGAAAATCGACCATTATCAATCTTCTTTGTAAATTTTATCTTCCGGATTCCGGAGAAATTATTTTAGATAAAGTTGATTTAACCAATTACAACAATACTTTTTTAAGAGACGATCTAGGTTTGGTATTACAAAAAAATCACATTTTCCAGGGAAGTATTGAAGATAATATTCGCTATGGAAATATGAATGCGAGTTTTGAAGAAATTGAAGAAGCGGCCAAAAAAGCCTATCTGCACGAACAGATTTTAGACCTTCCGGAAAAATATCAACACGATGCGACTCAACTTTCCGGTGGACAACAACAGAGAATTGCGATTGCAAGATTATTTCTGAAAAACCCACCCATTATTTTCCTTGACGAACCTACTGCAAGTCTTGATGCGATTGCTACCGAACAGATTAAAAATTCTTTGGATGCAATAAAAGAAGGCAGAACCGTTGTAATTATTTCGCACTCGCTTTCACAGATTTTAGATTCGGATAAAATTTATGTCATGAAAAAAGGTGAAGTTGTAGAAAGCGGAACTCACGATGAATTGGTACAGATGAATGGAACTTACCGAGAAATTTTTGATGCTTCTGCGAGAAGTCTGAATCTGGATAAATTGGTGAATACTTTTAAGAATTAATATGTCATTTTTTAAGGATTAACGATTTTTTATGAATGATTCTTACCACAAAGTACACCAAGAATTTCACAATGAACTCAAAGTTTTGTGCTCTTTGTGAAAAACCTTTGTATACCTTGTGGTAAATAAAAGTTTAATATTCATTTGCATTAAAATAAATTTACATCAACAAATTCTTCACTTCTCACTACAAATTTATCACTCAAAAATGAACGACCATTACCTCAAGAAACTCGACCGTGTCACCGCCATTCTTACGCAACTGCAATCAAAACCGATTGTAAGAGCACAGGATTTGGCAGAAAAATTCGACGTGAGCATAAGAACGATTTACCGCGATGTGAAAACTCTGGAAAATGCGGGAATTCCCATCATTGGAGAAGCCGGAAGCGGATATTCTCTGATGGATGGTTACAAACTTCCGCCTGTGATGTTTACCAAAGAAGAAGTTCTGAGTTTCATTACAGCTGAAAAACTGATGCAGCGTTTTTCACACGAAAGCCTTGGAAGTCATTATAAAACTGCGATGGAAAAGGTTCGATCGGTTCTGAAATATTCCGACAGAAATCTATTGGCAAACATCGAAAAGCAAATTGATATTTTTGATAACTATCCAAAAACTGAAGATAAAATTAAAAATATCATCCCGACTATTTTGGAAAGTATTGCCGAAAAAGTACAGATTTGTATTGATTATAAAACGGTAAATGAAGAAATTTCTACACGAACGGTTGAAGTGGTCGGTGTTTTTTTTGAATTTAATTATTGGTATATCATTGCGTACTGCACGTTAAGAAATGATTTCAGGCAATTCAGAATTGACCGTATTTTAAAGCTTAGTAAAATGCAAACTCCTTTTCTACAGGAATACGGACAAATCAACGATTACCGAAAAAATCCGAATGGAAATAAAACCATCGTCAAGCTTTTAGTCGATAAAAAAATCATGGGACATTTGGGAAATTCCAAAGTGTATTATGGTTTAACCGAAGAAAAAGAAGCCGAAAATGGTTTTGAATTAACCTTTGAAACTGAATGGATTGACGAAGGATTTCCCCGTTGGTTGATTACTTTTTCTGATTATGCCGAAATCATCGAACCTGAGTCTTTAAAAACGACAATGAGGGAATTGGTTCAGAAAGTTTCGAAGAATTTTTAATTATAAAATATTCGTGTCTTGATGACAGTAAAAATCTCTCACTGATTTCACAGATACTCACAGATGATTGAAAATAAAATCTGCTGAATTTGCAAAATCTGCGAGAGATTTAAATTTTAAGTATAAAAAAATGCTTAGAATCTTTCCCAAAAGAAAGGCGGCTCAATTCCTAAAGCTCTTAAATAGGTATAACCTTGCCCACGATGATGAACTTCATTATCAATAAAATAAAGAATATTCTGATACACCGGAAATTCATACTGACCAAATAAATTGAATGTTTCCTGAAATCTTTCTTCAGAAATCTGATTGAAATAATGATTGATTACCTGCGTTTCAGAATCCCATTTTGCCAAAAGCTCTTCTTTTGTTTTTGGCTGAAAAGCTTCCTCCGAGAAACCTTCGATCTGCTGTTCTACAATTCCCTTCAAAGCAGGACCTGCAATGCTGATCAATTCAACCGCCAATTTTGCGAAAGGTCTCATTCCGCCTACTGAAAATTCAAATAATTCTTTTTCAGGAAATGATTCGATTACTCTTCTTGTTAGATTTCTGTGACCTTGCCAATGCTCTAAAAGTTGGTCTGAAGAGATAAATTGTTTCGTTGCTGTTGCTGTAGTTGTCATAACGTTTTTATTTTGTTTGTTAATGTTAAGACAAAGGTAATCCCAGTTGATGACAACAGTTTGTCAGTAGGTTTTTTTATAATAAAAAAAAATTAAAATTTTTAAAATAAATAGATATTTCTCACGTTAGATTGACATCCGATACACAAATGTTTTAACTGCAAATCATGTAGAGGTAGATAAATTTGAATTAGGCCGGTTTTTAAAATCGGTCTTTTTAATTATTCATGGTATCCCAAAGACTCATCACCTCAACTTTCTCCAAAGGCTTAGAAAGTGTAATTCTCTTTGAAGTTTTTGGAAGCAAATCGAAGAAATTATCGCTAAAATTAGTATCTCCCATTAAATAAACATCTTTCGCCAGAACGTCTGTGGAAACTTCAATTTCTGTTGATGAAATCCTCTTGATTTTTATGGTTGGTTTTGATAATTTTAAATCTTTTGGTTTTACTAAAAAATGATTGTTTTGAGCAATGATTTTCCTGTTTTTGTCTTTTAGGGTTAATTTTAAAAAGACTTCATTTTTATTGGAATATTTAATTAAATTTTTGATTTCAATATGCTCAAATTTTACAATTCCGTCCAACGTTTTTCCATTTTGAACAGCTGTCAGATCATTTAAAACTTTTCCATTGAAACCAACAACCTGAATTTCAACTTTTACATCTTCAAACTTTTTCAATTCATCATTAATGCCATAAAAATTCAAAAAATCATCTTTTTCCTCCGTTAAAACCACTTGATTTTCAAAGCTTCTTTTGATCTGATAATGCAACGCTTTCCAATTTCCCAAATAATCAATAGAAGCCCACGAAACCACAGGCCAACAATCATTCAATTGCCAATACAAAGTTCCCATATTATAAGGTTTTGCACGACGATGCGCTTCAATGGCAACCTGCATTCCGCGAGCCTGAAGCAGTTGAGAAACGTAATTATATTTCACAAAATCGGCCGGAATTATATAATCCCTTTTCATGTACAAATCGATGATTTCCCAACCTCTGGAATGTTTTTCGTGTGCTTTTATTGTTCCATTTTGTAAACTTAAATCATGAGTTTCGGAGAACATTGATTTTGTCGTTCCCAATGTTGGCATTCCCTGAAATCCGTATTCAGAAGCAAATCTCGGAACTTTTTCATTAAAAATCTCAAATGGCTGTTCGCCCCACCAAACGCCCCAATAATGAGAATCTCCTTCAGTTAAACTTTCTTTATGTCCCCAACCGATTGACGGTGAACTCGGCCAGTAAATAGATTTGTCGCTTGTTGCGTATTTTTTTATAGCATTTGGAATCACTTCATGAAAAATTTTCTTGTAATCTTTCCAAACCTGTAAAGAATCTTCTTTTGAATATTTAAATTGTTTCTGATATCCCCAATTGACAATCGCTTCGTCCACCTCATTATTTCCACACCATAAAGCCAATGAAGGATGATTTTGCAGTCGATTGATCTGATCCCGAACTTCAAATTCCACATTTTTCTTAAAATTTTCATCTGATGGATAAAAACTTCCTGCAAACATAAAATCCTGCCAAACTAAAATCCCGTTTTC
The DNA here is from genome assembly GCF_001693475.1 of Chryseobacterium sp. CBo1. Lineage (NCBI taxonomy): Bacteria > Pseudomonadati > Bacteroidota > Flavobacteriia > Flavobacteriales > Weeksellaceae > Chryseobacterium > Chryseobacterium sp. CBo1. The sequence goes on from NZ_MAUH01000023.1 coordinate 176,257, forward strand.
GTCGCAGGCTTTATAAAATTCGTCGTCTTCATAAATTCCGCCGCCCCAGACACGGATCATATTCATATTTGCTTCTTTGGAATCTTTGATGAGTTTCTGATATTTTTCTTTGGTAATTCTCGGGGTAAAGCTGTCGGAAGGAATCCAGTTTGTGCCTTTCGCGTACATTGAATTTCCATTGATTTTAAAATAAAAAGATTTTCCTTTCTCGTCTTTTTTCTGAATTAATTCAACCGTTCTCAATCCGATTCGTTCAGATTTTTCATCAATCCATTTTGAATCTTTTTGTAAGGAAATTTTTAATTGATATAAATTCGGATCACCCCAACCATTGGGTTGCCACAATTTCGGATTATCAATAGTAAAAGGAAGCGAAATGGTATTTTTTCCTTTTTTTAATTGAATAGTATTGATTGTATTGTTAATCGAAAACGAATATTTCCCTTCTTTATCCGCTACAATATCAGCGTAAATATTTAAATTCGCTTTTTGCTTTGTTAAAACTTTTTGTTCGATTTTTACATTTTCAAGTTTTGCCTGATTCCAGAAATTTAGTTTTACATCTTTCCAGATTCCTGCTGTCACCAATCTTGGTCCCCAATCCCATCCAAACTGATATTGCGCTTTTCTTACATAACTTCTTGGAGATTCTGGCGTTGTGAAAGGAACTTTTTTCGCCAATTCTTTTCCTACATTTACAGCAGAGCTGAATTTGATCTGTAAAATATTTTCGCCAATTTTTAAATTTTGTTTCACCGGCATCGTCCATTTTCTGAACATATTATCTGTTGATTGTATCAACTTTCCGTTTAAATAAATTTCAGAAAACGTATCCAATCCATTAAAAACCAATTCAATATTTTGATTCTTTAATTCGTTTGAAGAAATCTTAAAATTCGTCTGATAATCCCAGTCTTCATTTTCTATCCACTGTACTTTTTTCTCATTTTCATCTTTATAAGGATCGGGAATAATTTTATTTTTCATTAAATCCAAATGAACCGTTCCCGGGACCGTGGCTGTCAGCCAATTTTTATCTTTTGAATTTTTGAATTTCCAATTTTCTGAGGATAAATTTCGCTCAGAAGATTGTGCGTTGACTAAAGTTAGTATGAAAATGAAAGAAAAAAGTAAAATTTTGTTCATCAATATTTTGATTTATATTTGAATTAAACGCAATCTTTGTCATTCTGACGAAAGAAGAATCTAAGCAGTGGAAATTGAGATTCTTCACGCCGCTTTGCTTCGTTCAGAATGACAAAGTGAACGTATATTTTTAATGTTTATTTACTCTTCAAAGCAATAATCTCATCTGCAACCGCAAAAGCGTCGTCATCCGTAATCGCAGAAGAATGAAAATATCCGGCCTTTGTAAAGTCTCTGATTTCTTCAATATTTGTTGAACGAAGTCCGCCACCGACAAGAATTTCGATTCTTCCGTTGGACAATTCAACCAGCTTCTTCAGATTTTCTTTTCCCTCCAAAACATTTGGTTTTTGGCCTGAAGTAAGAATGGTTTTAAAACCACATTCAATCACTTTTTCCAGTGAATTTTCTAAACCTTTTGCTCTGTCGAAAGCACGGTGAAAAGTACATTGATAAGGTTTTGCCAACTCCACCAATTCTTTATTTTGTTCCATATTCACCTCATCATTTTCATCTAAAATTCCAAAAACGAAGCCGTCGACATTTAATGATTTTAATCGAATTAATTCTGATTTCATTTGTTCAAACTCAGCATCAGAATAGGTGAAATCTCCTCCACGAGGACGAATCATTACAAAAATGGGACTGTTTATTTTTTCTCTAAGCTGTTTGGTGGTTTCAAAATCGGGTGTTGTTCCGCCTTCGCTTAATCCGTCGCATAATTCTATTCTGTCTGCTCCGTTTTCGTACGCAATGATCGCGGATTCGGCGTTGAAGCAGGCTATTTCTATTTTTGACATTTAGTTTTCTTTTAAGTTTTGGCTAAAGCCAATTGATTGTTTATATTTTGAAAACGGGCTAAAGCCCGTTCCTATTGATATTTTAATGTATAAAATTATGATCTCAACACAAATTCAGGTTTTTCCAGACGGTTTCCTTTTTGGTCGTAAACGGCAAAATTGAACCCATCCTGAATACAATACGAACCATATTCACCCTTTTTATTGATCGCAATAAAACCAACCTGAATATCTTTTAGATTTTTCTTTCTTGCTTTTGTAATTCTCACGATCCTTTCAACTGCTTCTTTACAAGCCTGTTGTGGATTCCTGCCCTGTCTCATTAATTCTACAACCAAATGAGTTCCCACCGTTCGAATTACTTCTTCACCATGACCTGTCGCCGTCGCTGCACCTACCTCATTATCAACAAATAAACCCGCTCCAATGATTGGTGAGTCACCCACTCTTCCATGCATTTTGAAAGCCATTCCACTGGTTGTACATGCTCCGGAAAGATTCCCGTTAAAATCCAAAGCAACCATCCCAATCGTATCATGATTTTCAATGTTTACAATAGGTTGATATTTACTGTCTTTCAACCATTCTTTCCATTCTTTTTCAGATTCAGCGGTAAGAATATTTTCTTTTTTAAAACCCTGAGAAACTGCAAATTGTAAAGCTCCATCCCCAACCAACATCACATGAGGCGTTTTTTCCATCACGGCTCTTGCCACTGAAATCGGATTTTTAATATTTTCCAAAGCAGCAACCGAACCAATATTATAATTTTCATCCATAATACAGGCGTCCAACGTTACTCTTCCGTCTCTGTCGGGGCGGCCTCCATAACCCACACTTCTTTCTGTAGAATCATTTTCAACCAAACGAACTCCTTTTTCCACAGCATCCAAAGCTCGACCTCCTTTTCCAAGAATTGTCCAGGCTTCTTCGTTAGCTTTTAAACCAAAATTCCATGTAGAAAGAACGATGGGTTTGTTAACTGTTTTTGTATTGTTTTCAGGTAAATCTTTTGCAATTAAATCCAATGGATTCAATAATAATGCTGATGATGCTATTGCTGTATTTTTTAGAAATTTTCTACGTGAATTCATATTTTAGATTGAGGTTGAGGTTAAGGTTGAGTTTCAACTAATTTTGAATGTTAAATTTTAAATACTGAATTAATTAGCACCGATTTCATCAACGAAAAGCCATGCTTTCGAATCTGCACCGGGATTTCCTGCCGGAATAATTCCTGCATTTTCTATTTGAATTTTGAGATATTTCGAATTTTGATTTCCTACATTTAATTTAATTTTACCTTTTGCAGCAAGAATTTCATCTTTCCCGATCTCTTTAATCATTTTAAAATTCGTTCCGTTATCAGAAATAAAAACCTGAGCTGATTTTGCAAAGTGAATCCAGCTTCCTTTATTATCTAACGTATTGAAATAAATTTCCGAAAACTGAGTTTTTTTTCCAAAATCAATGGTTGCAACTACATCCTTTCCTTTGAAACCAAGCCAAGTTTTTCCCAGTTGTCTTTGATTTCCGATAATTCCGTCAACCAAAGTAAACGCTCCCCCGAAAGAATAATTTTCACTAGGTTGCTGTTCTAAGGTAATTTTTTTCCCAGTCGCTTTTGAAATTGTGAAAGTCTGTGAAGAAACTGCACTTTTCAATTGTCTGTTTTCAAAATATGCAGATTTTATAGTCCTCGATTTTGAAACAGGAATTGCATTCTGATACGTTTGGGAATTTACATTCGGCTCCGTTCCGTCCAGCGTATATCGGATTCCGTTTTGATTTTGGGATGTTGACAATTCATAAGAAACTCCATCATTTGCTGCTGCGGCTTTTCCTGAAATGTTGTAAATACTTTTCGCATAATTTACCCCCATTTTATCCAACACCTTGAATTCATTAATCACTCTTCCTTCAAATTCTTTATAATTTTTAGGATCTGCTGTTCCCCAACCCACTTCTGAAAGTGCCAACAATCTCGGGAAAATCATATATTGAACCTGCTTGAAATCAAGAATATATTCCGTCCATAAATTGGCCTGAACACCTTTGATGTATTTTGCCTGTTCTGCATTTAATTCAGCCGGAATCGGATTGTAAGAATAGACTTTATCCAAAGGTGTAAAACCTCCGAAAGCATTTGGCTCTGTTGCCGTATCTCCCTGATAATGATCGAAATAACAATAAGATCCTGGTGTCATAACAGCAAAATGTCCTGATTTTGCTGCCTCAACTCCTCCTTTTATTCCTGTCCAGCTCATTACGGCTGCGTTTGGAGCTAATCCGCCTTCCAAAATTTCGTCCCAGCCTATGATTTTTCTTCCTTTTGAATTTACATATTTTTCAATCCTATGAATGAAATAACTTTGCAAACCATGTTCATCCTTCAGATTATTTTTCTTAATTAATTCCTGACAATGAGCACATTCTTTCCATCTTGTTTTCGGACACTCGTCACCTCCGATGTGAATGTATTGAGAAGGGAAAAGCGTGATTACCTCATCCAAAACATTTTCTAAAAATGTAAATGTTTCATCTTTCGGGCAAAAAACATCATCAAAAACGCCCCATTTTGTTGCTGGTTCGAAAGGTCCTTTTGTACAAGCTAATTCCGGATAAGCAGATAAAGCCGCCAAAGCGTGACCCGGCATTTCTATTTCCGGAACTACTGTGATATGCCTTTCTGTCGCATATTTTACAACATCTTTAATTTGTTCCTGAGTATAAAAATACGGTCCGTAAGGTTTTCCGTCAAAAGTATTATCAACATACGCTCCAATCATGGATTCTTTACGCTTTGCTCCTACAGTTGTTAATTTCGGATATTTCTTAATTTCAATTCTCCAACCCTGATCGTCTGTTAAATGCCAGTGAAAAGTATTCAATTTATACATTGCTAAATAATCGATGTATTGTTTTACTTCTTCAACCGTGAAGAAATGACGGCAGACATCGAGATGCATTCCACGCCATGCGAATTTTGGCTGGTCTTCTATAACCATTGCAGGAATTTTTTTGGAATCTTTGAACTGATCTATAATTTGGATTAGAGTCTGAAGTGCCAGAAAATAACCCCGATCTGTTACCGATTTAATATGAATGTATTTTGGTGAAATTTCCAATACATACTTTTCTTTATCCTGTTCAGTCATTAAATGGTTTGCAGGCAATGAAGAATTTTCAAGCTGAATATTTCCTTCCTTTACTCTATTTTCAAATTTTAATATTGAACTCAATTGTTTTTTTAAGTAATCTGTTTCTTTTTCGGGAAGATTTCCACTTAGTACAAAAGTTTCAGGAATAATAAATTCTCCCTTTTGAAATTCCACTTTTTGTGGATAAGGAATTAAATTTAATCTATTCTGAGAGAAAAAAACAGTAGAAAATAATAGACAAAAGACTAGTAAAATACGCTGCATTCTGAATTTGATTTGAGTTTAGCGAATATAATTCTTTTCTTACGATTTTTGGATAATTCCTACTATGTGTGTCTCCTATGAAGCTCAAAATTTTTGAAACTTCTTTTTCTATAAAGGTGTCGCTCCTCCGGAGCTCGCTAAAAACCTGCATTATTTACATTTTTGTTTAAATATAAAAGTCTGCATTTAACTTTTCTGTGTTTAAAATATCTAATTTTGCATAAAATAAAACGATGAAAAAAACAATTTTATTGACGAGCGTGTTATTATTTTCAGTTTCTACGAACGCACAAATTTTTGAAGCTATAAAATCTTCCGTAAAAGATCAGCTCAAAAAACCGACAACCACTACAACGAAAACCAATTCTACAACTCCAGCTAATTCTTCTTCGCCAGTGAACTTAGGAAGCCTAACTTCAACCCAGATTTCATCAGGTTTAAAGGAAGCTTTAAATCTTGGAGTAAATGAAGGAGTAAAAAAATTAGGAGTAACAGACGGTTTCCTGAAAAATGAAGCAGTAAAAATTTTAATGCCTGAAAAATTAAAAAAAATTGATACTACTCTTCGTACTTTAGGGATGGGAAGTTTGGCAGATCAGGGCGTGAAATTACTAAACAGAGCTGCTGAAGATGCAGTTGTAGAAGCTGCTCCAATCTTTACAAAGGCTATTACTTCAATGACCATCACCGATGCCAAAAACATCTTATTGGGAAGTGATAATGCTGCAACAAGTTATTTGCAGGGTAAAACCCAGAGTCAGCTATTCAATGCATTTCAGCCGAAAGTAAAAGCTTCATTGGGAAAAGTGGGTGCAGATAAAGTATGGACTAATCTAATTTCGAAATATAATACGTTAACCGGACAAGCTGTTTCTACAGACCTTAACGAATATGTTACCAATGAAACCATTAATGGTGTTTTCAAAATGGTAGCAGAAAAGGAAAGCGGCATCAGAAATAATTCTGTGATGAGAACCACAAGTCTTTTGCAGAAGGTTTTTGGAGCGCAGGATGGTAAATAGTTTTTTCTTAAATTGTTCATTTTGCCTTGATGCAAAACGAACCAAAAAATCAAGACTGGGAACTCTTCGCTAAAAATAAATTCTGTTTTCTAAAAATTCTAAAACTCGTACGGATTTAATATTGTTAATTCGGTTGAATATTTGTTCCGCACTCAAACAGTAGAATTTTCTTAACGTTCACAGATTTTATTTTCTTAACGCTACGATTTCCTATGTCGGTTTTTCACTACTAACCTTAAATATTTCAATAAAAAAGCCTTGTCGAGCGGACAAGGTTTTCTTTATCTTAAAATTGCATTTCAGGAATTTCTCCGTCAATGATCAAATCAGCTTCTGTTGATTTGATGATGTGTTCTACCGAAACTCCCGGAGCTCTTTCAATAAGCTTAAAACCTTCCGGAGTAACATCTAAAACTGCTAATTCAGTTACTACCCTTTTCACACAGTTAACCCCAGTTAAAGGAAGTGTGCATTTTTTGAGAATTTTGCTTTCTCCTGCTTTATTGACGTGCATCATTGCAACGATAATATTTTCTGCAGAAGCTACCAAATCCATTGCACCTCCCATTCCTTTTACCATTTTCCCGGGAATTTTCCAGTTGGCAATATCTCCATTTTCTGAAACTTCCATCGCTCCAAGAATCGTTAAATCTACTTTTTGAGCTCTGATCATCCCGAAACTAAAGGCTGAATCGAAGAATGAACCTCCATCCAAGATCGTAATGGTCTGTTTTCCGGCGTTGATGATGTCTGCATCTTCTTCCCCTTCGAAAGGAAAAGGCCCCATTCCCAATACTCCGTTTTCACTCTGAAACTCTACGGAAAGATTGTTTGGAACGTAATTCGCAACCAATGTTGGAATTCCGATTCCTAAATTTACATAATACCCGTCTTTTACTTCTCTGGAAATTCTTTGTGCAATTTGTTCTTTCGTTAGCATAGCATAATCTTATCCCGCCAAATTAGCCATTTTTTCAGAATTACGAAATAGTTTCTTTTCTTATCCTATGATAAATCTTTCGATGTAAATTGTTGTAAATTTGTGCGCTTTAAATTTACAAATGAAAATTCTATTACAATATTTAAAACCCTATAAATGGCTTATCATCGCATCATTGTTGTTAGCCGCTATAAATCAGGTATTTTCACTTTTCGCTCCTGCAATTACCGGGAATATTCTTGATAAACTGGTCAACCAGCCCAATCATTTTGATAAAGAAAAACTGATTCCAAGAACTTTAGAACAATATCTTTACGGAACTGATATTTATCACGGTGTATTCTATTTTTTAGGACTTTTGATAGGAACCGCAATGATCAGCCGAATTGCCAAAGCTTTTCAGGATTATGTGGTGAGTGTGATTATTCAAAAATTTGGTGCAAAAATTTTCACGGATGGTCTCCAACATTCGATGAGACTGCCTTTTCAAGAGTTTGAAGACCAAAGAAGTGGTGAAACACTCTCTATTTTAACAAAAGTTCGTGAAGACTCAGTGAAATTCATTAATAATTTCATCAATGTATTTTTTGGAATTCTGGTAAGCATTATTTTCGTTTCTGTGTATGCCATTCGTCTGCACTGGTCGATTATGCCGGTTTATGTAGTCGGAATTATCTTCATTGCGGTTGTTACCAATTTATTGAGTAAAAGAATAAAAAACATTCAGAAAAATATAGTTACTGAAACTACCAATTTGGCAGGAAGTACCACAGAAAGTCTTAGAAACATTGAGATCGTAAAAAGTTTAGGACTTACCAATCAGGAGGTTGAACGTCTGAATAACAATACCTACAAAATCTTGAATCTGGAATTGAGAAAAGTAAAAAGTATTCGTTCTTTGAGCTTTGTGCAGGGAACTTTGGTAAACTTTCTGCAACAAGTAATCACCTTCACATTATTATTATTGATTTTTAAAAATATTGTAACTCCTGGACAATATTTATCATTAATGTTTTACGGATTCTTCATTTTTGGACCGATGCAGGAAATCGGGAACATTATCATTTCGTATCGTGAAGCCCAAGCTTCATTGAATAATTTTGACCGGGTGATGAAAAAAGAAGTTGAACCAAAACCTCTGACTCCAAAGAAAATAGGAGCTATTGAAGAACTGGAATTTCAAAAAGTTTCTTTTCAACATCAAAGTGCACATTATAAAGCTTTAAATTCTATTTCATTTCATGTAAAAAATGGCGAAACGATTGCTTTTGTAGGACCAAGTGGATCAGGAAAAAGTACATTGGTGAAATTGCTAGTCGGTTTATACAGACCGCAGGAAGGTTCTATTCTTTACAATAATATTGACGGAAAAGAATTTGATTTTGATGAATTGAGAAACCAAATTGGTTTTGTAACTCAGGATACACAACTTTTTGCAGGAACAATTAAGGAAAATCTTTTATTTGTAAACCCCTCTGCCACTGAGGAAGATTTACAATTAGCCTTAAAAAAATCAAGCTGTACTGCGCTTTTAGAACGTGCTGAAAACGGAATTGAAACGGTAATAGGAGAAGGTGGATTAAAATTAAGCGGTGGTGAAAAACAAAGAATTGCCATTGCCCGAGCTCTATTGAGAAAACCTCATTTACTGATTTTTGATGAAGCGACTTCTGCATTAGATAGCATTACGGAAGAAGAAATTACGACAACCATTAAAGAAATTTCTAAGGAGAAAGAACAGATTACAGTCCTTATCGCCCACCGATTGAGTACCATTATGCACGCCGACAGAATTTTTGTTTTGGAACGCGGAAATATTATAGAAACAGGCTCACATTTACAATTAATAGAAGAAAAAGGCTTGTATTATGCGATGTGGAGACAGCAGATCGGAGAAAGAAAGGCAACAGAATTACCTTTAACTTAAAAAACTTGTTCTTTTTATTTCAATACAGTGTGTTTTTTTTCAATATTTTTAAATCGTTTTAAACTTAAAAATAATTTGAATGAAAAGATTTCTACAGATTCTTACTTTTGCGTTTTCAACTTTGATTTTTGCACAGGAATCAAAAGAAAGCAAGTGGATTTTAAAACTGAATGCAACGCAATTGATAGATGCTGTATCTTACCCGACTTTACAGATTTCTGCTGAAAGAAAAATAAATTCATATTTCAGTATCAACGCCGAAGCCGGATATCAACTTTATGAATTTAGCAAAGCAGATAATCCCATATTAAAATCAAAAGGTTTAAAAACCAATCTTGAAGGTAGAATTTACTTATTTAAAATAATCAATTCAAGAATTGAATCTAAACGGAATGAATTTTATGTAGGATTACAATTATTTTACCGTCAAAATCAAAGTACAGATATCATAGAATATTCTCCTTTAAATGATGCGGATGTAAAATTTTCTGATAATTTTGGATTCAAAAGAAAGGCAAAAGGTTTTAATTTGATGTTTGGAAATCAGATTTCAGTGTCTAAAAAAATTGTTCTTGAACCTTATTTAGGTTTGGGATTGATGAACAGAAAAATAGAAAATATTGCTATTGTTTATGATGAATCCAAACATGAAATTGCAGGAACAGGATTAGAACCTCTTTTTCAAAAGCTGAATCTGGAGGAAAGTTCCGGAAATGTATTTAACTTTTGTTTTGGATTGAGAGTTGGACTTAGGTTGTAATAGTTAGAAGATGGATGATGGAAGTTTATATGATTGAGAATAATAGATTCTTCACCACGCTTTTGCTTCGTTATGAATGACAGTTTAAAATAACTGATAAAATAAAATTACCCCGAAATTGACTTTCGGGGTATTATTTTTCAGGAAATTGATTAGAAATTAATCTTTTTTTCTAACGGTTCTCTGTTCGATTCTTTTTTCAAATTTTTCTCCCTGAAAAATTCTTTGGATCATAATTCCCGGAATATGAATCTGGTTTGGGTCTAGTTCTCCCGGTGCAACCAGTTCCTCCACTTCAGCGATCGTTATTTTTCCTGCTCCTGCCATCGGATGGTTGAAATTTCTTGCCGAACCTTTGAAAATAAGGTTTCCTGCATGGTCACCTTTCCAGGCTTTTACGATGGAGTAATCTGCTTCGTAAGCGTGCTCTAAAATATGAGGTTTTCCCTTGAAATCTTTTACTTCCTTACCTTCTGCGACTTCAGTTCCGAAACCAGCAGGTGTATAAAAAGCAGGAATTCCCGCTTGTGCCGCTCTGCATTTTTCCGCTAAAGTTCCCTGCGGAGTTAGCTCTACCTCTAATTCTCCCGAAAGCATCTGTCTTTCGAACTCAGCGTTTTCCCCAACGTAAGAAGAAATCATTTTCTTGATTTGTCTTTTGTGAAGTAATAATCCCAATCCGAAATCATCGACTCCTGCGTTGTTTGAAATACAAGTTAAGTCTTTTACATCACTCTCTACCAAAGCATTAATTGAATTTTCAGGAATTCCGCAAAGTCCGAATCCGCCCAGCATTAAGGTCATTCCGTCTTTGATCCCTTCGATTGCTTCGACCGCATTTTTTACTCTTTTATCTATCATTTTTAAGTATAAAATTTGAAGGTCTTAAATTAGTATTTTTATTCGAAATTGAAAATGTTTTTATTTCCCACAGATTTCACGGATTTCCACAGATTTTAATTGAATTAGTTTAAATAATTCTTCACGCAGATTGTCATGCTGTAAGCATCTCCTCCTAGATTCAGTATGAAAATATATCATGTCATCTTTGATAATTAATATCGAAAGAAAAACGAATTTTGTTTTGCGTGAGCGATGGTAGTGAAAATCCTTTTGTCTTGGCGGCGGCTTTGCCGCCGCCAAGACAAAAGATTGTAGCGGACGTAGCGACCCGAGATGTGGGTATTGCGATTGAGAGGGACACGCCCAAAATATAAGTAATGGATAATGAGCAATTTACAACAATGGATTGTTTGTAAATATTTTAATAATAATATTTGCTATATTGATTTTTAATTGTATTTTTGCAATCTGTTATTCAACCTCTAGCGATAGACGCGTAAGTTGCTTAGCTTTAAACATTTTTATATTATTAATAATGGATTTATTAAAGTACGTACAAGACCAGTACATTACAAAAAAAGAATTCCCTGAATTTAAAGCAGGAGACACAATTACTGTGTATTACGAGATTAAAGAAGGTCAAAAAACGAGAACTCAGTTTTTCAAAGGAACCGTAATCCAATTGAGAGGAACTGGTGCTACAAAAACTTTCACTATCAGAAAAATGTCTGGTGATGTAGGTGTAGAAAGAGTTTTCCCTATCAACATGCCGGCTTTGCAAAAAATCGAAGTTGACAGAAGAGGTAAAGTTAGAAGATCTAGAATCTATTACTTCAGAGATCTTAGAGGTAAAAAGGCTAGAATTAAAGACGTTCCTTACAAGAAGTAATTCAGACAACAACACATACGAAAAGAGGCTTTCTATTTTAGAGAGCCTCTTTTTATTTTTGGTATTTTCCAATTTGCATTTTGATAGGATTTTATCTTATTATTTAGAAGAGCGTTCCTTTGGGACTTATCGTGGAAGTATTTTTAAATAATTTATTTTTAACCACCCCGTCAAAAATTTCTGTGAAATTTTCGCCACCCCTCCAATGGAGGGGAATTTTGAAAGTGTGCAAAACACGAGTGTTTTATTTTCAGTATTACAAACTTCCCACCTCGCTTCAAACTTTCATCCTACTTAATAAAATCATACAAAGCACTCCAGAATTTATCATAAACTTCGATGTGCGGAAGGTGACCTACGTTTTCTAATTCTACGAGTTTTGAACCTGTAATCTCTCTTTGGGTTTTCTTACCAAGTTCCTGATATTGTCCCATTGTCGGCTGAATTTCTTTTGGAGCACGGTCTTTTCCGATGGCGGTTCTGTCTCTTGTTCCGATGATCAGTAAGGTCGGTGCTTTAATGTTTTTAAATTCATAAACAACTGGCTGATTAAAAATAATATCACTTGTTAATGCAGCATTCCAGGCAACTTGGGGATAATCTTTGTGTAAAGTCCAACCTGCGATTAAGTCAAGCCAGGGTTGATATTCTGATTTCCATTTGTTATCGTAATAAAATTTCAGCTGGTAATTTTTGTAGGTTTCTGCAGTGTTTTTTAGTTCAGACTGATACGCCTCATCGACCGTCTGATATTTTGCTAAAGTTTTATAATCTTCTAATCCGATTGGATTTTCAAGAATTAATTTTTCTACGGTTTCGGGATACATTAAAGTGAATCTTGTCGCAACCATCCCACCCATCGAATGTCCTAAAACAATGACTTTATTGATTTTTAGTTCATCTAAAATCGCTTTGGTGTTATCTGCCAATTGTGCAAAAGAGAACTGATAATTTTGAGGTTTTGAAGATTTCCCAAAGCCAATCTGATCCGGAATTATCACTCTGAAACCTTTGTCTGAAAGATCTTTTGCTGTTTTTTCCCAATACGCTCCATTAAAATTTTTCCCGTGAAGAAGCATAATGGTTTTTCCATTGGATTTTTTCGGATTAACATCCATGTATGCCATTTTCAGGATTTGTTTCTGAGAATTCAAATCTTTAAAATGAACTTCAAAAGGATATTGGTAGTTAGAAAGTGTTGCGTCTAAAGGTTTTATCTGTGAAAAAGCTAAAGCTGATGTGATGGTTAGTGAAATTCCGGTGAGTATATTTTTGAAATGGTTCATGAAAATTGAATTTAGATATAAATTTAAAAAAACCGCTTCAAAAGAAACGGTTTTGGGTGTTATTTATAATTTAATTATGATTGTTGTTATTAATTTTTAAACGCAAAGTTCGCTAAGATTTTTCTTTAATGTGTTTGAAAATATTTTTCGTTCGCAAAGGCGTTTCACTCAGCAAAGACCGCAATATTTTCTAATTTAAATTTTAACATTGGCTCTAAGAAATTTCTTGAGGAATCAGTTTTTCTTTTTTGGAAGGTAAATTCATCAAGACAATTGCCATTAAAATCAGAACAATTCCAATCCATTGAATAAGGATTACTTTTTCACTTAAAAGAACAAACGCCATTGTTACGGAAACCGGAAGTTCGAGTGATGAAATAATGCTTCCCAATCCCAAACCTGTATTTGGAAATCCTAAATTGAATAAAATCGGCGGAAGAACAGTTCCGAATAGTGACAGTATAAAACCATACGACCAAAAAATTGAGTAATCAAAAGGTCTTATGTGTTCGGTGTTTTCAGTGAAATTTAAATAAAATGACTTTAAAGTTTCAGAATGCAACGGTCCGATCTGGGCAAAAAACAAGAACAGCATTACGATTACAGAACCGCCTGTAAGCATAATGATACTTTTTCTGAGAACCGGTAAATGTGTTGCCAAAGTATTGGATGTAAACATCGTCATCGTAAATGATGCTGCAGCCATTAATCCCCAAAAGATTCCGTGTCCTTCTAATTTCACTTCCAGATTGATGAGATTAGTAGCTAAAACCGTTCCGAGTAAAACGACTAAAGTTGCCACTACTTTTTTGGTATTCGGAAATTTTTTAGTGATAAAACTTTCTACCACCACACTGAACCAAACGGATTGCATTAACAATACAATCGCAATAGAAACAGCAATATACTGAACTGCAATGTAATAAAACAAACTTGTACAACCCAAAGAAGTTCCTGCCAACAAGAGCATTCTGAATTCTTTACGGCTTGGTGATGATAATCTTTTTTTTGAGGTAATGGTCTGAATGAAATTTAAAACCAAAAGTCCGATCAAACCCAATACAAACTGAGAGGTTGTAACTTCTGATGTTGTAAAACCGTCTTTGTATGCCATTTTCACAAAGGTTGCAAGCATTCCGTAGATACTTGCACCCAAACCAACAAACAATACTCCTTTAAAAATATTTTTCTTCTTCATAAATTTTTTCACGGCCGGAAAAGTTACAACATATTATTTTAAAAATCAGATAACTGTGTAATAACAAAAATCACCTTAGAAATTCTAAAGTGATTTTATAATTATGAAATTTAGATGATTATTTTTTTACTATAATTTTTGTGGAGGAATCAATTCCGATACCCTGAATTTTCACAATATATACTCCGTTCTCAAAGTCTTTGGTAGAAACCGGAATTCTTGCATCCTGTGAAGATCTGTTTTCAGAAAGCACTAATTTTCCGGAGATATCGTAAATCTGCAGATGAAGACTTCCAATCGTAAAATCTTTTAAATAAATAAAAAATTCATCTTTTGCCGGATTCGGATAAATTGATATTAAATTTTTATCCGGCTGAACATTTGAATTTCCGTCGGTACAGTCTTTAGGAATCGAAAAATCTTCTACCTGATCATTGATATTCATTTTATTTCCCGGCAAAGCATTTAATCCTAAACCTCTTCTGGCAAAGGTTTTCCAGATCATACAACGGTCTTCTCCTTTGGTTGTGAGCATTTCAGCAGATAAAATTGCATTTCGTCCGTCGATAAATGTAGGGTTACAAGTCTGTAATTTTAAGGCATCGGTTACCAATTGTAAAACTCTTGCACTTCCGCTGTTTACGCTTGAAGTCACATCTGAAGAGTAGCCGTATTTTGCAGCATATTGCCAATGCAGATCCCAAAGCATTGATGCCCAAATAAAACCAATTCTGTGCACATCGGGAACAATTTCGCCATCTTCCTCAATTTCCATTCCGTTGGTAGCTCCGTAAGTATAATTATTGATTGAAAAATCAGGGGAATATTTTGCAGGTCTGAATCCTGCTCCGCTTACAGATTGTCCGCTTGCATAAGTTCCGATACTTCTCGGAACACTCGCATCATCACCCGGTTTATTGGTAAGCATTAAAGCAAAAAAATCTGACCAGCCTTCCCCCATTTGCTCTTTGCTTGCAGATTTTAAAAGGCAGGTATAGCCATTTCCTGTCAATCTGTTGGAGATTCCGTGTCCGTATTCGTGAGTAATAATTCCGTTGTCAAAACTTCCGTCTGGTGTTAGTGCAGTTGCCGGATCACTTTTTAAAGTTACATTTACAGTTACCGAATTATTGAGCTGGGTTTTAATAAATTCACCTTCGTCATTGGTAATTAAAACTGACGGAATTGTAATTGTAGTATCTGTTCCGCCCATAGAAGAAGGAAAATTTGCAGCAGTCGGATTATTATAAATAATTGCAGCAACTGCTCCTGCGTTTTGAGCATTTTTCACTTTTAAAGCAAATGTGCAGTTTGTTCCACCTCCTCTTTCCATTAAGCCTATTTTTCCTGCTAAAGAACCTGAAGGTAAAGCCGAACAGCCATCAATCACAGAGGCTAAAACAACATCTCCAGTGACTCCGGTTGCGTTGAGTTGCGGACCAAATTGTGCAGAACTTGCCTGTGGAATTCTCGGAATTGCTGTAATGGGCGCATTATAAAATAAATACCTGTTTACAGTCGACCAGAGATACATTTGCATCAAAGGTCTGTTTCCGTCGGAAGGAGTTGTGAAATTGGCGTTATTCAAACCTCCTCCATCCTGGGCTTCTGCCAAAACATAATCGTTTCCAATCCCTCCTTTTCCGAAATTATTTTGTTGAAAATTTCTGGCGGATTCTGTAAATCCGAATTTGTAGAAAATATCGTGTACTTTATTATTAATATAAAAAAGATTCGTGATGGCTGCGTTTCTGTTGAAAGTAGGAGTTCCGTTTATCGAAAATGGAAAATCAAAATTTCTTGCAGCACCACCATCAGGAGAAAAACCGGGCAAATTTTTATCTCCTGTATCTTCATAAGCATACACATTGTTTCCTCTTGTGATCGTATAATTTGCAGCTCCTGTCGAGTGCCATCCTTCAGGTGACGAGCTTAAAATCCATGGATTTGAAACAACAGATCGACTTCCGAAAGTTGGCGCTTCCACTGGCAATGGAAAAACATTATAACTTGCGTTATCTGCTAACTTAAAAAAATTATCCTGAATATTTTGAGGTTTTATAATATCACCCGATCCTCTTGAATAGGCATCTGAATGAAAATTACAGGATATATTTAAATTTTCTTTCGAAATAATCTTGCCCGAATTAGCATCCACTAAAACATTCCAATAGTTTGAAGAATCAGGTTCCTGCAAAGAAAATTCATAAGCAAGTTTTAAATCTGAATTTAATTCCCAGAAAACCAATCTCTGCTTAACGAAATTTTTATAACCTGAGTCATGGGAAGAACTTTCTAAAATCTGAAAATCGGCTATTTCATTTTTATTTAAAGCCAGAGCAATATTTTCAAGTGCTTTTTCTTTATTTATTGCAGTTGTTAATGATGCCGAAGAATTATAATCTTTAATGAATGAATCTGAGTAGTAAAGAACTTTATTGTCTTTTATCAAAACTGTTCCGACGGCATTGTACACAGGATAGCCTTTAAATTTTTGTTGAATTTTTACAATATCTCCGTTTAAGGATTCAGATTTATCAACATTATCTATTTCAAAATCTCTGAGATCAGATTTTTTGAAGCTCTGACTAAGTTTTGTCGAAATATAGTTTTGTAAAACTCTTTTGTGATCCTGAGAAAACGCCGATAGTGGTAATAAAGCAAAAACAAGAAGTAAGATCTGACTTCTTTTAAATTTTACGTGCAAAATAAAGTTTCTGATCATGGTTATCGTATTACTTTATAAAATTAAGAGATTTTGTGCAATATATTCTCCTTTACTATTAAAAAAAAGCTGCCTTACAGGTAAGACAGCTTTCATTATTAGTACTTAAAAAGTTTTATTTGCTTATAATCACTTTTGAAGTTGTGTCGATTCCTAAACCTTTTACTTTTACTAGATAAGTTCCGTTGATCAATTTATCTGTAGAGATTGCCTTTTTCGATTCCGGAGAAACTTTACTTTCTGAGGAAACCAATTTTCCTGACATATCGTAAATTTCAACATTTACTTTTCCTAAAGTATTGCTCGGGAAATTGATATAGAATTCATTCTTCGCCGGATTTGGATAAATTGAAATTCCAACATTTTTAACATTGTTTGTCTCTGATGTAGAAAGTAAACAATCGGCTGGAACTGTAAAATCCTGAACCTGATCATTTATGCTAGTTTTAAGTCCTGCAGATGCATTCACACCTAATCCTCTTTTCGCAAAAGTTCTCCAGATCATGCATCGGTCTGCACCATTTGTTTTTGCCAATTCTGCAGTTAAAATTGCATTTCTACCGTCTACAAATGTAGGATTACATGCCTGTAGTTTTAAAGCATCGGTTACTAATTGCAGCACTCTCGCGCTTCCGCTCGTTGTATTTGCAGTAACATCAGAAGCATAGCCATATTTTGCAACATATTCCCAATTAAGATCCCAAAGCATCGTTGCCCATACAAAGCCAATTGAATGTACATCCGGAACTATGGCAGAACCATTGTTGTATTCCATACCATTGGTATCGGTATAAGTATAATCATTAATCGTGAAATCGGGTGAATATTTTGCAGGTCTGATTCCGCCTCCTGTTATAGACTGACCGATAGGATAAGTTCCCATTCCTCTTGGTACAGAAGCATTATCTCCTGGTTTATTGGTAAGCATTAATGCAAAAAAATCTGACCAACCTTCTCCCATCTGCTCTCTACTTGCTCCTGCATTTAAACAATTATATCCCGTTCCCGTTAATCTGTTTGAAATACCGTGGCCGTACTCATGAGTAACAATACCATTATCAAAACTTCCGTCATACTTAGCGTCTACTCTCAGATCAACATTTACCGGAATATTTGAAGACAGTTTTGTTTTGATATACTCTCCTTCAGCATTGGTAATCAGAATAGAAGGAATTGTGATTGTAGTATCTGTTCCGCCCATATTTCCTAAATTAGAACCATTCGTCGTATCATTATAAACAATAACTCCAATTGCTCCTGCATTTTGTGCGTTTTTTACTTTAACAGAAAAAGCACAGTTTGTACCACCACCTCTTTCAATCAGTCCAATTTTTCCTGTAAATTCTCCAGCCGGGAATGCTGTGCAACCAGTAATATTGCTTGCAAATTTGACTTCTCCGGTAACTCCGACATCATTAAGACCAGGGCCAAACTGAGCCTGCCCTCCAATCACAGTACGAGAAACTGCATCGGTAGGAGCATTATAAAACATCACTTTATTTGATCCCAACCACAGATACATCTGCATCACCGGATTATAATTATCCGGATAAGGAGCAAAGTTAGCATTATTGTAACCTCCTCCATCTTGGGATTGTGCAAAAACCTCATCATCATCTAATCCGCCGTTTCCGAAATTATTGCTCTGGAAGTTTTTGGCAGATTCAGTAAAACCGAATTTATAGAATACATCATGCACCATATTGCTTATGTAAAACAAATTGGTGGTTGATGCAGGTAAATTATTAATTGCTTTCGCACTTGCGCTGTATGGGAAATCAAAATTACGTAATGTACCACCATCTGGAGAGCTTCCAAATGTCGTTTCATCATCATCTTTATCATCATAAGCATACACATTATTTCCTCTTGTAATTGTATAATGTGTTGTTCCGTTAGAATGCCATCCTTCCGGTGAAGAAGCAAGAATCCAAGGATTCGTAACTAAGCTTCGAGATCCGAATGTAGGTGCTTCTATAGGTAATTTGAATACATTATATGAAGCATTATCCGCTATTAGAAGCAAATTTTTATTATCTACAACCGGATAATAATCTTTATTTTGTGGTAAAGCTAAAATCTGCGAGTCATGCGAATAAGCCTCTTCGTGAAAATTACAAGATAAATTCAGGTTTAATTTATTGATTATCTTTCCTGAATGAGCATCAATTACATAATTCCAGTGATTAGAAGTTTTTGGCTCGTGAACTAAATATTCATAAGCAAATTGTAGATTTTCATTTTCATCTATTGCATATACCAATCTTTGTTTAGCAGCAATATGTTTATTTTCTCCTTTCTGAAAAAAATCTAAAATAGGAAGTTCTGAAATTTCACTCTTACCAAGATCTGCCGAAATTTTATCTAATGCTGCTTTTTTATCTAATGAGGCAGTTGCAGGTGATGAAGTCTTATAATCTTTTATAAAATTATCTGTAAAGTAAGTTATATTATTATTCTTAATCAATGTGGTAGCAATTGTACCATATACAGGAAAACCGTTGTAAGTCTGCTGAATCTTTAATATATCACCATTTAATGATTTTGAAGAATCTGTATTTTCTATAATAAATTGATTAAGATCTGATTTTTTATATTCTCTCGACTTATTTTGAGAAATATAATTTTTTATAAGTATTTCATTCGTCTGAGCAAATGATTTTGAAGGCACCGCTGTAAAAACAGCAATAACAAGAGGCAGAATTACTTTTTTCATTTTCACTTTTAAAGGCGCAAATGTACAATTAAAACCATAATAAAAATATAATATTTTTACATTATTCATAAAATAAATAAAATAAGAAAATCTAACAGATTACATCAAAATAGTAAATAAAAAAACCACTCTTTCGAGTGGTTCATATTTCAAAAAAGTCTGGTGGATTATTTACCTCCTTCCATTTTCTTTTTCAATTCTGCTAAAGCATCGATATCTCCAAGAGTTGATCTTTCTTCATTACCAGAAGAAGTTACATTTCTAGAAGAAGATTCTTTCACATTTTTCTTCTCTTCGTCTCTGAAGATACCTGTGTGAGAAACAACTACTCTCTTGAATTCTTTGTTGAATTCGATTACTTTGAACTCAGCAGTTTCACCTTTCTTGATTTTAGATCCGTCTTCCTTCTCTAATAATCTTGATGGGCAGAATGCTTCAACTTCAGCATCTTCGAATTGTACAGAAGCTCCTTTATCGTGAACTTCTACAGCAGTTCCTGTGTGTACAGTTCCTTCAGCATATTTAGTTTCGAATGCATCCCAAGGGTTGTCAGTCAATTGCTTGTGACCTAGAGATAATCTTCTAGCCTGGATGTCTAATTCAAGAACGATAACATCTAATTTGTCACCAACTGCACAGAACTCAGATGGGTGCTTGATTTTCTTAGTCCAAGAAAGATCAGAGATGTAGATTAAACCGTCGATACCTTCTTCTAACTCTACGAATACACCAAAGTTTGTGAAGTTTCTTACAGTTCCTACATGCTTAGATCCTACCGGATATTTAGCTTCGATATTTTCCCATGGATCTTTGCTTAATTGCTTGATACCAAGAGAGATTTTTCTGTCTTCTCTATCTAAAGTAAGTACTTCAGCTTCTACTTCATCACCTACTTTCACGAAATCACCTGCAGATCTTAAGTGAGTAGACCAAGACATTTCAGAAACGTGGATCAATCCTTCTACACCTGGAGCGATTTCTACGAATGCACCATAATCAGCAAGAACTACTACTTTTCCTTTTACTCTGTCACCAACTTTCATATCAGCAGAAAGAGCATCCCAAGGATGAGCTTCTAACTGCTTCATACCCAACTGGATTCTTGTTTTCTCATCATCAAAGTCAAGGATAACAACTTTTACAGTCTGTCCGTCCTCAAGGATTTCAGATGGGTGGTTCACTCTAGACCAAGAAAGGTCTGTAATGTGGATCAATCCATCAACACCTCCTAAGTCGATGAATACACCGTAAGAAGTAATATTCTTAACAGTACCTTCAAGAACCTGACCTTTTTCAAGCTGAGCGATGATTTCTTTTTTCTGACCTTCGATATCTGCTTCGATCAATGCTTTGTGAGATACTACTACGTTTTTGAACTCAGGGTTGATTTTCACAACTTTGAATTCCATAGTTTTACCTACGAACTGATCGTAATCTTTAATTGGCTTAACATCAATTTGAGAACCTGGTAAGAATGCTTCGATTCCGTGAACGTCAACGATCATACCTCCTTTAGTTCTAGATTTCACAAAACCGTTAACAATTTCTCCAGTTTCGTGAAGCTCATTTACTTTATCCCAAGCTTTAAGCGTTCTAGCTTTTCTGTGAGATAATTGTAACTGACCTGTTTTGTCTTCTCTTCTGTCTACCATTACTTCAACTTCGTCACCTACACTTAGGCCTTGGTTGTAACGGAATTCGTTAAGAGAAATAACACCTTCAGATTTGAAGTTGATGTCTACGATAGCTTCTTTGTCAGTTAATCTTACAACTTTACCAACTAAAACGTCGTTATCGCTTAGGTTGTTAAGAGATCCGTTGTAGATTTCTTCTAAATCGCTTTTTTCTTTTCTCGCATCTGCATCAAGACCTGATTCGAAAGAATCCCAATCAAATTGTTCTGGTGCTACGTTTTGGTTTAAAATAACCTCTGCTGAATTTGTCTCTTTTGACATTTTCTAATAAAATTTGTATTCCTTCTTTCTTAATGGTTTGAATAAATGTGGATTTAAAAAATACGGAAGTAATTAATTTATAATAATTTAACTTTTCAAACCTTCCCACAAAAAGTGACTGCAAAAGTACGATATTTTTTTATTTTAACAATAAAAATTCAAAAGTTTATTAATTCAATATATTTTCATTTTCAAACCGTTAGTAAAACAAAAGAGGCTGTCTCCTGAGACAGCCTCACAAAAAAACACAAATCATGTAAAATCTCTAATTCAGAGACTCTACTACCGTAGTACTTAGAGAAATCTTAGATAAAAAATTACTCATATTATCGCAAGGATTTCCATTTTCGTATCTCGCAACTCCTCCATAAACAATTTGTTGTGTAGAAGAATTTGTTGTTGAAGAGATATTTCTGGCCATCACTTTTATTGTATGATTTCCTATACTCAAATCATTCACCACTCCGTTTAGAATAAATTTGTGCCAAGAACAAGTAAATGCTTCCGCCTGCTTATGATACTTTCTCACTACAACCAGCTTATCATCAACAAAAACTCCAATTGCATATTCATAAAACTGGTCTGTACTTTTGTCAAGCTGCGTCATGCCTTCAATTGTAAAAGCCAGAGAATTTTTTGATCTCGAAAACGTTTTTGTATCAGCAATTCCTAAAGAAGTCCAGCCGGATGTTCCAGTTCCCAAAGAAATGGCTCCTGGAGTGAAACCAGTAATTGTAATATTTCCGGGTGAAGAAACAGCACTTACGCTTACCAGATCAAGTTTAGAAACTACATGTTCTTTCGTATAGAGTGCATTCCATTTTCCACTATCAAAATAAGCCACGGTTTGTGGAAGTGTTGAGGTAGAATTTGTATTAAATACAATATTCCCGTTTTGAGGATTCGCAACAGTTGTAATATCTGTATTGGAAGTCAAGGGAATTCTTGGGTACAAAACTCCTTTTTTATCAGAATCCAGTTTTAAAATAGCACTTTTATCTATAATTGCCTGAGCTTTATCTGTCATCACAACCTGCGAAAACATAAACGTGGGAAACAGTATTAAAATAAATAGGTTGATAGATCGTTTCATAATTAATAAGGTAAAGGTTGATTAATTAAAACAATAGCACTTATTTTTGTTTCATCGCTAGAAATATTTGTACAGCCGGCTGCCTTTTGTCCGTAAGAAACTGCCGCAGTTGTTGTGCTTGATCTGTTCATGACCGCCAATCGCAAGGTATGATTACCTATCAAAAGATTATCTTTTAATCCTGTAATAGTAAATTCCTGGAAAGCGCACGTATTATCTACATTCACCGAAGCAGATTTAGATGAAATAAGCTTATCGTCGATAAATATTCCCAGTCCATAAGTTAAATTACTTCCTGCTGATAAAGTATTATTGAGCTGAAGCATTCCTGTGAAAGTAACCACTATGTTATTCACTGGTCTGTCGACCGTAAAATTTAAAGTTGAACCATCGGTGATCTCAAGCCACGGAGAAGACAGTGAACTTCCATTCACGAAAGAAGTAACTGAAGTTGCATCTGAATTATAAACATTTGTAGAAGTTCCCGAATTATAAATTTTTGAATAATATTTTGTGATGCCTAGTAAAAGATTAATATTAGCCGAATTGAAGTAATAGCTCCATCTTGCACCATCCCAATAATAAATTCCTCTTCCACCCGGAAAACCAGTATTCGTATTGTATATCAGAAGTGATTCTGTAGGTGCGGAAGCCATAAAACTGTAATCTGAAACATTGGAAGGATTAAGAGAAATCTGAGGAAGCATAATTCCTTTATCAGAAGATACCATATCTAATATTGCTGATGAATTCGGCGAACTCGTTCCAATCCCAACCGATCCAGTTTGAGCAAAAATTTTGCTCCAAAAAAAGATCAATATTAAACTAAAAAATAACTTTTCCATTTGTGCTTGTATTTTATCTTACGATTTTTCTGTTAGTTTAATAAACATATTTATCTTAGACATATCTGCATTCACCGAAGAAGTATCTGCAACCCCTCCAAATCTCCACGAAGAAGCATTGGAGTAATTATTTACTCTCACTGTAACATACGTTTTTATTGTATGATTACCTAAGCTCAGGTTTTTAAACAACGTATTTATTGAGAAGAAATCATATTGATAAGATTTACCGTAATTGGCTGAGTAGTTTCTTACGCCGGCCAATTTGCCATCCACAAAAATCCCTACAGCATAAGTAAAGGTATTGGTTCTGCTTGCAATCGTATTATTAGACTGTACCATGCCTTCCGTAATAACAAAAATACTGTTGTTGCTCTGAGTAATGGTAATATCTTTTGCAAGACCGGGAACTTCAGTCCAGATTGTACCGGGCAATGAGTTTTCTGCATAATTCAATGCTCCGGAAAGAGTTGTGATACTTGTAGGTGACGAGTTTGATGTACTGTAAGAAATTGTCAAGCCTAAAACAGAATAAATATTTCTCGAATCTACCAATTCATTCCATTTATTTCCGTCCCAAAAATTAAAACCTTTTTTACCGTTATAATTATTATAAGCAAGTAAACCTAAGGTCGGAGAACTCACAGGACTAGCAACATTGAGATTAGGAATTGCAAGATTGGGAATAAGAACCCCTTTATTTACCGAAGAAATCTTCAAT
This sequence comes from Chryseobacterium sp. CBo1, assembly GCF_001693475.1. Lineage (NCBI taxonomy): Bacteria > Pseudomonadati > Bacteroidota > Flavobacteriia > Flavobacteriales > Weeksellaceae > Chryseobacterium > Chryseobacterium sp. CBo1. The sequence goes on from NZ_MAUH01000023.1 coordinate 200,548, forward strand.
AAAAGATCATTTTCAACCGTAGTTGTACCTATCCCTACTTGAGCTTGATAATTCTTAAAAAACAGCAAACTATAAGCTGCCATCAATAGAAACTTTTTTTTCATCTTGAATGCATTTGTGTTTATAATCAGGCTTAAAGCTTTTTCAAATATTACTTTGATTACCCAACAAATATACACTTAATTCTATTATGTGCAAAATAATTTATAAATAAAAGTTGCTTTATTGAAAGAATCAATAAAGCAACTTTTATTTATAGTCATTTTCAGGAGAATTATTATTCGAAAGTTTTGCTGGAATCCTGTAATAAAAAATTCAGATTTTTCATTTCTTCATCTGTGAGATCTCTCCATTTTCCAACGGGTAAATCCAGCTTAATATTCATTATTCTGATGCGTTTCAGCTTCTTTACATCGTATCCGAGATATTCACACATTCTTCTAATCTGTCTGTTTAGACCTTGGGTGAGAACAATACGAAATGTCATGTCATCAATTTTTTCAACTTCACATTTCTTGGTAACGGTATCCAAAATAGGAACACCATTTCTCATTTTCTCTAAAAACTTAGGATTGATGGGCTTATCAACTCTGACCAAGTATTCTTTTTCGTGGTTGTTTCTTGCTCTTAGAATCTTATTTACAATATCTCCGTCGCTTGTCAACAAGATTAAACCTTCACTGGGTTTATCTAACCTTCCGATCGGGAAAATTCTTTTTGGATGATTGATAAAATCTATAATACTATCTCTTTCTCGTTTGGTATCTGTAGTACAGACAATCCCAACAGGTTTATTAAAAGCGATATAGACAGGTTTTTCTTCAGAATCACGAATAGTTTTCCCGTCAACTTCTATTATATCTTCGTCTGAAACTTTTGTTCCCAGCTCAGGAATTTTACCGTTAATGGTAATTCTGCCCTCTTCCAAGAGTTTGTCGGCTGCTCTTCTTGAGCAATACCCAACTTCTGAAAGATATTTATTGATACGTGTCTTTTCCATTAATCTATTCCTTCTATTGTATAATTCTTATTACTGAAAATGGTAATTCCGTAGCTTAAGCCTAAAAAAAAAGGATTATTTCCTCCCAATTTATGACCTTCAAAAAACAAACCACCTTCTTGGCTTAGCCTTTTTGAGTAAGACATCTGAACTCCTAATCTTGCGCCCCAAAATTCAGAATTTGAAACAGCAGAATTATTTAATTGCTTCCCATAATTTAAATCAATATAAAAAGCTTCATCACCGGGAGTGAAAATAACTTTAGGTTGAATCACCCAATACATCAGATGAAAATTATCTTCAGCATACATATACTTCAAACCCGTTCCCAGTGCAAAATTAGGAAGAAAATTATAACCACCAACAGCGGTAATGCCATAAGTAAACTTCCTCACTCTTTCGGGCTGAATGTATTGAGTTGTATTTGGAATTTCAGGCTCCTTCTTTAAATTTAAACCTGCGTTGATTGATGGATTTACATAAAAGCCCATTTTTTCTTTCTTCCCCGTATCAACCTGAGAAAAAGCGGTAATTGAGAGAATAAGAAAGGATAAAATAAATAAATTTTTAATCATAAGATTTCAAATCTGTAGTCGTTATTTAAAAAATCGGACGTTGCACGGTCAACATGGTAGTCTCCGATTTTCGTTCTTCTTAATTGTGTTAAATAGGCTCCAACGCCCAATTCCTGACCGATATCGTGCGCTAAACTTCTGATATAGGTTCCTTTTGAACAACCAACCATAAAACTTATCAAAGGAAAATTAATTTCAATATCTTTTATATAATGAATGGTCGTTTTTCTGGACTTCATTTCGACTTCTTCTCCTGCTCTTGCTAAATTATAGGCTCTTTCACCGTCAATTTTTATGGCTGAAAAAATAGGCGGTTTTTGTTCAATTTCACCTAAAAATTTGTCTAATGTATTCTTCACATCCTCTTCAGTAACACTTGAAAAATCCTGATGAAGGATTTCTGGTTTTTCGGTGTCGTAAGATTCGGTCTGAACTCCTATTTTTATTTCCGTCCAATATTCTTTCGGAGCATCCTGAATTTCCGGAATTTTTTTTGTGAATTTCCCGGTACAGACAATCAACAAACCTGTTGCTCTCGGATCTAAAGTTCCGGCATGACCGATTTTAAACTTTTTAGGAAGATTAAATTCACGTTTAAGCTTATATTTCATTTTATTGACCGCCTGAAAAGAAGTCCAATCCAGCGGTTTGTCTAATAAAAATATGTGTCCTGACTGTAATTCTTCTGCGGTCATTGGGATATTTGAAATTTGAAATTTGAGGTTCGAGATTCGAGGTTCGAGGTTCGGGATTCGAGGTTTGAGGTTTGAGATTATTGAAGCTCAAGTTAAAGTTTTATTAAAAATTTCTTATTCTGACTTTCTTGCAGCCCGACTTGAGCGGAGCTCTTTTTGCTGTAGCGAAGCGGAGGCAAAAAAGCGGGAGCGGAAGGCGGAAATTGCTGCCCAAATAAACATAAATAATGTGTAATTGGTAATGATTAATGATATTATTTGAAATAATAAAAATAGATCAGCAATGCAATTCCTACAAAAATACGATACCATCCCCAAGGTTTGAAACCATATTTGTTTAGAACACCTATAAATGCTTTAATGGCGATAAGTGCTACAATAAATGCAACAACATTCCCAACGATAAAAATGGTGATGTGATCCTGAGATTCAAGAATCATTTCATAACCTTTACTTTCGTTTGGAGTTCCTTTACCCCACGTTTTTACGAAAACGGAATAAACAGTTACCGCCAACATGGTAGGAACCGCCAGAAAGAATGAAAATTCTGCCGCTGCTTTTCTGCTTAAACCTTGTGTCATCCCACCAATAATCGAAGCCGCACTTCTGCTCGTTCCGGGCATCATCGCAAGACACTGCCAAAAACCGATAGTTACTGCTTTTTTAATCGAAATATCTTTCTCGTCATTGATCACAGGATTTTTAAACCATTTATCCGCAAAAAGCAAAACTACCCCACCTAAAACTAAAACGGATGAGATCGCAATCTGATTTCCAAGAACTGCTTCGATCTTATCATCGAAAATATAGCCTAAAACCAAAGCCGGGATCACCGCAAAAGCAAGCTTATAGTAAAACTGAAGGTTTTTGAGATCAAAAAATTTTTTCCAATAGGCAACAACCACCGACAAAATCGCTCCAAACTGTATGGAAACCTGAAACATTTTTAGAAATTCATCCTCTTTCAAGCCCATCAGATTGGCAGTAAAGCCCATGTGAGCGGTCGATGAAATCGGTAAATATTCTGTAAGTCCTTCTACAATGGCAATAATGATTGCTTTGATTAAATCCATTTTATTGAGTTAAAAAAAATTAAAAGACTAAAAAATTAAAAGATTCAAATAGGTATTCAAATCTTTTAATTTTTTAATCTTTATTGATAAGAGTATTTTATTTTCTTTTTAAAATTGCGTACACTTCAATGGCGAAACCAATGACAACCAACAATGGAGCAATCCTGATTCTTCTGATCGAGAAAATATCGTCGTTCCACACATTGGGATCCAGCTTTCCGTCAACTGTATTTGCATCGGGTCCCATCATCAGAAGAAAACCAACAATGATGCAGGCAAGACCGATCAGCATCCATTTAAAATTCTCTTTACCGAAGTAAAAATTGCTTTCTTTGGAAATTTCTGTTTCGTTACCATAATCTGATGCCGAAAATTTATTTGTTTTTTTGCTCATTTTTAAGAATAATATAAATCGTCAACGTTGGATCTCAAGAATCTCCATGTTGCAATAATTGTACTTAATACTGTAATAAAAATACCCACTCCAAAGATTGAAACAACTAGCCAAACATATTGGTTGGTGTCTTGTACAAAAGGAGTCTTTATGGTTGTTGTGAAATAATACCAGATTCCGAAAAGCGCCAAAAGGCCAATTACCGCTCCGAGAAGTCCCAAAATAAGTGCTTCTTTGATAAACGGGGTCAAAATGAATCTCCTTTTCGCTCCTACCAACTGCATTGTTTTGATAATGAATCGTTTGGAGAAAACCTTCAAACGAATAGAGTTGTTAATCAATACGATAGCAAGAATCAAGAATAAAACACAGAATGCAAGAATCCATTTTAAAATTTTATTCAGGTTATCATAGATTTTTTGTGAATCTGAATCGTTTTTAACATCCACAATTCCCGGAACAGCTTTAATATCTTTCAAGACCGCACCAATTTTTGTAGAATCCGTATATTGAGGTTTCAAAGCAATTTCAACAGAAGCGGGGAAAATATCTTCTTCAAAAAGAGCTTCACTATTGATGCCCAAACTTTTCTTCGCTTCTTCAGAAGCCTGTTTTTTTGAAATATAAGTAGTACGCTTCACCGACTCCATTCCTTTGATCACTTCAACGGCAACGGCTTCCTGTTTCGCTATTTTAGCTGAATCTTTAATATCGTAGTTTTCATCAAAATAAGCATTCACTACAAGCTGCTCTTTCAAATAGTCTGAATATTTTTGTGCATTGATCAAAATAAGCCCCATCAATCCCAACAAAAACAATACTAAAGCGATACTTACTACGACTGTAATATTGCTGGACCGAAGCCTTTTCTTATTAAACTCATCTACAGATTTAGCCATTAATATTAAAATTTTTGGCTAAAATAGAAAAAATCTTCCGAAATTTGGGACGAATTAAAGAAAATCATTGTTAACAAAATCATAAAAAACATTGAGTGTAAAAGCAAAAAAACATCTCGGTCAGCACTTTTTGACCGATGAAAATATCGCAAAGAAAATTGTAGAAGGACTAAGCTTTGAAAACTACGGAAACGTACTTGAAGTAGGTCCGGGAATGGGCGTTCTTACCAAATATCTGATTGAAAAAGAACAAAAATTATTTCTCGCTGAGATCGATACAGAATCTATCGAATATCTGAAGCAGAATTACGATAAAATTAAAGAAGAAACATTCGTTGGCGATTTTCTGAAGCATGACTTTGCAGATTTGAATGGAGAGCAAATTGCTATTATCGGAAACTTCCCTTATAATATTTCGTCACAGATTCTTTTTAAAATTATCGATCATTACGAACAGATTCCTGAAATGGTGGGAATGTTTCAAAAAGAGGTTGCAGAGAGAACAGCTGCTGTACCAAGAACGAAAGATTACGGAATTTTATCTGTTTTAATTCAGGCTTATTATGATGTAAACTATCTTTTCACAGTTCACGAAAATGTTTTCAATCCGCCTCCAAAAGTAAAATCGGGAGTCATCAGACTGACAAGAAATCCTAAAGAAGGTCATGCAGGAAATGAAATCCTTTTTAAACAAATTGTAAAGGCAGGTTTTAACCAGAGAAGAAAAAAACTTTCGAATGCCTTGAAAGTTTTAAACATTCCTGAAGCCTTAAAAGCTCATGCGTTTTTAGACAAAAGAGCAGAAGAGCTGAGCGTGACAGATTTTATTTCGTTCACCCAACTTTGGAAAGAAAATCAATAAAAATAAAAAAGAGGCTGTCTCAAAAGAGAGACAGCCTTTTTAATGCAAAAAAGGAAAGCCTGAGCTTTCCTAATAGTTGCAAATTTTGTAATTTGCTTTGTGTTAACTAATTCAAAAGTAGTATTTAAAGATTACAATCCCAAAGAAAATTTACTTTTTCCTCCGAATTTATCGGAGTTGATTGATGAAAAGCATCCTGTGAAAATAGTTTCAAGCATTATTGATGGTTTGGATATTAAAAATCTAATCA
>NZ_MAUH01000024.1:0-37401 GCF_001693475.1 Chryseobacterium sp. CBo1
AGTTTCGGCGACCGAAGGTCGCCGAAACCTTTTCATTTATAGAATTTGAATTGGTTTCTTAAATTCGTCAATCGCTACAAAAGTAAAATCTCCCACAATCGCCTTTTCTCTTTCGTAAGAATACATTTGTTCGGTATAGATCTCAACATTTACTTTCATACTTGTTTTTCCAACATGAGAAACTTTTCCGATCAGTTCTACAATTGTTCCTGCAGGAATTGGTTTTTTAAAATCGATTTTGTCGCTGCTTACGGTTACCACACGTTTTCTTGCAAATCTTGTAGCAGTGATAAATGCAACTTCATCCATTAGCTGCATCGCAGTTCCACCGAAAAGAGTGTCGTAATGATTGGTTGTGTTGGGGAAAACGGCTTTGAAAATTCGGGTTTCCGATGCTTGAATTCTTTCTTCTGTAGTCATATTTCATTATTAAATAAAGCGAAAATGAAATCGTATTGGAATCCACAGAATGATTCAGGAACACAAAGCTCCCGAAACTCATGAGATCAATAAACTTCAAATCGCGAAAGTTTTTGTCTAAAGAAAAAGGCAGGTCTCCTGACTTGTAACATCTTTATGCCTTCCCATGCTTTTGCACAGTGGTTTTTTATAAAGACTTTGGTTACTTACAGTTGCGCGACAGTTCGTGATTTTCACACGATTCCCTTTTAATCTGTAGTTAAACAGAACCGGTTTCCGGAAAAGTTTTAAGCGAAGCACAAATGCCTCAAAGCTTAATATTTTCGGATGCAAAAATAAGAATAATAAAATGAATTTTCGGAATTTATTCAGGGTTGGCGTAAACAATCTGGCTGATTGCTTTTCCTTCTTTTATTGTCCAGAAAGTAGTGTATCGATGCTCTTCGGATCCATTGATCATGTAAAGATAAATGTGGTCGTTATCAATGGCTGTTACACCCATGTTTTCAAAATCCATAGTAGGATTAAACATATTTTTGATGGCTTCTCTTACGAAAACTGAGCCTCTTCCGGGTTGCTGAACACGCACAGATTTAATCTCTTTTAAATCTTCAGGAAGTTCTTTTCCGATTCCCCAGGTTTTTTGTTTGTCGATTTTTACGATGTTTCCTTCCGCATCTTTTTCCTGTTTTTTGAATTTTGCGCTCGAAGGATAAATGTCAATCACAACTTTAGTTCTCTGGTTGGCAGGAATTTTAGAATTATTGTTATCCACAAAAGTGATTGATCTTCCGTTTTTAGAAAGGGTTGGAGTGAATTTTGGAAGCTGATCGATGAATGCAATACGGCCCTTATTCACCATACCTTCTTTGGTAAGACTGTCGTATCTCACAAAGGGTTTTGGAAGTTCTTCTTTTTCGGGATATTTAATCCAGATCCATTCCGTTTCTCCGGGAGCGGGCTTTACATAAACAAAAACATCACCTTTTCGCATTCTGATTTTATCGACGATTTTTCGGTAATCTTCCTTGTGTACACGTACCATCGCATAACCTTCTTCTGCTTTCACCACCCCAAAAGGAACTTTAGTTTGAGCGTTTAGCAGCACGAAAGAAAAAATACTGAATATCGATATATAGATTGCTTTGTTGATGAAAGTCATTATAAAAAATATTTATAGCTCAAAGATATAAATTAAATATTTTTTGGCAGATAATTAAACCGTTTCAATTCATCCAAATCTTTGATTAATTTAAGATGACCATCAGAAAGGAGAAAAATATCATCGGAAATAGCTAATACATCATGATATTGATGGTCGGAGATAATAAATCCTTTGCTTTCTGTCTGTTGTTTGATGATTATTTTTAGTTCAGTAACAATTTTAGGAGATAAACTGTGAAATGGCTCATCCAATAAAATAAATTCTGCTTTCGAGTAAATAATCAGTAATGCTTCTAAAACTCTAAGTTCTCCACCAGAAAGTGTTTTTGGAGTGTTATTTAAAAAAGGTTGAACTAAGTTTAACTGAGAGATTTTATCGGCATTTTCTTTATCACAAAACAAAGGTATAAGATTTTTGATCTTTATATTTTTAGGCAAAAAAGAATATTGCGGAAGATAAGCGATTTTGTTTTTCCGGTCAGATTGCTTCTGCAAAATGGTATTGTTAAACTTAATATATTGGGTATTTCCTTTCAGTGTTCCGAAAATAATCTGGAATAATGTAGATTTTCCAGAACCATTTCTCCCTAAAATTCCTGAAACTTTTCCGGTTTCAGATCGTAAATAAACATCTTTCAGAATGTCTTTTTCACCATACGACTTTGTAATGCTGTCAATATGAAGTGTACTCATAAAAAAGCGGCAAAAAATTTTAATCCAATCGCTAATCCAATTGTAATGATCCATAAATTCAGCTTTGAGAAACCAAAATTTGTATAAAAATGGTACTCGTTTTTAAATCTTAACTCATAAATAAAATAATGAAGCAAAGGGAATATCAAAAGAAAACACAGGCTGAAATTCTCTAACGTCAGTCCAAGCTGAAAAGTCAGGAACAAAGAAAACAAAATTCCGGGAATGAGAAGTTTTCGATAAAAAATCCACAATATTTTAAGGTTAATAAGCATTTTTCAAAATTACTGTAATATTTACTCACTTTTATTGGAATATTTTAATTTAAATGATTTAATTTTAAACCTATCTATTTACAAATAAAAAATATGATTAAAAATTTACTCTGTTTATTCTTTTGTTTATTCGCTTTTACTTTTTATCATTCAATAAATAAAGCTGAAAATGATGAGTTTTTTTGTAACACACTTGCACCGTTAAATGTGACTGTAACAAACATTTCTCATACGGAAGCAACAGTAAGTTGGGCAAATGATCCGGCTACACCAAATTACACGGTAGAGTTTCGACCTGTAGGAAATTTTGCATGGATGTCATCAACGATCCCGACTAACCAAGATTTTTATAAGCTTACTGGTTTAATGTCCTGCACCGCTTACGAAGTCCGTGTTGCTAAAATTTGCAATAATCTTCCGGGAACATGGTCGACTATTGTAGTATTCAATACTTTGTCGCCAAATGGTTGTGCTTCTGCATCTACAGATACTGCAATTATGCACATTTCAAACGTTACTTTGACACCGGCTCCGGGATTGGGATTATCAACGATGGTAAGTAATTCTTCGAATTCAAATTATACAGATTACAGACCCGATCCTACTAGAAAAATAAATTTAGTGGCGGGTTCTCTAAACAATGTGGTGTCTGTGACAAAATCAGGCCCTGTATTTCCTGCAACTGCTAATGTAACGGTATGGATTGATTATAATGCTAATGGTCTTTTTGAATATAGCGAAAGAGTTCTCATGGGAACCAATGCAAACCCGACCTACAGTCTTTCTTTTAACGTTCCTGCCACAGTTCCAAAATGTGATGTTACAATGAGAGTAGTGTATTCCAATGTGACTTTAGCAGACGGATGCGGTAGTTTCGGGTACGGTGAGGTTGAAGATTACGGCGTTCATTTTACGGCAAATAATCTGAGTGTAGATGAAGTTAATGATCATAAAGAAATATCAATTTATCCTAATCCGACATCAGATATTCTAATTGTTTCAGGGATTTCTTCTGAACAGAATTACACAATTTATAATGCAGTCGGACAGAGCATCAGTAAAGGCAAAACAAATGACAAAAAAACCAATGTTAATTATTTAATCAAAGGGGTGTATTTTATTGAGCTCAATGGAAAAGAAAATAAAGTCAGGTTGAAATTTATTAAGAAATAAATAAAAAAAATAGAGCGTCATATTTGGGCGCTCTATTTTTTTTAAAATGATTTTAATCGTTTCTTAACTTTGCTTTTACATTATTCTTTTGAACTAAATTTCTAAGCTCCCGAATCTGATCTTTTGTAAAATATTTTTTAGGAATCATATTCATCGTGGTTTTGCTTTGATAAATCAGAAACCAGTCTTTATTTTCTTTTACTCTGTGGACTGTTTTCCAGGTAAACTCTCCGTCAAATGTTTCTCCTGTTGTATGAATTTTCTCCTCAGTGAAAGTGTAGGAAATCTTTTCCTGAATTTTTTTGTTGGAATAAAATGCATTTTTCAAACGGAAATAAGACCGTACCATCATAAAAACAACCACTATCAATAGCCAAATCACGGCAGACCTGAAAATTTCCCTTATATCGTATTCCGTATTGTATAAATTCAATCCCAAAAACACCAAGATAATCAATGAAAAAATAATCAGCCTTGGTAATGAATTTTTAAAATTGAAATTCAGAAAGTCCTTAAAAGTGATATGGGTTTCTACAGTCATTTCCCGAAATTAAATTCTTTCCAGCTCGTCTGCGTCAATTGTGGTTTTGAATGTTCCATAATTCACGATGACCTTATTTCTTGAGATTTTCTCAATCGTTCCTACACTTGTACTTCCTGTAATTCTTACACGTTGCCCAACTTTCATCCAAAGTGCGCGATCGGTTTTACGTTTTTCTTCAATCTTTTCGTTGGTTTCCGTAATTTTTTCAATAACGTCTTCTTTTTTCAGCTGCTGAGTAATTTTTCTCTTTACCACCTGAAGTCGTTTAGATTCGTCTTTATCTGCGCCGATTTTTCTGAATTTTTCCTGCTCCAGAATCTTCACAAAATCTTTCACAACATCTTTCCTCGATTTACCTTTTACATAGCTGTCTATAAAAGATTCGATCTTCGTTCCAAACTGAAGTTTACGATGTTCATCTTCATACAATTTCTGGAAGTTGAATAATTTCTGCTGAAGCTGCTCGTTCAGTTTTTGCAGATTATCGCGTTTGTCTTCTACCGATTCTTTTCTTTCTGCAAGGTCAGATTTCAATTTTTCAACTTCATATTTTTCCTGTTGAAGCTTTACAATGGTTTTATCTAAATTCACAATGTCATGTTCCACCTTTTTCTTAGCAGAATGAATGATAAACCTTGGGATTTTATTCTTTTCTGCCACTTCAAACGTGAATGAACTTCCGGCTTGCCCTATTTCCAGCTTGTACATCGGCTCAAGTGTTTCTTCATTAAACAACATGGCTGCGTTTTGCGCATTCGGAAGCTGTTCTACCACCAATTTAATGTTGGTATAATGTGTTGTAATAATTGCAAAACTTTTTTTATCGTAAAAAAACTCAAGGAAACTTTCCGCTAAAGCTCCGCCCAATTCAGGATCTGAACCTGTACCAAATTCGTCGATCAATAAAAGCGTCTCAGCATCAGCTTCACGAATGATTCCACCCATTTTCTTTAACCTTGAAGAGTACGTCGAAAGGTGATTTTCAATAGACTGGTTATCACCAATATCGGTCATGATTTTATCAAAGAAAAACATTTCGGATTTTGGATGTACTGGGACAAGAATTCCGCTCTGAATCATCAGTTGAAGCAATCCTACAGTTTTCAGCGTAATCGATTTTCCACCGGCATTCGGCCCGGAAATACAGATAATCCTGTTATGTTCCGTAAAACTAAGGCTTTGTGGGAAAATCGTTTTGTTCTCTATTTTATTTCTCAGCCATAACAAAGGATGGAATGCATCTTTTAACCTGAGTGTTTTATGCCTGTTGATTTTCGGTAAAACTCCGTTGATGAGTTCTGCAAACTTTGCTTTTGCTCTCGTTAAATCCAGGTCAAAAATATACATCTGGTATCTCCAGAGTTGCGGTTGAAATTCTGCTAATTCTGCAGTAAGCTGTCTCAGGATTTTATCAATCTCCTTCTTTTCTTCCTCTTCGCTTTCTTTTAATTTAAAATGATGTTTAACCACAGAATCCGGCTGCATATACGTAATAGAACCTGTTTTTGAAAGTCCTAAAACTCTTCCTGCAACTCTTTTTTTATAAGCAGATTTTACCGCCAAAACTCTTTGGTCATCGATGATCGTTTCGCGAATGTCATCCAGAAAATCGCTTTGCCCGTAGTTGAATAAGGCTCTGTTGAAATTCTCGGTAATTGCTTTTTTAGCATGTTGAATTTCAGTTCTCAAACCTTTCAAAATTGGTGAGGCTTCACTTTTTACTTCCCCAAAACGGTTAAAAACTTTGTCAACTTTATCAATGATTTCTTTTTTAAATTCAAGCACAGAAACATCCTGAATCAATGTAGGGAAAGTTTCGGGCATGGTCGGGAAGAATTTCTGCAGCTTTCCGATTTGCTCCGTCAGCGTTTTTATTTTAATGAAAGCAACGTTTTCCAACCGGTAGTTTTCGATCAGCATTAATTTCAGTTCGCTTTCAATATCTTCATATTCATCAAACGGAATGGCGTTGGAACTTTCGAAGCTCGATAAATATTCGGAAGCTTTTTTCAATGAAAGTTCTGCTACGTCAATTTTCATCGGACGAAGTTCAAGGATTTTATTTTTTGTTTTCTGAGAATATGCAAAGGGAGAAATTTCCGCGAGCAATTGCGGAAATTCTAATTCGTCTAAATCTTCTTTATCTATATACACATTGCAAAGATAATTAATTTGAAAATGAATTAATTTGAGAATTTGAAAATGTATTTTTAAATTTTTGTGGTTGAAAGTTTATTATATTTGAGATATGAAACTGGAAACCAAAAGATTAATTCTAAAGCCTATTGACGAAAGCCACGTTGATGATATTTTAAAAATTCGAAGTAATAAAATCACCAATCAGTTTGTTAAAAGAATTCCGCCGAATAGCAACTATGATGCACTGGATTTTATTTTAACCATTAAGAAAAGAACAGCGAATAATGAAACTGTTTACTTTGGGATCACTTATGAAAATCAACAAAATCTTCTAGGAACGATTTGTTTATACAGGTTTTCTGAAGACCGAATGGAAGCTGAAGTTGGTTATGAATTGCTACCGGAATTTCATAGAAAGGGAATTATGTCAGAAGCTTTAACTTCGGTTTTAAATTATGGTTTTAATGAATTAAATTTGCAGACTATTTTAGCATTTACCAATAAATTTAATGAAAATTCAAAGTCACTTCTTTTAAAACATCAATTTATTTTGGAAGAGGGAAGAACTGATGACGGCTTTCCTGAAAATCTGGTTTTTAGTTTGAAGAAATAATGCTTCTTTTGTCATTTCGACGAAGGATATCTATTTTTGTTTTTAATCATTAAATTTGTATGATAAATTCTTTACGATGCTTCGCTTTGTTTAAACTGGCAGCTTGGCTTTAAAATTGAATTCTCAAATAAAACTCATTCTTAAATTTTCAAATTGAATTTATGACCTGGACAGAAATATTAGCCCCGATAAAAAACACGTCCTATTTTACCAACCTTTGGGAAAAAGTAAAGCAGGAATATGCAACGACGAAAGTTTTCCCGCCGAAAAATCAGATTTTCAGAGCGTTAGAGATTACTCCCTTTGAAGATGTTGAGGTCGTAATTATTGGGCAAGATCCTTATCATAATGATTTTCAGGCAAATGGTTTATGTTTTTCTGTTTCGGAACAGGTGACAGCTCCGCCTTCGCTTAAAAATATTTTTATTGAATTAAAAAATGATATTGGAGTGGTAAGAAGCTCAAAAGAGCTGGATGACTGGGGGAAACAAGGGGTTTTATTATTGAATGCTACATTAACGGTTCGTGCTCATTCACCGAATTCGCACAAAGATTTGGGCTGGGAAAAATTCACGGATTTTATCATAAAAGAAGTCTCAGATAAAAAAGAAAATGTAGTTTTTGTCTTGTGGGGTGCTTTTGCACAGAAAAAAGCCGAACTCATCGATCCGGCTAAACATTTTATTTTAAAATCTGCACATCCGTCACCATTTTCTGTTCACAGAGGGTTCTTCGGAAGCAAACCTTTTTCAAAAATTAATGAATATCTTGCTTCAAAAGGAAAGAAACTTATTTCGTGGTAGAATTTGCCTGACTGCTTTCTTTGCTGATGATAATCCCAATCTTATATTTCCCAGAAAGTGATTTTGCTCCTTCCTGCGAAGTCGGGTAGGGCGTAACTTCTTTTAGGGTAATGTTGTATCCGTTAAAAGATTGTGTCTTGTGGTAATTCTTTCCATTGACTTCTGCTGTCGATAATTGTAAAATCATTGGTCTGCTTGTAGTACTCATAAATTCTACGTTGGCAACAGCAACTCCCGCCCAAATGCATTGTGTTCCTTGCGGACAACGGCTGTCTTCTGCAATATTTTTAAAAGTGACGTTGGTCTGAAATTCTTTGATGAATTTATTTTCTCCTTCGCTGAAATAAATGATCTCACCATTAGTGTTTAGAGGTGATTCACTTTTTATACTATCCGTATTTTGAGCTGTGGCTTCTTTTTGAGCCTTGCAATTTATCAGGCTTATTAAGCCAAAACCGAAAAGAATACTTTTATACATTTCTTATAATTAAATTACATTAACGACATCTAAAATTACTACCAAAAGCATGGCAATACCAACCACGAGACTAAATCCTGTTCCGTAAATAAAACCGATAAAAGCACCTTTTGTAGATTTTAAAGCTTTATTTATGTCTTTGCTGTCATGCAAGAGTTCTCCGATGAAAACTCCGGCAAACATCCCTACTAAAAACCCAAGAGGAATTGGTAAAAACATTCCTACAATAGTCCCGATTACCGATCCGATGCTTCCCCAACGTGTTCCGCCATATTTTCTGTTTGTTTTTGCGGGGATCACATAATTTAAAACTGCAGAAGCGAGTGTCAAGATTACAAATGTCCAGATATACAGCATGGAGAGATCAGAGTCTGTCCCGTATTTGTAAATTAATAATCCTGCGAGACTCAGAACAAGTCCCGGTAATACAGGTAAAAAAGTTCCTAAGATTCCCAGTATAAGTAAAATAATACTGAGAAAAGTTATTACTGAATGATCCATATGTATTTAAATAAAAAAGTGACCTTAAAAAGCCACCTTTTGTTTATCAATTTTTAAGCCGATTTTTAAAGATTTAAAATAACATACTGAAGAATTACTCCGGCATTCCCGATATTTCCTGTCGCATGATTATGGAAGCTTGTGTAGTAAATGTATCCACTGTTTGTAGATCCTGAACAAGGTCCTACTGTTGCACCTAATGCTACTAAGTAAGGAACGGCAGCGGTAGGTACAGAAATGCTGATCTGAATATTTCCCGGTAAAGTAATGCAAACGGTTGTGAACGTTGTATTTGGAGCGTTTCCAATTGGTGTATTCGGAGTTCCGCTTGTTGTAAAATGATTGGTTCTGATCATTAGTGCGTTATTCGAAGAAGTTTCTTTTACCAGAACTTCCCAATAAGCAGGATCATAGTTTACGATTTTCTGCCATGAACCTAAATCGAAATCAATATTCAATGTGTTGAAACCTAATGCTGTAGATAATCCCGCATTGCTTACTGTTGCCGGAACAATACCTGAGCTTCCTGTGTTTGTTGAGCATAATTTCGAATCAGGAACAAATCCTCCCGGAAGCATACAATTATTGGTATTGTCCGTTCCGCCAACCAAATACGAAACATCCCAGTCTGAAGCATAAATACTTCCGCCATTAGCTACAAAAGTTGCAAGATTAGCATCGATTGCAGGATAAAGTGATTGGTTTAAAGAATAGTTTCTTGATCCGCAATTCAGAAAGATAATATCATACTGAGCGATTGTAGTAATGTTTGCGAGATCTGCATTTGTAATTTCGGTTGCGGTATACCCTAAATTCTGGATAATATCTTCAATTTTATCATAGCTTCCTTTTACATAAGCAATTTTTGCAACCTGGTTCAGTTTGGTCTGATTAGCATTTAAATTGGCCGTTTCGTTATGTTTTACCGATGTTGAAATTTCTGTACGGAAATTACTTCCGTCGCCTGTCTGAATGTGAATCGTTCGGTCACCAACAGGAGCTTCAAGGGTAAAATTGCCGTCGGCATCAGAAGTGGTGTAATAAATCTTATATTTTTCGTCAAAAGTAAAAACAGAAGCTCCTCCAATGGGTTTGCTGCCGTTCTGAGACATTACTTTTCCTGAGAGTTTGCCGGTTTTTACGGTATTGTCAATGGTGACTTCTGCAGGTGTTTCAGAGTCGGATCTACACGATCCGAACGATAAAAGAACAATAAAAATCAAGAGTAAGTTGAATTTTTTCATATAATTTAGTTTTTGGAGTTTTGAACTACTAAATTAATAATTTCATTGTTAGTTTAGTTTTATTTTTGAATCAAATTTTTAAAATCATTGAATTAATTTTAATTTAAATGGTTTTTATTCTTATTTTACAGGGGTTGAAGTGAACCTTTATTTTATTAAATTTGTTTTAATGAAAGACGAAATAAAAGATACCAAAAGTTTTTTTCAGGAAATCAGCGAGCAGCTTTATATTTACATCAGCAAGATTTCTCCTGCTGGTCTCGATTGGGTATTTCATATTATTGTGAAACTGGGGTTACTGGTAGCCATCTTCCTGTTTCTGGATTTTATATTCAAAATAATCATCAATTATACTTTTCGTTTTTTTCATAATGAAAACAGGTTTCCTGTTCTGAAATCTATTTACCAGTCTAGAATTACCAATTCTGTTGCTCATTTTATTGCGCTTGTGATCATTGGTTCACTTCACGAATCTATATTTGTAGGAGCATTAAAACAGACTACGATTTTTATTATACGATGTGTGAACTTGGGCTTGGTTCTGGTTCTTGCAGGGATGTTGTACAGGTCGTTGACTGCTTTCAGAAATTATTTTACGATACAGCAGGATTATTATAAGGTAATGGCTATTAATGCAATCTCCGAAACGGTAAAAATATTAGGAATATTCTTGTTTACGATTGTGAGCATCTGTGTGATTTTCGGGATTAAAGGAACAACAATTGTCGGAAGTTTAGGAGCTATTACGGCAGTTCTGGTTTTGGTTTTCAGAGATACAATTTTAGGTTTTGTAACGGGAATTCACGTGGCAACCTCAAAAAGTCTGAAAGTCGGTGACTGGATCGGCATCCCAAAATACAATATTGAGGGAAATATCTTAGACATCAGCTTGTTGACAACGAAAATTTCAAATTTTGATAAAACAATTTCGTCAATTCCCACTTATGATTTATTGACAACGGAGATCAAGAATCTTCAGGTAATGTCGGAATCAAATACGAGAAGAATCAAAAAATCGATTTTCTTTAATATCAATTCTTTTAAATTTTTGAGTATTGAGGAAATTGAACGTTTGAAAGAAATAAATCTGATCTCCGATTATCTGAAAGAAAAAACCTCAGAAATCAATCAGGAAAAAGAATCCATAGAGCACAACGATAAGATTATCAACGGAAGACAGTTGACTAATATCGGGGTTTTCAGATATTACGCCCAAAAGTACCTTGAAAATGATCCTGAAGTCGATAAAGACAGTCCGATCATGGTTCGTCAGCTTGAAATTACTCCTCAAGGATTGCCTTTGGAGGTCTATTGTTTTGCAAATGACTCTCAATGGGTACGTTTTGAACAGATTCAGGCAGATATTTTTGATCATTTATTGGTGGCTTCCAAAGAGTTTGATCTCCAGATTATGCAGATTAGCTTAAAAGTCTAAAATCTTTGGCGATCATGCGAAATAATACATCACACCAAAATGTTGAGCTGCTCAATCTGATGATGCTTTTGTTGGCTGCTGTGGTTTCGTGCGTGCTTCCTTTTGATACTTTTCTTTTTTCATACGCTGTATTAGGGCCGCTTCATTATCTTACAGAATTGCAATGGCTGAAGAAAAAAGACTATTTTCTTCCTCAGAAAACGGTAAAGCTATTCGTTTTTTTGTCAGTAGCATTGGCGTTTTTTTTATTTTTAAATTACATCAGTATTTTTAATTTTTATACATGGAATAATGGTGTATTTATAGGCATTTTTTTATGTGTTTTTTTTATTATAAGTCTTTATTTCATCTTTACCGTTAAATCAATTGCTTTAAAAAGTGTGATGATTGGTCTTTTGATTTCATGTGTCGCCTTATATTATTTTAAACCGGGAATCATTATCTTTTTCGGGCTTTTTATTCCAACCATTATTCATGTGTATGTATTTACGGCAGTATTCATGATTTCGGGGTATCTGTTAAACCCAAACAGATTAAGCTTGTTGAGTATTGTTTTACTTTTGGTAATGCCGTTCCTTATTTATTTTTTACCGGTAGAAACTTTGGCTTTAGAAATATCACAGGCTAAAAATATATTTAATCTTACAGGTTTTAAACTCATCAATCAATGGCTTGTTTTTCTTACAGGGAAAACGGAAACCGAAATTCTTATTATTAAAGTCCAGATTTTTATCGCATTTGCTTACACTTACCATTATCTCAACTGGTTTTCCAAAACTTCTGTTATAGGATGGGCTCGATCTTTAGAGCCAAAAAAGATGGTTTTAGTTGCAGCGATTTGGATTTTATCAATAGCTTTGTACCTGATTAATTATCAAACCGGTCTGATGTTGCTTTTTGTATTAAGCATGATTCATGTATTGGCGGAGTTTCCACTCAATGCAATATCCTTCAGAACCGTATTTCAAAAATTGTTTTCTAAATGACAAAACTAAGCGTAAACATTAATAAAATTGCTACTCTGAGAAACGCAAGAGGTGGAGAAATGCCGAGCGTTACAGAAGCAGCAATAAAAATTCAGGAATTTGGCGCACACGGAATTACCATCCATCCGAGACCTGATGAAAGGCACATTACCCGAAAAGATGTGTACGATCTGAAACCTTTGGTTACTACTGAATATAATATTGAAGGAAATCCTCACCGTGAATTTATTGACATGGTTTTAGAAATAAAACCGGAACAGGTGACGTTGGTTCCCGACGCAGATGATGCGATAACTTCAAATGCGGGTTGGGACTGTGAAAAAAACATGGATTTTCTGAAATCTGTCATCGCAGAATTTAAAAATGCAGGAATCCGAACGTCAATTTTCTTAGATCCAAACCCTGAAATGGTAAAGTTTGCTGCAGAAACCGGAGCAGACAGAATTGAACTCTACACGGAAGCCTACGCATCAAACTATTCCAAAAATAAAGAAGAAGCAATCAAACCTTATTACGAAACAGCTGTAAAAGCTGCGGAATTTGGTTTGGGAGTGAATGCCGGTCATGATTTAAGCTTAGAAAATTTAAAATATTTTGCAGACCATATTCCAAATCTTTTGGAAGTTTCCATCGGACACGCTTTAGTTTCTGAAGCATTGTATATGGGAATGGAAAATACGATTCAGGCGTATTTGAAGAGATTGGCGAAGTGGTAGAATTTGATTATATTTGATATATGAATTCTGAAATTACCATCAAAGACTTTTCTCAACATCTCTTTTGGGACGTGGATTTGGCAACTTTTGATCTTGAAAAGCATCATGTACACATGATTCAAAAAGTTTTAGAATACGGAAAAATGTCTGATTGGAATTTATTAAAATCATTCTACGGTTTAGATAAAATAAAAGAGGTATCATTAAATTTGAGAAGTCTCGATGCAGTCACACTCTCTTTTCTATCCACAATTTTCAATATTGATAAATCTGAATTCAGATGTTACAAACACAGACAGTTAGTACAGAATTACTGGAACTCCTAAATAATATAATGAAATCAGATTTTTTTTCTGATTTTATTTTGGTTGGAGGGACAGCTTTGGCATTACAAATTGGTCATCGAAATTCTATAGATATAGACATGTTTGGGAATTCTATAATCGATGAAGATGCTTTCATTGATGAGCTTAATAGGTTTGGTAAGGTTGAAAAACTTCAAAAGACCAAAAATATTCTAATTGTTTCAGTCAACAATATCAAAGTAGATTTTGTAAATTATCATTATCCTTTGCTTGAAGATTTTAAAAATATTGATGGTGTGAGAATGGCCTCCAAAAAAGATATTGCTGCTATGAAACTTAATGCTATTTCTGGTAGAGGTAGCAGAAAAGATTTTATAGACTTATTTTTTTTATTAAAAGAATTTTCACTTGAGGAGATGATAAAGTTTTATGATGACAAATATGAAGACGGTTCTCATTTCTTGATGATTAAAAGTCTGACATATTTTGAAGATGCTAATTTTCAGGAGAGTCCGGAAATTTTTGAAAAGTTTGATTGGGAAAAATGTAAGCAAACAATCACAAAAGAATATTTAAAATTGATGCTTTAATTAATTTAATGATTTTATAATCTTCAGATTCTCATAACTGATTTTTTAAAAACAAAAAAATGGAAATTTTACATTCAAAAATATTTGGCGAAAATCTTTCGTCAACACCACTTTTAGTATTTCACGGTTTGTTTGGAATGCTTGATAACTGGGGAAGCTTCGGGAAAGAATTGGGCGAATTTCTGCCGGTTCATTTAATTGATTTAAGAAATCACGGAAGAAGTTTTCACTCAGAAAATATGTCGCATGATGATTTGGCAGATGATATTGCCAATTACATGAACCATTACGGAATCGAAAAAGCTCATGTTTTGGGACATTCTTTAGGTGGAAAAGCCGTAATGCAGTTTGCTGTTAATTACCCCGAAAAAGTTGAAAAATTAATCGTTGTAGATATAGGCCCAAAAGCCTACCCGCCACATCATCAGGGAATTATTAAAGCTTTGGAAACAGTGAATTTTGATGAAATGAAATCGAGAGGTGAAGTTGAAACAGTTTTAACGCAGTATATTCCTGAAAAATCGACGATTCAGTTTTTAGCAAAAAATCTTTATTGGGAAGAAAATGGAGATTCTAAAAAATTGAATTGGAGGTTTAATTTGAAAACACTTTCTGAAAAATACAATCAGTTTGTATCGAATGCAATAAAATTTGGAGTTTTTCAAGGTGAAACTTTATTTATTGCCGGAGAAAAATCAAATTATATTTTACCTCAGGATGAATTTTCTATAAAACAGCAGTTTCCAAAAGCTCAGTTTGTAAAAATTAAAAATGCAGCGCATTGGGTTCAGGCAGATAATCCTGTTGGTTTTGCGGTTGTGATTAAAGATTTTTTAGGATTATAATCGATTAGCAGTTAGTGAATTATAAACGTTAAATTTTTCATAAAGAGTACCTCATTGTTTTGTTGATGATTAAATAATTTCTAATTTAGACTCAACTAATCAATAAAAATATTTCATTATGGAAAAGAAAAAATTAAAGAAACCGTTCTTTGCATCATTTTTAGAAAATCAGATCAAAGACACCAAAGCGGTTCAAGGTGGAGCTTCCGCAACCGGGATTACTACACCACTGAAAGATACGGTTACAAAACCTGCTTATGATCAGCAACAGACAATGAAATATCCGTCTGATGGTGACGAAAGCGGAGTTTAATACCGCCTCAATTTAGAGCATATTAACAATTTATATTGGAAGGAAACTTAGACGTCAAGTTTCCTTTTTTATTATATTTATAACATGATTCTCTGCATCACTCATTCTCAGGATTTTTATAATATTGACCTCTTTTTTGACTACCTTCAATCGAAAAATATTCCTTTTTTTCGGCTGAATTCTGATGGTCTGAGTCATCAGATGAAGTTAAATCTTACAGATGATTCATTTATCATAACCGATGAAGCAGGAAATAAGATAAACTCCAAAGATATAAAAGCAGTTTGGCATCGCAAAAGCTGGAATATTGCTATTCCGGAAGATCTTGATGAAAATTATGCAGCTGTTTTTCTTAATGAATACGAAAGTCTGCGTTTCAACCTTTTTACAGCTCTCGAGCATCTTCCATGGATAAATCCTTTGCAGGCTGAAAGAAAAATTGAGTCTAATAAAATTTTACAGCTTAAACTTGCTAAAAAAAATAACTTAATAATTCCCGAAACGCTGTTTTCAAATGATGAAGAAGCAGTGAAGGAATTTTTTTATCAATTTTGTCACGGTAAAGCAATTGCAAAACTTCACGGAACGATTTCAAAATCAATGAACGGTCAGGAAATGATTTCAACCTTATTGTTTGACGAAGATAACCTTGAACAGCTTTCTGATATTGCAGTTTGCCCGATGATTTTTCAGCCTTATATTGAAAAAGAATATGAGCTGAGAATTGTCTATCTTAATGGAGAGTTTTTCACAGGGAAAATCAATAATAAAACTCATACAGACTGGCGAATTTCTCAAACAGAATTTTTTTGGGAACAATATAATCTTCCTGAAAGTATCAAAGAAAGTTTAAACTTAATGATGAAAGAAATGGGTTTAATTTTCGGAGCCATCGATATGATAAAAAGTACCGACGGAAATTATTATTTCCTGGAAGTCAATCCGCAAGGTGAGTGGGGAATGCTTCAGAAAGAATTAAATTTTCCGATTGCTCAGAGAATCGCAGATTATTTGATAAACAGAATACACACCAATGAACAATAAAATATTAATCATCACGCATACACAAGACAGTTTTTCACTCGAAAAAGTCACGGAATTTATTGTTGAAAATAAGTTTGAAGTCATCCGTTTTGATGTAGACTTATATCCGCTAAAAAATCAATTGTCCACCGTTTTCGAGAACGGAAAATGGATTTCTTATCTAAAAACTGAAGATCATAAAATTCGTCTTGATGATATTTCTGCGGTTTGGTATCGAAGAGCGTACAACATCGGAACAGGTTTGAAAGAAGAATTGGAAA
Source organism: Chryseobacterium sp. CBo1 (assembly GCF_001693475.1). Classification (NCBI taxonomy): domain Bacteria; kingdom Pseudomonadati; phylum Bacteroidota; class Flavobacteriia; order Flavobacteriales; family Weeksellaceae; genus Chryseobacterium; species Chryseobacterium sp. CBo1. The sequence goes on from NZ_MAUH01000024.1 coordinate 16,542, forward strand.
CCAAATTTTTCGGCCCTGCAATGGGTGAAATCAGACACACTCTTTTCGGATTTATGGAATCTCTGGATTGTTATTCTTTAGGAAAACCGAGTGTTTACCGCAGAATCGACAGCAAAGAAGAGCAGCTTAAAATTGCCTATAAATTAGGATTCAAAATTCCGGAAACCTGCATTACCAACGATCCTGAAGAAGCCAAAAAATTTATTTTGGAACATCAGAATGTTGTAGGGAAAATGCAGACGGGATTTGCGATTTATGAAGATGGTGTTGAAAACGTTGTCTTTACGAATGTGATTGACGAAGAAAGTTTAGAAAGATTAGATTCACTGGTGTATTGTCCGATGCAGTTTCAAAAGAAAATCGAAAAGAAGAAAGAACTGAGAATTACAATGGTCGGACAGGAAGTGTATGCTTTCGAAATCGATTCACAGCAATCGGAAGACGGAAAAACCGACTGGAGAAAAGATGGTGTCAATTTGATTGACAAATGGAAAAAAACAAAAATTCCGTCATCAATAGAGCAAAAGCTTTTGAATTTGCTTGATGTTTATCATGTCGATTATGGCGCAGTAGATATGATTGTTTCACCCGAAGATGACTATTATTTTATTGAAATTAATGCAGCCGGCGAATTTTTCTGGCTCGATAATCTTCTGGATGATCATGCCATTTCGAAAAGCATTGCCGATGTTCTTTGCGGAAAAGTTCCGAGAAGGAATAATATGGTTTTAAAATAAACTTTCAGTGGCGAAGATTACCTTTTACAGACAGCTCGATTCGATGGATTGCGGACCGACCTGTCTCAGGATTATTACCAAATATTTCGGGAAAAATTTTTCTGCGGAATATCTTCGCCTGATTACGTTTCAGTCAAGAACAGGAGTGAGTTTTCACGATCTGATCTCTGCGTCTCATGAACTGGGTTTTGAAGCTCTTGCAGTTGAAACCGATTTTGAAAAACTGATGTCCGAAGCACCCAAACCTTGCATTCTTCATTGGAGAAAAGAGCATTTTGTAGTTTTGTTTCCGCAGGAAAAAAGTGATAAAATTCTCATTGCCGATCCCGAATATGGCAAAGTTCAGCTTTCCGAAGATGAGTTTAAAACCAATTGGCTTCAGAATAATGAAACAGGAAAAGCTCTTTTACTGGAACCCACTCAGAATTTTTTCGATAAAAAAGAAGAGAAGGTTCAGGAAGGTTTCAGCTTTCTTTTTTCTTATTTAAAACCTCACAGGAAATCGTTGGTTTTATTGATTTTCACGTTGTTTTTAACGAGTATCATTACCCTGGCTTTTCCTTTTTTAACCCAGAATTTAGTAGATAAAGGAATTAATTCAAAAGACAAAAATCTTGTCTTGATGATTATCGCTTCACAGATTTTTCTCTTTTTGGGAAACAGTTTTATGGAACTCATCCGAAGCTGGATTATGCTGAAAGTCAATACGAAAGTTAATATTAAACTCATCAGTGATTTTATAGAAAAACTGATTAAGCTTCCGGTTTCTTATTTTGAATCTAAAAAACTGGGTGATATTCAGCAGCGAATTTTAGACCATCAGAGAATCAATTCTTTTCTTTCAACCAATACGCTTTCGATTCTTTTTTCATTTTTAAATCTTATCGTTTTTTCGGTGGTTTTAGGAATTTATAATTTGGTTATTCTGTTGATATTCTTTGTGTTGAGTTCGCTTTCTGTAATTTGGATTTCAATATTTTTAAACCGAAGAAAAGCATTAGACCAGAAAGAATTTGTTTTAAACAGTAAAAATCAGAATATTCTGAACGAAATGGTTTTTGGAATGTCTGAAATTAAAATCAATCAATCAGAAAATTTTCAAAGATCAAAATGGGAAAACTTACAACATGAAGTTTTTGAAAGAAACAAAAAAGCACTAAAACTTTCACAATATCAAATGATTGGTGCAGGTTTTATTTCTCAGCTTAAAAATATTCTGATTACAGGATTTTCTGCTTTTGCAGTAATCGACGGAAATCTTACTTTGGGAATGATGCTTGCGATCAGTTTTATTGTTGGTCAGATGAATTCACCTTTTGATCAGCTTTTATATTTTATCGAAGTTTCTCAGGATGCTAAACTGAGTCTTGAAAGAATTTCTGAAGTTCATACAAAACCGGTAGAAAATACAAATCAGGAAATCACAGAAATTAAAAAGAACAATGATGTAATTCTTCACAATGTCAACTTTGGTTTTGGAGAATTTCCGATTCTTAAAGATTTAAATGCAATCATTCCGCAAGGAAAAGTGACGGCAATTGTCGGTGAAAGCGGAAGCGGAAAAACCACACTTTTCAAACTCCTTCTCAGATTTTACGAACCGGATTCGGGTAATATAAGTTTTGGAGGAAGTTTACTTTCCGATATTTCGCTAAATCAATGGCGAAATATTACAGGAACAGTTTTGCAGGAGGGTTTTATTTTTTCTGAAACCATCCGAAGAAATATAACGCTCAAACAAGATAATATTGATGAAAATCTGCTGAACTATGCCGTAAAAGTTGCAAATTTGCAGAAGTTAATCAGTCAGTTTCCACAAGGTTTAAATACAGTTGTCGGAAATGACGGAATTGGTCTGAGTACAGGACAAAAACAGCGAATTTTAATTGCGAGAGCCATCTATAAAAATCCTGCTGTTTTTCTTTTGGATGAAGCAACAAGTGCTTTGGACGCGCAAAATGAAAAAGAAATCATGGAAAACCTTTTTGAGTTTTTCAAAGGTAAAACGGTGATTGTCATTGCGCATCGACTCAGTACCATAAAAAATGCAGACCAGATTCTGGTTCTTCACGACGGAAAGTTTGTGGAAAACGGAAATCATTCGGAGCTGCTTGAAAAAAAGAATTATTATTATAATTTAGTCAGTAATCAAGTTGGAATTTAATTAATGGTTTTTGTAACAGGAGCAACAGGAATTTTAGGCAGAGTCATCGTTCTCGAACTTCTGAAAAAAGGAAGAAAAGTACGTGCTGCCAAAAGGCCTTCAAGCAATATCGCCGAAGTAAAGCATTCTTATCAGTTTTATACTGAAAATCCGGACGGTTTTTTTAATCAAATCGAATGGGTTGATGTTGATTTTAACGATATTCATTCTATCGAGCTGGCTCTAAAAGATGTTACAGAAGTTTACCATTGTGCTGCAAAAGTGAGTTTTCATCCGAAAGATGAAAAAGAAATGGAGCACACCAATATCAAAGGCACAGAAAATTTGCTGTATGCCTGTGAAAATTCTACGGTTGAAAAATTTCTTCACGTAAGCTCTATTGCCGTTTTAGATTTATTGAATGAAAAAGGCGAGCTTGATGAAAGTTCTGATTTTAATGCAAAAGACGAGCATTCTGCGTATGCCATTTCAAAACATCTTTCTGAAATGGAAGTCTGGAGAGCTTCCGCAGAAGGTTTAAATACCATTATCATAAATCCAGGAATGATTATCGGAAGCGGAAACTGGGGCAAAAGCAGTGGTGATATTTTCCCTACTTTTGAGAAAAACAGTTTTACTTTTTCAGGTGGAACTAATTATGTGGATGTAAGAGATGTCGCTGAAATTGCAATTCAATTAATGGAAAAAAATACTTTCGGAGAACGATTTGTGATTGTTTCCGAAGGTAAAAGATATGCTGATTTAGGAAGACAGATTCGAACAAAATTAGGACTGAAGGAAGCTAAAATTCTTTCAAGATCTCAGCTGAATTTGGGAAGAGTTGCCAATATTCTTTTTGGATGGCTGATTCCTCAGTTAAGAATGATTACCAAAACGAATATCGAATCTATTTCGACAATGACCGAAATTTCCAATCAAAAAATAAAGGAAAAACTAAATTATCAGTTTATTCCTGTTTCAGAAAGCATCAACTTTCATCTCAACAATTATATTAACGACAAAAAGCTGAATAAAAACGAATGAATCTTGCAGAGGCAATCATCAGAAAAAATGTAGAAAAACATCCTTTAAAATCAGCGATTGGCTTTAAAAAAAAAGAAGGAGCGTGGAAGGAATTGAGCTGGAAGAAATTCAGCGAAATCATTTATAAAACAGCCAATTCACTGAGAAATGCAGGAATTCAGGAGAATGATAAAGTAGCCATCTATTCGGATAATTCTTCCGAATGGATGATCTTTGACTTAGCTGCAATGGCGATCGGGGCAATTACCGTTCCTATTTATTCAACAAATAATGCTGAACAGGCAGAATATATTATCAATGATTCCGGAGCGAAACTGATTTTAGCAGGAGATCAGTCTCAGTACGATGCTTGTCTGGATCTTGTAAAAAAAGAAGAAAGCACCCTTGAAACAATTATTGTTTCTAAAAAAGCAGTCTGGATCAAGAAAGAATTCAGCAGTTTTTATCTGGAAGATTTTATTGCTAAATCGTCGCCTAAATTAGAATTCTGCAAAAAAGAATATGATGAGGTTGCGACATTAATCTACACTTCAGGAACAACTGGAATACCAAAAGGAGTGATGTTGACCCACGGGAATTTCATCAAAGCTTTTGATGCACATTTTGAATTTTTTAAGTTTAAAAACTTCGAAGAAGAGCTTTCACTGGCATTTTTACCGTTGACGCATGTCTTTGAAAGAAGCTGGAGTTTGCTTTGTTTATATGGCGGCGCAAGAGTTTATTTTTTAGAAGATCCGAAGAACATTGCCAAAACTCTGGAGGAAGTAAAACCTACGATGATGTGTGCCGTACCAAGGTTTTTTCAAAAAATATATGCAGGAGTTTTAGAAAAAGCGGAAGAAGGTTCATCATTAAAAAAGAAAATTTTCGACTGGGCTTTGGAAACAGGTTGGCAAACTTCAGAATTAAGAAGAAATGAAAAACCAATTCCTTTTGATTTAAAAATAAAAGAAACTGTTGCTGATCTTTTGGTATTCAGTAAAGTAAAAGAAAAAATGGGCGGTAGGCTTTGGTTCTTGCCTTGTGGTGGAGCATCATTATCTCCGGAAGTAACCCGTTTTTTTGACTCGATGGGAATTCATGTTACGGTAGGATATGGTCTGACTGAAACGACAGCAACTTTAACATTATTTCCTTTAACCAAATTTGAACATGGAACAAGCGGAAAAACCCTTCCCGGAGTAGAAATCAGGATTGGTGAAAATGACGAAATTCAGGCAAAAGGAAACGGAATTATGAAAGGATACTACAACCGACCTGAAGAAACGGAAAAAGTTTTTACGAAAGACGGTTGGTTCAAAACCGGAGATGCAGGAAAGATAGACGCCAAAGGGAATCTTACCATTACAGACCGTTTAAAAGATCTGATGAAAACTTCCAACGGAAAATATATTGCGCCTCAGATGATTGAAAACCTTCTGACCAACAATAATTTCATTCAGCAGATTGTTTTGATAGCTGAAGGCAAACAGTTTGTTTCAGCTTTGATTGTTCCGAATTTTGAGTTTCTGAAAGGGTATTTAAAAAAGAAAAATATTCCGTTTACCAACTGGGAAGAAATCGTTGATAAAAAGGAAATTAATGATTTCTATAAAGAGAAAATAAAAGAAATTCAGCAACATCTTTCTGATTTTGAAAAAGTGAAAAAATTTACCTTAATGCCATCAGAATTTGAAATTAGCAACGGAGAAATCACACCGACTTTAAAAGTGAAAAGAAATATTGTGCTGAAAAAATATTCAGATGTAATTGAAAAAATGTATTAAAATTAACCATAAATTTTAACCACAAAAGTCACAAAAGATAAGTTTTGAGTTTAAGGTCTTTAAAGTGCAAAAAAAGAAAATTTTAATTTTTCACCTCTTTTTTGATCTTTATAAATCGTTTTTTTTTAACTTAAATTGAAAAATCTAATTAAAACTTTTGTGACTTTTGTGGTTAAAAAAACATTTACATAATGACAACAAACGATTTTTTAGGAAAAGAAAATTTTACGATACAGAATAAAACAGTTTCAGAAAGCTGTCCCTCAAATATTGCTCTGATTAAATATTGGGGAAAATATAAGGAGCAAATTCCTGCAAATCCGAGTATTAGTTTTACTTTGAATCATTGTAAAACAAATACAGAAATGGAATTTTTGGCAAACGAACAATTTTCTGTCCAGACTTTTTTAGCAGGAAATGAAGAAGTGAAATTTGCTGAGAAAATCGAAAAATATTTCAAAAATATAGAGAAATATCTTCCCTGGATTTTAAAAGGAAAATATATGATCAGAACAGAAAATACCTTTCCTCACAGTTCAGGAATTGCAAGTTCGGCTTCGGGTTTTGGAGCGATTGCAAAGTGTCTGATGAAATTAGATGAGTATTTTTCTTCCGACATCCATCATCCATCATCCAACACAACAAAAGCTTCATTTTTGGCAAGACTCGGAAGCGGAAGCGCATGCAGAAGCCTGTACAACGGATTAGTTGTCTGGGGAGAATCTGATGAGGTTGAAGGGAGTTCAGATTTATTTGCAGTAAAATATTCTGACGATGAAATTCATCCTGTTTTTAAAGATTTTAATGATTGGGTTTTGTTGATTCATGAAGGGGTAAAAAGTGTTTCCTCGACAGTAGGACATGGTTTGATGAATACCAATCCGTATGCGGAAAGAAGATTTCAGGAAGCGAGAGAAAATTTTGTTCCGATGAAAGCAATTCTGAAGTCCGGGAACATGGAAGAGTTCATCAAATTGGTGGAACATGAAGCTTTAACACTTCATGCCATGATGATGATGAGCGAACCAACTTTTATTCTGATGAAAACCGGAACTTTAGAAGTTATCAATAAAATTTGGGACTTTAGAAGAGAAACAAAACTACCATTATTTTTTACTTTGGACGCAGGAGCAAATGTTCATTTGCTTTTCCCGAATGATGGTTCTGAGGAGGAGGTAAAATCATTTATTGAAAAGGAGCTATTGCAGCACACTCAGAAAAATGGAGTAGTGAAGGATGTGATGAGGTTTTAATTAATATTTGTTTTAAACGTTAGATTGAATTTAAACATTTACTTTGTCATTCCGATTTTTATGACAAAGTGAGCGTTGATCTTTAATATTCAATCCTCCGTTACCACCGCATCACGTTCCCCGTCTTCCTCTTTTCCTTCCTGAATCATTTCTTCAGCTTCCTCTTTTTCTTTATGATTTGCTGTTTCAATACGTTCTTCCTGTTGGTCGTTTTTTTCATCAATAAAAAACTCACAATAAACTGGTAGATGGTCAGAACCGAAGTTTTCAAGGGTTTTTAGCTCTTCAATGAAAATATCTTCACTATGAAACATCAGATCAATAGGAAACCTGAAAAGCCTGTATTTCGCATGGAAAGTAGACACAAAAGCACGACCAACCCTCGGATCGATAAGTTCACTTGTTTTTCTGAATAAGATGGAAGATTTTGACCATGCTACATTGTTGAAATCTCCGACAACAATCACGGGTTTTTGTATTTCCGTCACTCTTTTGGCCACACTTAAAATATCTCCGTCTCTTTCTTTGGAGGTTTCTTCTTCAGTAGGACTCGGAGGTGGCGGATGAACGCCAAAAAATACAAACTCAAAACCTTCTTCAGTTTTTAAATGGGCTTCAATTGACGGAATGTCATCTGCCACAAAAAAATGCGTTTTTGAATCTTCAATTTTTATTTTTGAATAAAAATGCATTCCATAAGTATTTTCCAAAGTGACTTTATGCTGATACGGATAATCTTTTTCTAAGACCTGCAATGCGTTTTCCCAATGATTGTCGCTTTCCATCGTTAAAAACATTTCTGGCTTGTTTCGGTTGATGAGATCAATAAAACGATGAAATTCTGTATTAAACTGATAAACATTTGCCGAAATAAAATGAATTTTTTGTGATGAATGAGAATTTCTCTGATGTTTTTTTACAGGATAAAGCGGAGTGTATTTTACCAATGTAATTCCGTGATAAACAAACAGTACCAGTAAAAAAGCCTGAGAATACCAAAAATACTGATTTTTTTCAACGAAAAACCCAACACCGAAAAGAATAATCGTAAGATAAGTAATCTGAATTTTGCCAAAATCCGGCACACGGAAAATCCAGTGTGAACTTGGGATTTTTGGTAAGATGGTGAAAATGAATAATAAAGAGATGAAAATATAATAAAAGGTCAACATATTGTTCTAATAAAGTAATAAAAGTAAGATATTTTTGGCTTTTTTCAAGTTTAAATATTCTTAAAAATGTATAATTTACAGAGATCCGAAATAAAATTTTCATTAAATTTATCTGTTAAAACCTCAGAAATGAAAAAAATATTTTTTACAGTTCTTTTGTTTATCAATTGTTTCTGTTTTGCACAGACTTCAGATGAAACTCAGATTAAAGAAACCATCAATAATCTTTTTATCGGAATGAAAAATGCAGATGCAAAAATGGTAAATTCGGCCTTTTCTGACAATGCAATTCTACAGACTATTTCAAAAGAAGGAAATGTAAAAACGGAAGAACTGAAAAACTTTATTTCTTCCGTTTCCGGTTTTTCTAAAAATGATTTAGATGAAAAGATAAGCTATTTATCAATTCAGATCGATGGTAATCTTGCCAGTGTTTTTACACCTTATGAGTTTTATTTTAAAGGAAAATTTTCACATTGCGGGGCCAATAGTTTTCAGCTGGTACAGCAGAATAATACCTGGAAAATTCAATATTTAATCGATACAAGAAGAAAAGAAAACTGCAAAAAATAAATATTTATGAAAATTCATCATATCGCCATTATATGTTCAGATTACGAAGTTTCAAAAAAATTCTATACGGATGTTTTAGGATTAAATATTATTCGTGAAGTGTATCGTGAAGAACGGCAGTCTTATAAACTGGATTTAGCAATTGGAGATCATTACGTGATTGAATTATTTTCATTTCCGAATCCTCCAAAACGTCCTTCAAGACCTGAATCTTGTGGTTTGAGGCATTTGGCTTTTTCTGTAGAAAACGTTGGTGAAAAACGCCAGGAATTGATTAATAAAGGTTTAGATTGTGAAACAATCCGCATCGATGAATTCACAGGAAAAGAGTTTTTCTTTACACAGGATCCGGATAATTTACCATTGGAATTCTATGAAATATAAGTGTATACCAAATTCAAAATTCAATATTGAATGTTCAAAATTTGTAATTAAATCTTGAATTTCAAATATCAAATTCTAATGAGCGTACCCGGTAAAGAAACTCACCGCCATAATCGCCAGAACAATTGAAGAAATTACAACATACACGTAATCTTTTTCTTTCAGATAGCCGATTAATGCAAAGATAATTCTCATTAATGGTGTGAAAATCAGCATTAAGATTCCGAGTTGAATGATGGCCATTCCTTCGCCTTTGCAAAGCGTATCCCAAAAATGTCCCCAAACCTTTTCTGAAGACGTTCCCATGTCGAGCATCGTGTATTTTCGTGGCATTTTAAAACCCTCTGTAAAAAGCTTGATAAAACCAATCAGAGACGTTATAACCGATAAAATTACACCCAAACGGAGGAGATTTCCCACAGAACGGTTTAGATCTACATCAGTGAAGTTCTTTTTCATGAGAAATTGCTTCTAATACCGTTATACATCATGTAAACTGAAAGAATGGTGATCACAATAGCGAAAAAGGTCTTCAGTTTTTTCGTTTTTGAAACCATCAAAGTTTTAGAACCTATAAAACTTCCGACAACCACACCTACCAAAACCGGTGCTACAATCACGGGAATAATTTCTCCTCTTTGGAAATAGATCAGTGAACTTGCAACCGCCGTTACGCCGATCATAAAATTACTTGTCGTTGTAGAAACTTTAAATGGAAGTCGCATCATATTGTCCATCGCCAGAACTTTCAAAGCTCCGGAACCGATTCCTAAAAGTCCGGACATTGCTCCTGCAAACATCATCATAAAGAATCCAGGAACGGTATTTCTCGCAGCATAGCTTTTCACGATACCTTTGTCTGGAAAAGTTCCGTATAGTTTCAATTTATCTTCTAAACTTCCTTTAATCAGGGTTTCCTGATGGTCGGGTTTACCTTTAAGATTTAAAATAACAGTCAGCAAAAGAATACTAGCGAAGATGATTCCAATGGTATTTGGATTCAGCATTCCGGAAACCAAAGCTCCTACAATAGCACCTGAAGTGGTGGCAATTTCAAGAAACATCCCGATTCGCATATTGGTAAACCCTTCTTTTACGAAAGCTACGGCAGCTCCGGAAGAAGTTCCTATTACCGAAATCAATGAAGCGCCAATTGCATAATGCATAGGAACACCGAAACCAAGCGTTAATAAAGGGATAATGATAACTCCTCCTCCCAAACCGGTGAGTGAACCCAAAAGTCCGGCTGAGATAGCGCCAAGAAAAAGAATAATAATCTCCGACATGCTACAAATATAAAACTATTGCGGTTTTCGGGCAAACATTCATCCAAGATTATTTTTTGCCGTATTTTTGCACCATGGAAACTTCTATGAAACTGTTTTACATGATCCTCGGAGCTACTCCGAAAGGCAGAAATATTGAGCAACATGACGTATTTTTCGGCATTGCAGAAGATCTGAAAGAGCTCGTCCCCGACATTAAAGAGTTCTGGAAAGAAGCAGACGGAAAAATTCATTTGGATGCTTATCAGGAAGTGAAATTTGCAGATGGTTTTGAAGTGAAAATTGTAGAAAAAGGAGAAAAGGCTTCTGAGAATCAACTGTACTTTATCAATTTAGGCGGATATAAAAAAGGATATTTTGAAGAGTTTCACGAACAGCATTTGATGGTGGGAACTTCAATGGCTGAGATTGTGAAGAAGGCAAAACAAACTGAGTTTTACAAAACCATGGGTTTTGAAGGAGCTGTAAGCCACATCGACGATAAACACGGTGTTGATATTGATGATATTTTTAATGTAAATGATATTCTTCCCGAAAAAATGAAAGAAAAGTATTCTATTATTTTAACAAAATCTGATGAAGAAAATCAGGAAAATATGATGGGATTGGGATATTTGAAAATTGATAAAATATAAAATGCAAAGCACTATTTGCTGAGTGAAACACCTTTGTGAACTTAAAATATGCACACAAATAGTAAAAAAATCATTGCGCAGATTGCGGTTAAATAAATTTAAAATCTAATAAAAAATCAAAATAAAAAATGAAAATAGGAATTTTAGGAGGCGGTCAGTTAGGACGAATGCTGATTCAGGAAGCGTTGAAATATGATGATGAATTCTATACTTTAGATCCGGCATCAGATGCGCCTTGTCATAATATTTCATATTTTACACAAGGGAATTTCAATGATTATGATACCGTTTTAGAATTCGGAAAAGATAAAGATGTTGTCACGATTGAAATTGAGCACGTGAATGCAGATGCTTTGGCCGAACTTGAAAATCAGGGTGTCAAAGTTGTTCCGAATTCTCAGATTATTAAAACGATTCAGCAAAAAATTCTTCAGAAGAAATTTTATGAAGAAAACAATATTCCGAGTCCTGAATTTGAAATTATGGATGGAAGTTCAGACGAAATAAAAATGCCGCTTCCTTTCGTACAAAAAATGAACACAGGAGGTTATGACGGAAAAGGAGTTCAGGTGATTCGTACGAATGAAGACATGAAAAACCTTTGGACTCAGGATTCCGTTCTGGAAAAACTGGTGGACATCGATAAAGAACTTTCGGTGATTGTTGCAAGAAACGAAAACGGAGAAACACAAACTTTTCCTGTAACGGAAATGGTGGCTGATCCGAAATTAAACCTGCTTGATTTCAATGTTTGTCCGGTTCATTTAACGGAAGAAATTGAAGAGCAGATTGATTCTATTACTGAAAAATTCCTTACAGCTGTAAATTCTCCCGGACTTTTTGCGATTGAATTATTTTTAGATAAAGAAGGAAAAGTCTGGGTCAATGAAACGGCTCCGAGATTACACAATTCCGGACATCAAAGTCAGGAAGGAAATGCCAATTCACAGTTTGAGCAAATGTACCGTGTCGTAAAAAATCTTCCTTTGGCAGATACCGATGCGATTATTTACAGCGGAATGCTGAATTTGGTAGGTGCAGAAGGATTTTCAGGGAAAGTAATTTATGAAGGAATGGAAGAAGTTTTAAAGCTTCCGGAAACGTACATTCATCTTTACGGAAAGACAGAAACCAAGCCGGGAAGAAAAATGGGACACATCAATGTTTTAGCAGATTCGAGAGAAGAACTGATGGAGAAACTGATTCAGGTAAAAGCGATGGTGAGAGTGATTGCTTAAACTGTTTAAATATATTGAAAAAGACTGCCCAAAAGCAGTCTTTTTTTATTTTGAAACAATTTTCGGCAAATCAATTGTCCATTTTTTTTCGATAGAATTCCATAATAAATAAGGTCCTCCTAAACCGTCATCGTAAAACAATTCATAATTTCCTTTTTCATCTTTTCTGTAGACAGGTTTTGAGTGATTGTCTTTTTCTAACCCTAATTGCTCCAAAGTCTGCCAATCATTTTCTTCAGGAAGTTTATAGCTGTTCTTTCGGTAGTTTTCGATGTTTTCAATGATTCCATTTCCAGTTTTTATATCCGATTTTCTGGTTATTTCTATAGGAAGATTCCAGTAAATGGTGATTGCTAAAATAATTAAAACGATTATTGATAGGGAGATGATGAGAGTTTTTTTCATTATTTAATATCTTTCGATTTTACAAGAGTATCTTTTTTATAATTATAAGTCATATAGCCACCCAATGCAGGAGAATAGACCGAAAATTCTTCAAGTTTTGTAAAAGGAGCATATAATCTAAAAGTACAAATATCGGTTGCTGAAATAAAAGGATTTGTTTTTAAATGGCTGTGTGTAGACATCGTCATTATGCTTCCTTCTGGCATTGCTGTCATTGTAGGGATCAATCTTGAATGAAATTTTTTGTTCGAGATAATATTTCCTTCTTTGTCTGTTACAAAAAGATAATCATTTCCAAAAGGAATAACATTAGATTCTGAAGCGCCTGTAATAATATAGTTTTTATAATTTGTTTCGAAAGGAATGGTAATAATATTCAGGCTAAAACCTTCAGGAGCGCCAACTTGATATTTAGGATCAGATAATTGTGAAATTAATTTTGCACGGATATTTTTCAATGCGGCCTCATCAGAATTCAAATTTCTTTGAGATATATTTTCTTTTACAGGTTTTTTAGAATTATTTTTAAAAGAATATTCTGCAATCACTAAACTTTTATCTTTATTTAAAATAACAGTTTTTACCGTATCATTGCTTTTGTAAGTAATATACCCTCCAAAATTTTTACTTATTTTTTTATTTGCTTTTGCAAGGTCTGTAGATTGCCATGAAGAATTTTCTAATAAAAAAAGAAGGTTTCCCTCGGCTTTTATGGAATCAAGTTTTTTATTGATTTCAGAATCTGTGTATTTTATATCTTGAGCTAAATGTAATGATGAGATTAGTATTAAAACTAAAAAAAATATTTGTTTCATGGTTGTTAGGAATTAATATTATCCGAATTAAATTTATACAAAATTTTATTAAACGTCCTCAATCTTTTTCCTTTTAAAAAGCTCTTTATTATAATTAATAATAAAAACTCCGACGATAATCAAAACTGCCGCAATGATAAATTTAGCAGAAATTTTCTCATTTAAAATTAACCAGCTTAAAAATATAGAAATAATCGTATTGACGTAAGCTAAAATTGAAACCTGAACCGGAGAAACCCTCGTTAAAGCATAATGAAACGCAAAAAATGCTGCAACAGAACCGAAAACAGCGAGATAGATCATTGCTGAAATACTTTTTATGCTCCAGTTTTCGAAATGATAAGATTCTGAGAACAGAAAAGCAAAACAAAGCTGCACAATTCCGGCAAAAATAAACTGATAGAAAAGATTCAGCGAGATATTCCGGCTTTGGATATTCAGTTTTTTGGTGAAAATAGTTCCTGAAGCCCAACCTCCGATGGCAATGAAAAGATAGATAATTCCCATCCTGTAATCAGGATTTGCCATATCAGCTAAACCATCCCAGAAAATAAATAAAATTCCGCTGAAACAGAGTAAAACTCCCAAAAACGCTCTGATCGTAAATTTCTGCAATCCGATCGCAACACTTCCAAGAAAAACAACAATAGGCGAACAGGCGCTGATCAATGAAGTCAGGCTGCTCGTCACTTCTTCTTCAGCAACAGTCGTCATTCCGTTGGCTATAATCAGCATCAGCGTTGAAAATATAAGTTGATACCCTAAATTTGTCCAGCCAATCCATTTGAATTCATTTTTGCTTAAAAGAATCACCATCATAATCATGGCTGCCAAAAACTGACGAATCCCGGCAACAAACCAGGCCGGAATGGTTTCTACAGCAACCCGAATGGCAAGAAATGTTGTGCCCCAAACGATGGCGACGGTAAAAATAGCTAATGTGAGTTTGTAATTCTTCAAAGTATAGAGAAATCGAGTTGTAAAGATAAGATTTTCTTGTTGTGAATGGTCAATTTTGCATCGCAAGTCAATTGTGAATTTACATATTCATTATCTGTCATAGTTGGATAATTTGGGTTTCTTTTGCTGAATGAAATGCCTTTGCGAACCATTAAAATATTAAGTGGTAAAAAAGCTTTGCGAATCTTTGTGTTAAAAACAAAGATGATGACAAATAGTGGCAATGAAATTAAATTTAAAATTCACAGCGAAGCAAATTGACAATTCACCATTCAACATTCACTTCTAAAATCCTTATCTTTGAAGAATCTAATAAACGAAAGAAAAATGGTAGGAATCATCATGGGAAGTCAGAGCGACTTACCGATCATGGAACAGGCAGCAACTTTTTTAAAATCTCTGGATATTCCTTACGAACTGACGGTTGTTTCGGCGCACAGAACTCCCGAAAGAATGTTCGATTATGCAAAAACAGCAAAAGAAAGAGGTCTTAAAGTAATTATTGCCGGAGCAGGCGGAGCGGCTCATCTTCCGGGAATGGTGGCAAGCTGTACAACTTTGCCGGTTATCGGGGTTCCGATTTTATCGAGCAATTCTATTGACGGGTGGGATTCTGTTTTATCAATTTTGCAGATGCCGGGAGGAATTCCTGTCGCAACAGTTGCTCTGAACGGAGCTTTAAATGCTGGAATTTTAGCCACAAAAATTTTAGGAACTGCCGATGAAAAGATTGCTGAAAATCTTCAGAAATATCAGGATTCTTTGAAAGATAAAGTTTTAGGAACGGTAAATGACATCAAAAATCAGCATCCTAATCATTTTGATCATTAAAAGTGAACTGACTCAGATATAAATAAACCTCACAACTCGTGAGGTTTATCTTTTTATTTTTTAATGAATTTGAATGGATGTATTTTATCTTTTGTGATGATTTGTAAAATGTAATTTCCAGGAACGAGACTATTTACATCAATATTTTCTTTATTTAAAATGTTCTGATCCAAAATTCGTCCGCTTGCATCAATGATTTTATAGCTAACATTTGAACTTTTTAAATTTTTGATATAAATAAAATCTGTAACAGGATTTGGATATATGTTTACACTGTTTGATAAAGAGGTCTCATTGGTTTTTAACACACAGCTTCCTAGAACATCTCCTGAAAAGATCCAGCCTTTACTGATTAAAATATTCCTTTTAGAATCGACATTAGAAGCATATTGCATCGGCTGAAGGTTATTGATTAGCACATTATTCGATGTGTTGGGATTATCTGCCCATCCTAAAAGTGTTGCGCTGTAATTTTCACAGTTCACCGCTGATCCTCCGAAGATTCCGTTTGCATTTTCCAAGGAAGAAATATTCCAGTTGCCGAGCGGTTGATTGAAAGACTGGGTCTGGCCAAACATTGAGCCCATTTTTTTCACTTTACTTACATCCCACATTTCCAAAGGCTGATTAAATGACTGAGTATTAGCAAAAACTCCATTCATATTGACGACTTCAGAGGTATCCCAATTATTCAAGGGTTGATTAAAAGCCGCAGTTGAAGAAAACATATTGTTGATATATCTAAGATTAGAAGTGTTCCAGCTGTTCAGTGGTTGATTATAATCAATACAGGCAGTAAACATCCATGCTGTCGTGAATACATTAGAAATATCCCATGAGCTGATATTTTGGTTAAAAATTCCTCTACCTGTAAACATATAGCTAAGATTAGTGGCAGCAGAAACATCCCAGTTATTCAGGTTGGGTGGATTGAATGCGGCAAGTGAGGGAGAATATATCTGCCCCGGAAGGTGCTGTAGAGCAAACATAAAACTGAAATTCTGAATTGTTGATGTATCCCAGTTCTGCATAAAATCATTACCTGCGAAAGCATTTGCTCTGTAAAACATTAATGAAGCATCGGTAACATTGCTCAAATTCGGTGAGTCTGTGGCGGTCATTTCCACTCTCTGGCAATTGGCAAATGCTGCATTCATAGAAGTCCATTCTATATTTCCCCACTGTTCAATGGTAAGAAGTTTATCTGCACTTCCTTTCATCTGTAATTGAGGTAAAAGAACATCTGCAGAAAAATCCATGATCTGATGTGTTGCAAATTTTATTTGTTGAAAAGTACCGTTTCCGTTTGAAACTCTTACACGGTATGTCGTATTTGATCCATCTTCTCTTACTGGAGTACCAAAATCAATTAAAATCTGACCGGTTGAGGTTACATTCTCCATAATCCCATGATGTTGAGGAAAACCAATTTCTTCCCATTGAATGGTGTAATTTGTTCCTGTTCCGGGAAACCATATCTGATTGGAAGTGGCTTGCGACGGTGCATCTACCGTTACAACAGGTGTTGATGTAATTCCGGGCTGCCAAACGGTGATGAATTCATTCTGAGCATTTGCTGTTTGCATGAAAATAACAGAAATAAAAAGTAAAAGTCTTTTAAGCATATCAATATTTTGTGAAATATAAAGGTACGAAAAATAAAAAAAGACTCACCAATTTGGTGAGTCTATATTGTTTTATTCCTGCATCATATTGTCTCGGGTGTTCTTCTGAACGGCGATGGCTCCAAATAAAGCAAGAAGATAGGCAAAGCCATAAAAACCTTTTTCACTTGGTAGAATGGTGGCATTCCAGAGTCCGATAATGAGTAAAACAATTGATGATATGGTTGCAAACCAACAGATTCCGTAATAGATGTCTGTTACTTTGATGTTTTCCATTCTGTCGCGTACTGCTTTTTGTAAAGAAACTACTGCAAACAAACCGTAAAGAAGGATGGTGAAGTAATATCCTTTTTCATTCAGTTCCATTTCTGCTCTTGCCAATCCTACGATAAATCCGACCATTCCTGCTCCTAAAGCGATCCAAGAGGCCGCAATAAATGCATTAGAGACTCCCTGTTTTTTCATTAATTGTAATTTTTCTGTTTATTATTAACTCAAATATATGTTTTTTTGAATTGATGCAGAGATTTATTTCCTCTTCGTTTGAAAATATTTTTCTCAATTTGAAAATGATAACATACTTATTTAGCCCTGATAGAAGCGACATCCTTTTTTTGCAAAAGGTAAGCAGAGGCAAAAAAGATATAGCGGATAGCAGGATTAAGCTCCTAAAAATACTGAAAGCAAATTTTATTGTGCAATGTACTCGTAATTGTATTTTACGTAATTATTGCCGTTTGTGTCTTTTCCGATAACCTGACTTGGCAACTGAGCACTGTTGTACTGAATATCATAGATCACTTGTTGATTTTGCACCCAATTGCCGGCGTTGTCTTTGAAACTGATTCTTTCCGAAGCATAATTGTTTTTGCTTAAAGCATACGCACCGCCCATCATTATTCTAAAATATTTGTTGGTGAAAGTGAACGGATTCAGTTGATTGTCATACAAATACTCATGCTTGGTAGATATAGGAATAGTGCCACCCATTTCTGAAGTTTCCAGTGTGATGTTGTCACCGTTGTATGTGTAGTTTGAAACACTCGGATTACTGCAGTCTGCGGTCTGGCAAAGGGTAGAAGTAGCTACTTTTCCGTTATTGTAGGTATAGTTTATTGTTCTGTTAAAATCAGGATTGCTGTAGATTGCTTTTACATTCTGAAGTTGGTCTCCGCTGTATGTATAAAGTGAATAATATTCTAACGTGCCGTCTGTTTTGTAATAATTTGTCTTTACAGGCTTTCCTGATGAATCGTATTCGTTGGTTGAATTTCTTCCTGCAGTCGTTGTTTTTATTAATTGTCCCTGATTATTATACTGTAACGTTGAAACGGTCGTTTCCGGATTGGAGGGATTGTCATAATAAACGGTGGTGACTTTGCTCAACAGAATTTTAGGCTCTGCAATGGGATCAATAATCATCTCGTTTTCATCTGTACTGTTGCAGCTGTTTAAAAAGACAACTGAGCTCACTAAGCCAAGGAAAAAATACTTCTTCATTCTTATTTTTTAATTTTTCAAAAATAAGAATTCCTTATTGACTTTAGAAGGAATATAAATAAAAAATCCCACTATTTTGAATAATGGGATTTTATTTTTATATGAGATCCTTCGACAAGCTCAGGATGACAATTTTTAGTATCTGTAATACTCAGGTTTGAAAGGTCCTTTCACGTCAACACCGATGTATTCAGCCTGTTCAGGAGAAAGAGTTTCCAATTCTACGCTTAATTTCTTAAGGTGAAGCGCTGCAACTTTTTCATCTAAATGTTTTGGCAACATATACACTTCGTTTCCGTAAGCTTCAGAGTTGTTCCAAAGTTCGATCTGAGCCAAAGTCTGGTTAGAGAAAGAGTTAGACATTACAAAAGATGGGTGACCAGTTGCACAACCTAAGTTTACCAATCTACCTTCAGCAAGAATGATTACTTCTTTACCTTCTTCTAAAGTATAGATGTCAACCTGAGGTTTCACTTCAGATTTTGTGTGACCGTAGTTTTCGTTCAGCCAAGCCATATCGATTTCGTTATCGAAGTGACCGATGTTACAAACGATCGCTTTGTCTTTTAATTTTAAGAAATGCTCTTTTCTTACGATATTGAAGTTACCGGTAGTCGTAATTACGATATCTGCGTTATCCACAACAGTATCTAATCTTTTTACTTCATAACCGTCCATTGCAGCCTGAAGCGCACAAATCGGATCGATCTCAGTAACCGTAACAATAGAACCCGCTCCTCTGAAAGATGCAGCAGTACCTTTACCAACGTCTCCGTATCCGCAAACTACCACTCTTTTTCCGGCCAACATGACATCGGTCGCTCTTCTTACAGCATCTACTGCAGATTCTTTACATCCGTATTTGTTGTCGAATTTAGATTTAGTAACAGAATCATTTACGTTGATTGCAGGCATTACCAAAGTTCCGTTCTTCATTCTTTCGTACAATCTGTGAACTCCGGTTGTAGTTTCTTCAGAAAGTCCTTTAATATCTTTTGTGAATTCTGGATATTTATCAAAAACCATGTTCGTTAAATCTCCACCATCATCCAAAATCATGTTCAATGGTTTTCTGTCTTCACCGAAAAATAACGTCTGCTCAATACACCAGTCGAATTCCTCTTCATTAAGACCTTTCCAAGCGTAAACAGGGATTCCTGCAGCAGCAATTGCAGCAGCAGCGTGATCCTGTGTAGAGAAAATATTACAAGAAGACCAGGTAACTTCAGCTCCTAAAGCTACCAAAGTCTCGATAAGCACAGCCGTTTGGATAGTCATGTGAAGACATCCTGCGATTCTTGCACCTTTAAGCGGTTGAGATGGTCCGTATTCTTCGCGGATTGCCATTAAACCCGGCATTTCTGCCTCAGCCAAAGTAATTTCTTTTCTTCCCCATTCTGCAAGGGAAATGTCCTTAACTTTATAAGGAACGTATTGTGTTGTTGTACTCATATCGTATGAATATTTTTATTTCAAATTTTAAAACGCAAAATTACAACTAATAATTAAGATAAAAAAACGGCTGAAAAATCGGGAATATGAGATATTGTAGCCTTAAATTTATTTATTTTAAATCTAAATAGTGTATTTTTGTGGTAGATAAATCTATTTATGAATCATACAAATACTCAGGAAGAAGCAAAAAGACAGGCAAAGCCACTTGCTCCAAAAGTGAAAGAACTTATTGAAAGAAGTAACAGTGTTATTCTTGCAACGGTAGATGCAGAAGGAACTCCGAATTCAAGCTATGCACCATTTGTACAGGTAGGAAATACATTTTACATTCTGGTTTCTTTTATGGCAAAACATACAAAGAATCTTGCAGACGGAAGAAAAACTTCGGTGATGTTCATCGAAGACGAATCTGCTACAAAGCAAATTTATGTGAGAGAAAGATTAACAATCGAAGCTTCGACTTCGCAGATTGAAAGAGATTCTGAAGTCTGGAATACAGTAGTTTCTCAATTAAAAGAAACGCACGGTAAAGTAGTAGATGTTATTGCTGAAATGAAAGATTTTATCTTAATCGGTCTTCATCCAACGAAAGGTTCTTATGTAAACGGTTTCGGAAGTGCCTATTTCGTAGATGAAAATCTTGAAATTATGGAGCACAGAAACGATCAGAATCACCAATCGAAATAAGCTGGGAGATGGAAGCTGGATGCGGGAAGTTTTACTACTAACTGTTTTAGTTTTCTTTGCTTTAAATAATATTGAATTCACTTGAGCCTTAGGATTTAAGTGAATTTTTATTTTGTCTAAAATTTTGCGCTTCGTTTGTCATGCTGAAAGCATCTAAGCAATATTAAAACTAAGTATTGAGATGCTTTCAGCATGACAAACTGTATGTTAAAATATAATTTAAAACCCGTAGTGCATTATCACACAATAGCTATTTTAATATTATTCATTTTTCTTTTATAAACAAAAACATTTATGAATTGGATAAATGTGAGTGTCATTATTTTACTTAGTATTCTTGTTTTGAATCCA
>NZ_MAUH01000025.1:0-36384 GCF_001693475.1 Chryseobacterium sp. CBo1
CCTTTGCATTGATGGCTTCCTGTACTTCTTCGAGATTTCTTGTTTCGACTTCGATTTTGAGTTTTTTCTTCGATTTCTTCACATAATCTTTTGCCATTTTTACAGCATTGGTAATGCTTCCGTTATATATTAAAATAGCTCTCCGGCTACTTTTTTAATATTGTCACTCTTTCCCATCGAGTAAAAATGTAAAACAGGAACTCCTAAATCCAATAATTCTCTGCATTGATTGATTGCCCATTCGATTCCGATTTGCTTTACCGCTTCGTTGTTTTTGGCATTTTCCACTTCATTAATTAATTCTTCAGGCAAATCAATTTTAAAAATCTGAGGTAAAACTTTCAAATGTTTTTTCGTTGCAATCGGCTTAATTCCCGGAATAATCGGAACTGTAATTCCCATTTCACGAGCTTTTGTAACAAATTCAATGAATTTTTTATTATCAAAAAACATCTGCGTTACGATATAATCGGCTCCGGCATCTACTTTTTGCTTCAGCCATTTTAGATCATAATTCATTGAAGGAGCTTCCATATGTTTTTCGGGATAACCAGCAACTCCGATGCAGAATTTATTATGTTCTTCACATTCTTCATCCTGATTATGAAGATATTTCCCTCTTCCTAAATCATTAATTTGATGAACCAAATCCATTGCACTTGCATGACCACCTTTTGTCGCTTCAAAATATTGATGTCCTTTCATAGCATCCCCTCTCAAAGCCATAATATTATCGATTCCAAGGTACATACAGTCTACCAAAAGATATTCTGTTTCTTCTTTTGTAAAACCTCCGCAAAGCAAATGCGGAACCGTATCTACATTATATTTATGCTGAATCGCCGCACAAATTCCTAAAGTTCCGGGACGCATTCTCGTAATGCGACGTTCCATCAAGCCGTTTCCTTTATCAATGTAAATATATTCTTCTCTGGAAGTCGTCACATCGATAAATGGCGGTTTAAATTCCATCAAAGGGTCTATGTTCTTATATAAATCTTCAATCCCAATTCCTTTTTGTGGCGGAACAACTTCGAGGGAAAACAAAGTTTTTCCGTTTGCGTTTTTTATGTGATCTGTAATCTTCATTTTATATTTTTGTTGCTTGATGAAAGTTGTTAGTTGGTTTTGATGAAAAAAAAAATCAACCAATAAACTTTCAATTACGAGCCCTATTCGATAATTTGTTTTACTATTTATTTTGAAGTTTGAGATTCGGCGGCGGCTTTGCCGCCGCCGAATCTCAAACTAAATTCCGTCAGCTAAATTAGGATTCAGCCATTTTCTGGCTTCCTGTAATGAAATTCCTTTTCTTTTTGAATAGTCTTTCAATTGGTCTTCTGCGATTTTTCCTAGCCCGAAATATTTTGCGTGCGGACTTCCAAAATAATATCCGGAAACAGCAGCGGTTGGGAACATGGCTAAACTTTCAGTCAAGTAAACTCCGATATTTTCTTCTACTTTTAGAAGATCCCAAATCGCATGTTTTTCTAAATGATCCGGGCAAGCCGGATAGCCAGGAGCAGGACGAATCCCTTTGTACTTTTCAGCAATTAATTCTTCGTTGCTTAAATTTTCCTGATTGGCATATCCCCAATATTCGGTTCTTACTTTTTTATGTAAAAATTCGGCATAGGCTTCTGCAAAACGGTCTGCCAAAGCTTTTACCATGATCGCGTTATAATCATCATTCGCTTTTTCATATTCTTCTGCCAATTCATCCGTTCCAAAACCTGTTGTTACACAGAAAGCTCCCATATAATCGGTTTTTCCTGAACTTTGAGGCGCAATAAAATCACTTAAAGCCAAATAATCTTTTCCTTTTGAGCGTTGAGCCTGTTGTCTCAGTGTCAGGAATTTTACTTTTTGTTCATTATTTTCATCGAAAATTAAAATATCATCCGTTTCATTAGAATTGGCTTTAAAAATTCCAAAAATGGCTTTTGCAGTCAGTAATTTTTCGTCTAGAATCCTTTTCAAAATAACCTGAGCATCTTTGAACAATTCTTTCGCCTGAATTCCGACCACCTCATCTTCTAAAATGTTTGGGTATTTCCCGTGCAGATCCCAGCTTCTGAAAAATGGCGACCAGTCGATGAATGGTAATAACTCTCTCAAATCCTGATTTTCAAAAACCTGAATTCCTAATTGATTTGGTGTAAAGATTTCTTCATTTTCCCAATCGATCTTAAACTTATCTTTTCGGGCGTCTTCAATCGAAACATAATCTTTATCAACCTGTCTGTTCAGAAACTTTTCTCTGAAATCTGAATAGTCACTTTTTAAATCTTCAACATATTCTTTATTTCTGTCACCCAACAATGAACTTACCACATTTACTGCTCTGGAGGCATCATTCACGTGAACAACTGCATTTTTATATTTTAAATCGATTTTAACAGCGGTATGCGCTTTTGAAGTTGTTGCACCACCGATTAACAAAGGAAAATCTAAATTTTGTCTTTCTAATTCTGAAGCGATGTAGACCATTTCGTCCAAACTAGGTGTAATCAATCCGCTCAAACCGATAACATCAACCTGATGATCAATCGCTGCCTGAATGATTTTTTCGGCAGGAACCATCACTCCTAAATCGACAATTTCATAATTGTTACAACCCAAAACTACGCTCACAATATTTTTTCCAATATCATGAACGTCTCCTTTTACGGTTGCCATTAAAATTTTTCCGTTGGCTTTCTGCGTCTGATCTTTTTCGGCTTCGATGAACGGCTGAAGATATGCCACCGCTTTTTTCATCACACGGGCAGATTTTACTACCTGTGGAAGGAACATTTTTCCGCTTCCAAACAAGTCACCGACAACGCCCATTCCGGTCATCAGATTAACTTCGATCACATGAAGAGGTTTCTCAGACTGTAGTCTTGCTTCTTCAACATCTTCTTCAATAAAACGATCGATCCCCTTTACTAATGAATGCGTAATTCTCTCCTGTAAAGGATGATTACGCCACTCCAGCTCTTCAACTTTTTCTTTTTTAACTGCTTTATTTCGTTCAGAATAGTCCAAAAGACGCTCTGTGGCATCTTCTCTTTTATCGAGAATTACATCTTCTACAAGCTCTAAAAGTTCTTTATTAATTTCATCATAAACTTCAAGCAATGCGGGATTCACAATTCCCATATTCATCCCCGCCTGAATCGCATGATACAGAAAAACCGAGTGCATCGCTTCTCGCACCGTGTCATTTCCTCTGAAAGAAAAAGAAACATTGGAAACTCCTCCACTTACCGAAGCATACGGAAGATTTTGGCGAACCCACCTTGTTGCTTCAATGAAATCGATTGCGTTTCTACGGTGTTCATCCATCCCCGTTGCAACCGGGAAAATATTTAAATCGAAAATAATATCTTCGGCAGGAAAATGGACAACTTCGGTCAATATTTTATAACTTCTTTCACAAATTTCGAGACGTCTTTCATAGGTATCAGCTTGTCCGACCTCATCAAATGCCATTACAATAACTGCCGCACCATATCTCTTAACTGCTTTTGCCTGTTTGATAAACTCTTCTTCACCACCTTTTAAGCTGATGGAATTTACCACACATTTACCCTGTACAACCTGTAATCCTGCTTCTAAAATTTCCCATTTTGACGAATCAATCATCAAAGGGATTCTTGAAATATCAGGTTCAGAAGCAATTAAATTTAAAAATTTAATCATGGACGCTTTTCCATCGATCAATCCGTCGTCAAAATTGACATCAAGAATCTGAGCACCGCCATCTACCTGATCTCTTGCGATATCTAAAGCTTCAGAAAATTTCTCTTCTTTAATTAATCTTAAAAACTTTTTGGATCCGGCAACATTGGTTCTTTCACCAACGTTGATAAAATTACTTTCCGGAGTAATAATCAAAGGCTCAAGCCCCGATAATCTTAAATATTTCATCAAATTATTCTTCTAAAATAAAATATGCGTTATTCGCATTTTGCTTCAGCAAATCCACATGTTTGCCCAAAGCGGTGAAAATTGGAAACCTTTTGTACGCCAAATTGTGTTCTTTGGCAAATTTTTCAATTTCCTCTGTAATTTCATTATAATATAAATAGCTGTAATTCGGGAAAAGATGATGGGCAACATGAAAGTTGAAATTTCCCAATACATTTCTCACAAACCAGTTATTTTCCTGTAAATCATTGGTTACTTCAAACTGATGTTGAAGCCAACTGAAAGGCAGTCCGTTTTTTTCATTCAATTTAGGAAAAGCATTATCAGGAAGCGGATGCAGAGGCAACAACACAAAAAGCGCAAAAATACTCGCTGCAATAACCTGTAAAAACCAAGCTTCTAAAGCCAAACCAATGGATACTTTAAAAAACAAAACCGGAACTGCAATCTGATAGAAAAAATAAAACAATTTAAAAGCAACCATTTTAATTTTTTCTTTTGTCGGAATTGCTCCCTGCGTTTTCAGAATCACCCTTTCATTATCGAAAAAATCTCGAAAATCACGGATAAACATCCAATTGAACAGATATAAAGGATACACCAGAAAGAAAAAGAAATGCTGGTATTTCTGAACACCTTTCGCTTTAATCCAGGGAACAATCAACAGAAGACCGCTCTGCTCGATGTCGGTATCCCAACCATCCACATTTGGATAAGCGTGATGCGCTGCGATGTGTCTTTTTTTCCAGATATAAGAATTGGCTCCCACAAAATCGAAAATCTGCAACACCAGACTGTTTAATTTTTTGCTTTTGTAAATATTGTTGTGAGCTGCTTCGTGAATTAAATTTAAATAAATCAAAACTAAAGAAATTCCCATCAACACAAAACTCGAAATGTAAATCCACGGTTTATCGACATTAAAAAGCGCAAAAACATATAAACCAAAATAGACCAAAGGCAAAATAATGGCTTTGATCTGAATGTAAAGATCCCTGTTTTCGGGAATGGCTTCTATACGCTGGTTCACTTTTTTTCTTAATTCATTAAACAGTTTTGCATCCTCTGAATTTTTAAGGTAAATCGGCTTTTCCATTTTCTTTAAATTTTGTGTGATATTTAAAGTTAATATTAAAAACCGTTTCCTTTTTTACCAATTCAATAAAAAAAATCTATCAAATCAGACAAATTCATTCAATTTTCTTGGCGGATACTGTGCAGCCAAATCAGCAATTGCTTTGATGTGATCAGGCGTAGTTCCACAACAACCTCCGATAATATTGATTAATCCTTTCTCCACGTATTCTTTGATCTGACCTGCCATATCTTCCGGTGTTTCGTCATATTTCCCAAAAGCATTAGGAAGACCCGCATTAGGATACGCCGAAACAGCAAATTCTGAATTGTGAGCCAATGTTTCCAAATATGGTGTCAATTGGTTTGCCCCTAAAGCACAGTTGAAACCGACACTCAATAAATTCAGATGTGAAACCGAAATTAAAAATGCTTCTGCGGTTTGTCCGCTCAACGTTCTTCCTGAAGCATCGGTAATCGTTCCTGAAACCATAATCGGGATTTTAATTCCTCTTTCGTCCTGAATTTCATCGATTGCGAAAAGAGCTGCTTTTGCATTTAATGTATCAAAAATGGTTTCCACCAATAAAATATCTGAGCCTCCGTCTAATAAAGCCTCGCATTGTTGTTTATAAGCAACTCTCAATTCTTCAAAGGTGATGGCTCTGTACCCAGGATCGTTTACATCAGGACTCAAGCTTGCCGTTCTGTTGGTTGGTCCGATAGAACCTGCTACAAATCTTGGTTTGTCAGGATTCTGAACTGTAAATTCATCACAAACTTTTCTTGCGATTTTTGCAGATTCGAAATTTAGTTCATAAACCAAATCTTCCATGTGATAATCTGCCATCGCAATCGTAGTTCCTGAAAACGTGTTGGTCTCCAGAATATCCGCGCCTGCTTCTAAATATTTCCTGTGAACTTCTTCAATGGAATGAGGCTGCGTCAATGACAATAAATCATTATTCCCTTTTACAGGATGTTCCCAATCTTTAAAACGTTCCCCACGATAATCTTCTTCTTCAAACTTATATCGTTGCAGCATTGTTCCCATCGCTCCGTCGAGAATTAAAATTCTTTCGGATAGTGCTTTGTATAATTGTTCTGAATTTTTCATTGTATGTTTCGGCTAAAGCCAATTTTGTATTTCGTTATTTTAAAACGGGCTGAAGCCCGTTCCTATTGAATTAATCCAATGCCTGTTTTAAATCTGCGATGATATCATCCACATTTTCCAAACCGACCGAGCAACGAACCAAACCGGCCGTGATTCCGACTTCATTTCTTTCTTCCTCTGTTAATTTTGAATGTGTTGTAGAAGCTGGATGCGTAACAATCGTTCTCGTGTCTCCCAAGTTTGCAGAAAGGGAACACATTTTAATTTTATCTAAAAAGTTCCTTCCGCCCTCAATTCCGCCTTTGATTTCAAATGCGACGATATTTCCGCCTAATTTCATCTGCTTTTTGGCAACTTCATAGCTTGGATGAGATGGCAGGAATGGATATTTCGTTAATTCTACATTCGGGTGGTTTTCTAAAAATTCAGCAACTTTTAAAGCATTTTCACAATGTTTTTCAACACGGATCGCCAAAGTTTCCAAACTTTTTGATAAAACCCAAGCGTTAAAAGGCGACATTGCCGGACCTGTATTTCTTGCAAACAGATAAATTTCACGAATCAGATCTTCTCTACCAACCGCTACTCCACCTAAAACACGACCCTGACCGTCGATCAACTTTGTTGCGGAGTGCACAACGATATCTGCTCCATATTTTATGGGCTGCTGTAGATATGGTGTTGCAAAACAATTATCAACAATGAAAATTAAATTATGTTTTTTTGCTATTTGTCCAAAAAATTCTAAATCCAAAACCTCAATCGCCGGATTGGTAGGCGTTTCCAGATATAAAATCTTTGTATTCGGCTGGATATATTTTTCTACGTTTTCAGCATCTTCTGCTTTGAAGTATGTTGTTTCAATATTCCATTTTGGGAAATATTTTGTGAACAATGTGTGCGTAGATCCGAAAACCGATTGGCAACTCACGATGTGATCACCTGCATTTAATAATGTTGCAAACGTTGAATAAATCGCTGCCATTCCCGTTGCGAAAGCATATCCAGCTTCTGCACCTTCCATTTTTGCAATTTTATCGGTGAATTCTGTTACATTCGGGTTTGAAAATCGGCTGTATAAATTTTTTGCTTTTTCTTCCGCAAAACTCGCTCTCATATCTTCCGCATCCTGAAAAACAAAGCTGGATGTCAAATACAATGGTGTAGAATGCTCGTCAAACTGCGTTCTTTCAGTTTGTGTTCTTATGGCGAAGGTTTCAAAATTTTCGTTTTCCATTTCTATATTTTCCGTAGGTTTTATTTACGGTTGTTTGTTATTATTTCTTTCCATAGGTTTCACCTAAGGCTATTAATATTGAACCCTTCGGGTTCAAATGGCTATTTATTTCGTTTCGCTTACTCTTAAAATATCTCCGAAAACACCTCTTGCGGTAACCTTAGCTCCGGCTCCGGCTCCCATGATGACAATTGGATTTTCGCCATAGCTTTCTGTGTAAACTTCGAAGATTGAATCTGAACCTTTCAGCTGTCCTAAAGCTGAAGTTGCAGGAACAGAAATTAATTTTACATCCAATTCACCTTTATCTTTTTGCAAATCACCATGTAAATCACCAACGTATCTCAACACATGACCCGGCTCCTGATTTTCCTTAATTTTTTGATATTCTGTGTCTAATTCTTCCAGTCTTGTAAGAAATTCTGGTTTTGAAATAGAAAGTAAATTTTCAGGAACAAGATTTTGAATATTGATATCATTAAATTCATTGATTAAATCTAATTCTCTCGCCAAAATCAATAATTTTCTTGCCACATCGTTTCCTGATAAATCTTCTCTTGGATCCGGTTCTGTATATCCTTTTTCCAACGCTTCGTTGATGATCGTGGAAAACTTATCATTTCTCAACGAAAAATTATTAAATACATAGCTTAATGTTCCGGAAAAAACACCCTTGATTCTTGTGATATTCTCTCCTGAAAGATGTAATAATTTAATCGTATCAATAAGCGGCAAACCTGCTCCAACATTGGTTTCGTAAAGATAACGTCTGTTATTTTTGTTCAACGTATATCTTAGTTTACGGTATTCTTCGATCGGAAGAGTGTTGAAAATTTTGTTGGAAGAAACCAGATCGAAACCGTTCTCTGCCAACGTATGATAATTATGTACAAAATCTTTACTCGCAGTATTATCAACAACGATAAGGTTTTCCAATTGATTTTCTTTTGAGAATCTGATTAATTCATTGACACTTGACGGACTTTCTGCCGTTAAAACCTCATCACTCCAGTTGTTTCCAAAGCCTTTTTTATTGAAGGCAATTTTTCTTGAATTGGCAACTGCCACAACTTTAAGATCAATTTTTTTGCGTCTTCTGATTTCTTCTGATGATTGTAAAACCTGCTCTATCAAAGTCTTTCCAACGTTACCGTGACCAATGATTGCTAAATGAACTGTTTTTGGTTTTTTAGAAATTTCAGACTCGATGATATTTTTCGCTTTTTCGTCCTGTGAAGATGTTACAACGATATTTACCCTTTTTTCTGCTGCAATTTGATTTAAAAGCAATGGAAAAACGTTATTTCTTGCCAGTTCCGCCAGAACTTTATTGAAATCTTCAGCAACAAATCCCAAAACCGAAACATTATTTATGCTGTAAATCTGAGAAACTTTCCCTGATTTTCTTTCTGCTTCAAATTCATCAATCAGACAATTTACTGCTTTTTCGGAATCGCTTTCCTGAACAAGAATAGAAATTCCGTTTTCGATGGCCTGTTGAGAAATTACTCCAACACTGATTCGCGCCAAAGTAAGCGCTTTGAAAATTCGTCCGTCAATCCCGATTTCTCCTAAGAAATCTTCCCCTTCAAATTTGATGATTGATCTGTTTTTTAAAAATTTTATTTCGTTAGCATTAATCTTACTCATTTTACAAAATATTTTTTATGATAGTATTTAATTGTTTATATTCCATTAAGAAGGCGTCGTGCCCGTGAATTGAGGTGATCTCGTGATAGAAAACATTTTCCTTTTTTTCTTTCAGCTTTTCAAAGCACATTCGGATTTCAGAAGCAGGAAAAAATAAATCAGTATCAACGGAGATCAAGTGCATTCGTGCCTGAATTTTCTCCAAATGATCTGCGTTGGCATTAATATTCATCAGCAAATGATTCATCAGCTTATAGGATTTCAAACTAAATCTTTCGTTTAAAGCGTTTCCGTGATAAATGAGCCAATCTTCAGATTCTAATCTATGTTTTTCCTGATTGTATTTGTTTTGAAATCTATCATTTAACGATTCCGGTGTTCGATAGCACAACATCGCATGAATTCTGGCTTTTTGTAATGGTTCATCATTTTGATTTAACAAAAATTTCTGAACCAGACATTGTGCATGAAGCCAATCGTGGGTTTTAAAATCGCAGGCAATGGGAATGAAAATTTCGGCAAGAGTTGGGTTTTTCACCAACATTTCCCAACCAATTCCGCCTCCTAAAGAACCTCCAATAATGGCATGTAAACTTTTAATATTTAAAATTTCAAGACCTTGTAAAAAGATATTTGCAATATCCGAAGGCGTGAAATCTTCGTAATCATCAATTAAAAAATCATCAAATCCGTTTCCGGGAATATTGAAACACAAAACTGTATATTGAGTCGTATCGATAACCTGATTGTCACCAATTAATTGTTTCCACCACCCTTTTTCTCCCGAAACATCTGAATTTCCGGTTAGAGCATGATTAACTAAAATGATCGGTGAAGAAAACAAGTCTTTCCCGAAAAGCTGATAGCTCAACGGGATATGATATTCCTTTTGGGAATTTGTACGATACGAAAGATTAATATAGTTTAGTTCTGTTTTCAATTCTATTATACTTTTTGATAATACAATTGAAAATGCCACAGGAAATGGCTGAAAAGAACTTCAGTAAGTTATCTGTCCAAAATAATTTTGGTAGAACGTAGCACCTTCATTGCTTGCGCAAAGGGTTGCTAAGGTTTCACAGGGTCTAATCCCTCAACCTTTCTTGATAACATTTTCAATATTTGAATGATCGAATGGTGCAAAGATAGAACTTTTCTTTTAAAAAATTAAAAAAATTTAACAATCATCAAAAAACTTAATATTGGTAAGGTTTTGCAGGGTTTATTAAGAATTATTCAGATTTAAAAAATTGGAATTCGTTTTCAAAAAAATTAACTTAGCAATGAAAATGACCGGAAATGAATATCGAAAAGCAAAGATTACAAGATAAAGACTGGAAAAACTGGGGACCTTATGTAAGCAACCGACAATGGGGAAATGTACGTGAAGATTACAGTCCGAACGGAAATGCATGGCATTTTGCAAACCACGATATTGCAGAAAGCCACACTTATCGATGGGGAGAGGAAGGTATTGCCGGAATTTCAGATACCAAACAGCTCTTTTGTTTTGCACTTTCTTTTTGGAATAAAAAAGATAAAAGAATAAAAGAACGTTTTTTTGGATTGAGTAATCCGCAGGGAAACCACGGGGAAGACATTAAAGAAATTTTTTATTATCTGGATAATACACCAACTCATAGCTATATGAAAATGGTGTACAAATACCCTATTAATGAATTTCCGTACGATGATATTGTTGCTGAAAACGCAAGACGTTCGAAAAAAGAGCAGGAGTATGAATTGTTCGACACCGGAATTTTTGATAACGACGAATATTTTGACATCTTCATAGAATATTGTAAATCTGATGCTAACGATATTTTAATAAGAGTTACTGTCTGTAACCGGAGTGATAAAGCTGCTCCGATTGTTGTTTTGCCTACAACCTGGTACAGAAACAATTGGAAATGGGGTTATAACGAATACAAAGGTCAGGTAGAAGCCGGAAAAGATGGCTGTATTAATGTTTTGCATGACAGTGTTCCAATAAAAAAGTTTTATTCAAAAAATAAAAATGTAGAGCAGGTTTTCTGTGACAATGAAACGAATCATCCGAAGCTACATGGTACTCCAATTGTAGAAAACGCATACTACAAGGACGGAATTAATGATTATGTTACTCAACAAAAAAACACAATAAATCCCAAAAAAAGAGGAACAAAAGCTGCATTTATTATCGATGAAATGATTGAAGCACAGCAATCCGAAGTGTTTGAATTCCGATTGTCGCCTTATGATATGGATGACGCTTTTTATCAGTTTGACGATATTTTTAATGCAAGAATAAATGAAGCTAATGAATTTTACAGTGAAATTCAGCAGGATATCTACAATGATGATGAGAAAAATGTTCAGAGACAGGCTTTCGCAGGACTTTTATGGAATAAACAATTCTATCATTATAATGTAGGAAAATGGCTGAATGGTGATCCTAATCACGAAGCTCCAAGAGATTTTAATAATTATGTGAGAAACACAGAGTGGGAGCATCTTCATAACAAAGACATCATTTCGATGCCCGATAAATGGGAATATCCTTGGTATGCGACTTGGGATTTGGCATTTCATTGTGTTCCGTTTGCGATTATTGATGCTGAGTTTGCAAAAAACCAATTGCTTTTATTGACCAAAGAATGGTATATGCATCCGAACGGACAAATGCCTGCTTATGAATGGAATTTAAGTGACGTAAACCCTCCTGTTCATGCATGGTCATGCTTCCGGGTTTTTAAAATTGATGAAAAAACAAACGGAAAGCCCGATCTATTATTTTTAGAAAAAGTTTTTCAGAAATTATTGTTAAATTTCACTTGGTGGGTTAACCGAAAAGATAAAAACGGGAAAAATATTTTTGGCGGTGGTTTCCTCGGACTCGATAACATCGGTGCCTTTGACCGGAATATGGAGCTTAAAGATGGTGAACATCTCGAGCAAGCCGACGGAACAAGCTGGATGGCAATGTATGCGCTGAATATGATGCGAATAGCAATGGAACTTGCCCAATATTATCAGGTGTATGAAGATATGGCAATCAAATTCTTTGAACACTATCTTTATATTGCAGAAGCCATGGAAAATATGGGAGAAGGAAAAGAGGGATTATGGAATGAAGAAGATGGTTTCTTCTACGATGTTTTACAGTTAGGGAACGGCGAAAGTGTTTCGTTACGATTGAGAAGTATTGTCGGTCTGATTCCTATGTTTGCTGTAGAGATTATTGACCATCATTTGCTTGATAAAATGCCAAATTTCCGTGAAAGAATGGAATGGGTATTAAAAAATAAGCCAGAACTTACTTCCTTGGTTTCGCATTGGGAAGAAGAAGGAAGCGGAAGAAAACATTTGATGAGTATCCTCAGAAAAACAAGGCTAACTAAGGTTTTGAACCGAATGCTCGACGAAAAAGAATTCCTGAGTTCTTACGGAATTCGTGCGATGTCGAAAGTTTACGAAGAAAATCCATTTGTTTTTACTGTTCACGGAAACAAAAATGTGGTTTATTATACTCCTGCAGAAAGTGACAGCCGAATGTTTGGTGGAAACAGTAACTGGCGTGGTCCTATTTGGTTCCCGATCAATTTCCTGATTGTGGAAAGTTTACAGCGTTTTCATTTTTATTACGGAAACAGCTTAAAGGTGGAATTCCCGACCGGAAGTGGAGAAAAGAAAAATTTAGATGAAGTTGCTCAGAATATCAGCGGACGATTATGCTCCATTTTCATGAAGGATGAAAGCGGACAGCGTGCTTTTAACGGTGGGAATTACAAATTCAACTATGATGAGCATTTCAGAGACTACATTACTTTCTATGAATATTTCCATGGAGATAACGGAAGAGGCGTCGGAGCTTCGCATCAGACAGGATGGACTGCAACGGTGGCGAAACTTTTAAAACCCAGATTAGCATAAATATTTTTAATCACTATAAAATAAAGACCAGTAATTTCCTTTACTGGTCTTTTTTTTATTTTATCAAATAACTCACTTTTGAAAAATTTAATTAAATATTTATTAAATTTTATACCATAATCCCTCACAGTTATCAACCAAATATGTAAATTAGCACACAGAATTCAAATCAACAATTATTAACTATGAAAAGAAAATTACATTCTGTTTTTGTAACGGCTTCATTTGCTTTGTTTTTTAATCAGACGAATGCACAACAGTATCAAACTATGCCTGTACAAAGTGGCTTTAATGCAGACGTTATTGCCAACGGTGTCGGAACATCAGCAAGTTCTACGACGAACGATGTAGACGGAGTAAGCTATGTATTTGTATCTAAAGATTATAAACTTACAGCAGCCGACTCACCCCTTACTTACGGACTGCCTATAGGTGGATTGATTAATTCTGAAGTTGCAGCAACA
Source organism: Chryseobacterium sp. CBo1 (assembly GCF_001693475.1). NCBI lineage: Bacteria > Pseudomonadati > Bacteroidota > Flavobacteriia > Flavobacteriales > Weeksellaceae > Chryseobacterium > Chryseobacterium sp. CBo1. The sequence goes on from NZ_MAUH01000025.1 coordinate 13,370, forward strand.
ACCGGATTATCTTATCAATTAGGTTCGTATTCAGGGAATAATTCGCTTCGTCTCAGCAATACCACAACTTCAGGAACCCTTGCTTTTACAACACCGATTCCTGCAATAAGTTTATATATGCTTGCAACGGGAGGAAGTGGAGCTGCAACCGTAGATGCCGTTGTAAATTTTTCTGATGGTACAACACAGCCTTTTACCGGAATTAGTATTTCTGATTGGTATGACGGTTCAAACTACGCCATTCAAGGTATCGGAAGAATTAATGTAAACAATGATAATCTTGAATCTGGAAACGGAACAAATCCGAGATTATATCAGATTCCTATGGCGATCAACAGCGCTAATCAGTCAAAAAACATTACCAGTATTACGATCACCAAAACAAGCACAGGAGGAAGTATTCCTAATATTTTTGCATTTTCAGCAGATGCTTATAATTCTTGCTTACCTCCTTCCAACATTACTGCTACAACAACACCTGTAAGTGCCGTATTGAGCTGGACAGCACCAACAAGTGCTCCTTCTTCAGGATATGAATATTATTATAACACCACAGGAACTCCACCAAGTGCAACAACCTCACCTACAGGTTCGGTTGCTGCAGGTACAACTTCGGTACCTCTGAATGGTTTGGCAACAGGTCAAATCCATTATTTCTGGGTAAGATCAAACTGTGGAACAACTAAAGGATTCTGGAAGATGATAACATTTACCCCAGGTCAGGTTACTGCAACTTTAACAACAGGTGATATCAGTACAGAATTTGCAGACAACGATCCGACAGCAACATCTACATCAGGTTGTCCCGGAACTTTATCTGTAACGATTCCTGCAGGTTATAAAATTTCATCTACAACCGTTGCTTATAAAATGACTGCAACAAATAATGCTTATATGTCTGAACAAAGAAGTATTTTGGTATGTACCACCAATAGTACAGCCGAATCTGCAATATCATCAGGTTCGGGAGGCACAGAGGGAACATATTCTTATGAAAGATCGGGCTTAACTCTGGCAAATAATCTTACGGGAACAGTTAATTTCCAAATGAATGCATGGAGAAAATGGGGAGATGAAAGTTTAGGCTGTGACACATCATTTAATAAAGTTGATAACAATACATGGAAAATAACCGTTACATTAGCTCCTGATAATTTATCAACAAATGAGGTAAAAACAGAGAAGAAAAATCTGATTTCGCCAAACCCTTTCAGTGAAACTATTACCATTAAAAATGCTGAAAAAGTGAAACAAATTGTGGTGACAGATCTTTCGGGAAGAAGCATCAGAACGATAAGCAATCCATCATCAACACTTCAATTAGGAGATTTAAAATCAGGATTGTATATTTTAAATTTAACAATGACAGACGGAACATCTGAAAACGTGAAGGTCATTAAAAAATAATATATTTAACCAATTATTAAAAAGGCTGTACATTTTTCAAATGTACAGCCTTTATTTTTATTTCATTTCATTTAAACCTTCTCTCCGTTTACAAAAACTTCATATCCAATCTCTACGGTTGGCTCCAAAGTTTTTGATACAGAACAATATTTATCGAAAGATAATTCTGATGCTTTTAAAGCTTTTTTAGGATCAATATTTCCTTCCAGTAAAAATTTCACCTTGATTGATTTGAATGGTTTTGCATCATCCACTGGAATTCTTTCACCTTCAACTTCTGCTTTAAAGCCGGTAATTTCCTGTCTCTGCTTTTTTAAAATTGAAACAACATCAATTCCGCTGCAACCAGCAACCGCCATTAAAACACTTTCCATTGGCGAAACACCTTTTGCCCCAGGTTGAGAAGTATTATCCAGTAAAATTGAATTTCCCTGAGCGTTGGTACATTCAAATAAAAAATCGTCGTTGATTCTGTTTAAAGTAATTTTCATTTTGCTTATTGCTTGGTACAAAATTATAAAATCTTCAGTTAAGATTAAATTGTATTAGGTTTTATTCATAAATCAAACCCTGTGAATCCATCTCTTTTTTTTCTTCATTACTCATGGTTTCTCTTAAAACCTTTACGGTATAAGCTCCTTTCACCACATTCTTATCATAATACATCCAATCTGAAAGATTATCAAGGTTTACAACAATCTCATCTCCAAGTTTAATATCAAGAGGATTTACCGGTTCATTCTGAACAATTCCACGGTATTTCCCGTTATCAAAAACAATATCTCCAATCCAGATATGTTCGCCGCCTTCCTGAGTATCAAACCTTTGCTTAATCGCAAAATTTGAGAAATCAGGGTTCTTACTTATCAGTGCCGGATGAAAATTGGTCTGAAAAGTTTTCTTTGCATTTTCAATAGCGGCATTCATTCCTGCATCTTCAGGCTGTACGAGCAAAACTTCAGGTTCACCGTCTCTCTGAATTCTTTCTCTTTTGTTCTCGCAGCTTACAATTATTAGCAAAATGACTGCAACAATAATTAATTTTCTCATCTGTTTTGTTTATAAAATTCCTCTTGCCTTGATCTCAAGATATTTATTAATCACCTCTACATTAAGATTTTCAGGTAGCGTGTACACAGAGTAAATTCCATATTTTCTTAATTCCTGAATGATCAGTTTCTTTTCAAACTCAAATTTTTCGGCGATAATTTCGTCATAAATTTCCTGCATATTTTCGGGATTGGTATGAATGAGCTTCTGAATTTCGGTATTTTTAAAGAAAACAACAACCAACAAGTGATTTTTGGCAATTCCACGAAGGTATTTCATTTGTCTGTTTAAACCATCCAACGTTTCAAAATTGGTAAAAAGCAAAACCAGACTTCGTTGATTAATTGAGTATTTTACATCCTGATACAACCGGTTGAAGTCGCTTTCAAAAAAATCAGTTTTAATATTGTATAATGCCTCAGAAATTTTTCTTAGTTGCCCTGATTTGTTATCGGCCGCAACTTTGTTTTCAGCTCTTTTAGAAAAAGTCATCATTCCGGCACGGTCGCCTTTTTTGAGAATAATATGAGACAAAGCCATTGTTGCATTGATGGAATAATCGAGAAGACTTAAGCCGTTGAAAGGCATTTTCATTGTTCTTCCTTTATCAATCAGCATAAAAATACGCTGCGATTTTTCATCCTGAAACTGATTTACCATTAAACGATTTGTTTTTGAAGTGGCTTTCCAGTTTATCGTTCGAACATCGTCTCCGGGAATATATTCTTTAATCTGCTCAAATTCCATAGTGTGTCCCAATTTTCTGATTTTCTTGATTCCGCCTAAAAGAAATTCATTCTGGAGAGCCATCAGTTCGTACTTTCTCAAATGAATAAATGAAGGATATGAAGTCAGATTAGCATCTTTCTGAAATATAAATCTTTTAGAAACGAAACCTATCGGCGAAGAAGCATAAATATTTAACGCTCCAAAATGATATTCACCCCTTTCTTTCGGTTCTAAAAAATACTGAAACAAAATATTTTTCCCCGATTCAATTTCCTTTGTAATTAAAAAATCTCTTTTCTGAAACTGAAACGGAATTTCATCAATTACCTTTACATTAATTTTAAAAATGTAATTGTTTTTAATATCAATTTTTACTGCATTTTCATCACCATTTGATAGTTTTTCAGGTAAAATTCTCTGGGCCAAAACCGCATCTTTCTGTCTGAAAACAAGCAAATAATCAACAAATACCGTTAGGAAAATCAACAATAAAAGTGAATGTCCTAAAATCATAAAAAACGGAAAGAAAAATGCCAAAACATAGAGCATTCCTACACCGATGAGTGCAAAGAAAAAACGTGTATTGATGTATAAGTTTTTCATATTTCAGATGGCAGATTTCTGTAGTTTAAACAAAATTATCTAGGAATTTCTATTCCTTCCAGAATTTGTCTGATAATTTCATCAGCAGTAAGACCTTCCATTTCTCTTTCAGGAGAAACAATTACTCTGTGTCTTAAAACTGCATAACTCGCTTCTTTAATATCTTCCGGTGTTACAAAATCTCTTCCTCTCAATGCAGCAAAAGCTTTGGAAGCCGTTAATAATGCTAAGCTGGCTCTTGGAGAAGCTCCTAAATACAGGAATTGATTTTCTCTTGTATTAATGATGATTTTAGCAATGTATTCAATCAGTTGAGACTCAACAATGATTTCTTTTACCAATTTTTGGTAGTGATTAAGCTGTTGTGCGGTGATAACTTTATTAACCGCTTCCGTTTTATCTTCTAATCTGTTGTCATGTTGGTTCTTGATAATCGCAACTTCCTGTTCAAGGGTCGGGTAACCTACATTAATTTTAAATAAAAAACGGTCAAGCTGAGCTTCCGGAAGTCTATACGTTCCTTCATGCTCAATTGGGTTTTGGGTGGCGATTACAAGGAATGGTTCTTCCATCTCATAACGATTTCCGTCGATAGTAATCTGCTTTTCTTCCATTACCTCAAACAAAGCAGCCTGAGTTTTTGCCGGAGAACGGTTGATCTCATCAATCAGAATAAAGCTCGAGAAAATAGGACCTTTTTTAAATTCAAATTCTGAATTTTTCATACTGAAAACCGATGTTCCCAAAATATCGGAAGGCATCAAATCCGGCGTAAACTGGATTCTGCTGAAATCTACATCAATCGTTTTTGATAATAATTTTGCCGTAATCGTCTTCGCAACCCCGGGAACTCCTTCAATCAGAACGTGACCGTTGGAAAGTAAAGCAGCTAAAAGATGCTCAACCATATTTTCCTGACCGACAATTACTTTTGCGATTTCCGTTTTTACTTTATTTAAATTCTCACGAAGATCGATCATATCAATTCTTGATTGAAATTCGTCCTGAGTTTTTTGTTCTTTATTTAGGTTGATCGAACTTTGAAATTCTACATTCTGTTCTTCGTTATTTTCCATATTGTTTTGTTTTTATTTTTGAAAAAATGTTTCGCTCCTACGGAGCTCACTTTCACTTCTTATTTTTTTCTGCAAAGGTCAGACTCCTACGGAGCCTTCCTCCTCGAAAGCAAATATTCCCATTTAGTTTTAAGAATGACGAACTCCACCTTTTTAGGAGATTTTATGTTATTTTGCGGAGCTCCGTAGGAGCGACACCTTAATCATCATAAAATTCAAAAACATATTCATTCTTATAATCAATTTCAAATTTGGTTAAAAATTCAATATATTCTTCTTTAAAAGATTGTTTTTCGTGATGCTTCTTCTGATTTAAAATATATTTAATCACCGAATCAATTTGGCTTTTAGAATACGAAAATGCACCATAACCTTCCTGCCAGTGAAATTTACCTAAAAACCAATTTTCATCATTAATTAGTTTTGAAGAATTAGATTTTATATCTCTCACAAGATTTGGTATAAGAACATTCAAATTATTATATCCTATTAAAATATGAATATGGTCTGGATTTGCGTAAACAGCCAACAGCTTTTGATGGTTATTATCAATAATTCCGCTAATATATTTTTCTAAGCGAATGCGGTTTTCTTCACGAATCAACCGCTCTCTACCTTTTACAGCAAAAATCAGTTGAATATAAATTTGTGAATAGGTATTCGCCATTATTTCAAATTTCTGTCTTTAGTTTCGCTCCTACGGAGCTCATATTTTGTAATCCCAATTCTTATACAAAGGTCAGACTCCTACGGAGTCTTCCGAAATCTCTATTTTAAAATATCGTCTAAAAGCTTGTTAATACGTGCCAAATCTTCTTTCATTACACTTGCATAAGGATCTTGCGCTCTCTTGATTAAATCAATGGCTTCGTTAATCATTTCTGCTGGTTTTCCGGTTTTTAACTGAAGTTTTTTTGCAAATTCGTCATCCAGATTCTGGGTATCAATCAAAAGATCAATTCTTACTTTATTTAAAAAATATTGTGCTTTTTTTGCCATCATATCATGGAAATCACCTTCCTGCAGATAAAGATTTCCGATACTTTTCACAAAATCAGCCGAAGTATTTTTTAGTGGTTCAATGATGGGAACAATTCTCTGCTTTCGTTTTATATTAAAGAAAATAAACAAAACCATTCCTCCTAAAAATACCCACCAAGCGTATTTCAAAGGCGGATTAGAAAGAATAAACCTCAACAGAAAACTAGATTCTCTGGTATTACTTTCAACAAACCACAAAGTCTCTTTATCTTCCAGGTAAGAAAAAACACTTTGAGCATATCTTACATTTCCAGACTTCAGCAGATAATAATTGGTCAGGAAAAGCGGTTCGCAATGCACGTAAACATTTCCTTTCCCGAAAGGTGCTTTGATAAAGTTTGCCTGGTCTTCATTATTTTCTTCAACAGTTTTTCCTAAAACCTGAACATTAGGTTTGATGTAAGAAAAGCCTCTTCCTGATGGAAATTTATCTAGCTTAATAAAATCGTTCTGATATTTTTTATCGGTTAGCTTTAAAACATTTTGGTCTTCATAGGAAATTTTAGAACCATAAAAACCAATTGAATCTGAAACATTTTTAGGAAGCCGTGTTGCAATAATCATTGCATCGGAACCTTTGGAAACTTCATCTAAAATTTTCTTCCACGACTCTGGGTCGATTTCGCTTTCTATGACCAGAATATTGTGTGGTTTTCTACTTTTTTCAGTATAATAGTCATAAGGAGCAACATCAATTTTAGACAGCTTATTCTTAAAAAGATCTTTCACTTCTTTATTAAAAACGAAAAGCCCAAAAGGAGATTTCTGATTAACGTCGAAATTTTTGCGCCAGTCTGTAACTTCCTTTTTGTTTACTTCAAACAATGCAAGAATCACCATGATAATGATGAAAATAACAGCATATATTTTGAAAGTTTTATTCATTTTTAAAGAAGATTATTATGGTTTAAAACCCTGAAACTGGTTTTTAAATTTGTTGTAACTATTTTCGTCAATACTAAATTCTCCATACCAAACGTAATCGAAAATGTAGGAAAGATTATAAAAATCATTCTTCAGATGATTCGCTTTTAATTCAGAAACGTAGTCTTTGTTTGTCTTTTCAGGATTCCAGAGGATAAGTTTTTTATCGCTTAATTTTTTAAGAATATAAAGAAACTGATAACGTACTGCAGAACGGTAATCTCTGTCATTTTCAAACTTTGCAATGCTTTGCGGAAAATTGATTTCGTGGATATTTTCATGAAGCTCTTCATCGTTGATTTCCACTTTCTTATTTTTCTTTCCGAAAAACCTTAAACCATTATTATTAATTAAAAATTTAATGATAAAATACAATAGAAAACCAACCAAAAGTATCGCAAAAAGTCTGATAACGACATTCGTAATCTGTGATGAAGTTTCCATACTTGTATCCCCAAAAATAGCACGGATAAGCTGAATTATTTTGCGCTGAAGCTTTTCAAAAAATGATTCTCTTGGCTTTGAAGTCGTATAGTCGAACTCATTTCCTTTATATCTCGAAGGGAGATTTTCTTTAAACTTTTTCGGGAAAACTGTATTTTCTGTTTGAGGGTTTGCTTTTAAAACAGAATCTGCAACATACATATTCTTGTAATGTGCAGTCACAACAGTATCTTCGATGTAAAAATCGTCTTCATAATCCTGAGCTTTTATTAACCCAAGATTCATTATTATCAATAAAAAAAGAAGAATTTTATTCATTGACGCCAATCGTTTCAATTTCTTCGAGTTCTACTTTCTGATGAAAATCTCTTCTGCTGTCATAGTACATCAATCCTGAATTGACATACAACAGATTTGAAAGGAAAAACGAAACTAATGTAGATACTCCGTACAATACAAAAATCAGCACCCCGAAACCACCTGTAAAAGGATTTTGCTCAAAATTTCCGTCAGGCGCAGTGGTAAAAAGATTCAACATGAAAAGTATCATCGGAATCATGGTAAAAATGGTGGTAATGACGTACAAAATAATCAATAGAACCAAAGTTGCACCCCAATATTTCCAGTAAGGCGATCCTTCCCTGTTATTTGCGTAAGAAAACTGAGAACGGATGGAATAGCTTAAGCTTTCAAAAAAACCTCTGCTGCTGTTGAAATAATCAAACATTAAAAAGTTAATGATATTGATGACAACCGGGAAAACAAGCAGCAAAATAAAAAAACCTATAACGACAAAAATTAAAGCATAGGAAACCCCAACAATAATGGTTGCCAAAGGCATGACAATAAATATTAAACCTAATAAAAGTTTACCAATTTTACCTGAATTCTGCTTAAAATCCGCAAGAATATCATCCGTTTTAATGGTAGTTTGTCCGTCTGAAAGTCTTTTCATATAAAAAACCGGGAAAAGATAATTGACAATCATTAATGCCATAAAAAGCAAAAAAGTAACGATTCCGACCACTATAAACATTCCCATATTATTCTCAAAATATGATTCAAAATAGTAGCTTTCCCCGCTCATATTCGAACCAAAAATCTGCATAAATAACTCTCTGTAGCCGAAAATAAAAATGGCAACCATCACAATCATCAAAAGCCCGTTCAGCAGAATATAATTTTTGAAATAGTTTTTGCCATATTGTTTGAAGAACGCAAAACTGTCACTAATAAACGCTCCGAAATCTCTTTTTTTATAAAATTGCATCATTGATCTGTTTTTTTACTCTTTGGTTAACAATATGAGGATAGATAAAATAATAAAAGCCAATAATTCCGAGACAGCCGAAAATAATGATCAGATTAAGAACCAACGGCATTTTTAGCGCATGTCTTGTCACATAACCTTCGATAATTCCGGCACAAATTGTAAATGGAATTGTGCTTAAAAATATTTTAAATGAATTTTTGAATCCGTTTTTAAATGAATTAAATCTTGAAAGCGTTTTTGGAAAAAGTATGGAAGTTCCCAAAATCAAACCACACATCCCTTCGACCACCATGCTGAAAATCTCAAACGCTCCGTGAAGCCAGATTCCTCTTGCACTGTCTCCCAAAGCTCCATGTTCGTAGAAAAAATACTGGAAAGTTCCTACCATAATAGAATTCTGCATCAAAAGATATAAAGTTCCAAGTCCGCAGGTAATTCCGTAGATATACAGTTTTGCGCCGACCAGAATATTGTTGAATGTAATTCCGATGGTACTCCCCCAAGTCGAGCCATCCTGATAAACACCGACTGCGTTTCCGTTTTTGATGTTTTCGATGGTCATATTCACATAACCTTCGCTCAGAATAAGATTGGCGAAATCTTTATCGTAAATCGCCGAAAGAACACCAATCAGCATAAAAAATATAAAGAATAGAAATGAATAAACAAGATACCTTCTGTATTCGTAAACAATAAGCGGAACTTCAGTTTTGAAGAAGTAAACCAGCCTGTTTTCTTCAACTCTTTTGGTTTTATAAATTTTCTGAAAGATCTGGGATGAAAGATGATTTAAATAAACAACAGTATTGCTTTTAGGATAATAAGTCTGTGCAAATGAAAGATCATTCACAAGGTTGATATACAGCGAAGACAGGTCATCAGGATTTTTTTTAATTTTCCCTTGAACAACCTGCTCAATTCCCAACCATTTTTCTTTATTTTGTTTAATGAAATAAACCTCTCTCATATTGTAAGGCTAAAATAATAAAAATTATGTCTCAAATTGCGATAAATACCTCTCAAAATGTAAATATTAATTTTATCACTGCAAGTATTGGAGAAAGGATTCTGGCATACATTATAGATGGTGCAATCAAAGTCGCATACATCATTGCCGCATTTTATATTTTCTTCAGTATTTTAAATTTGGGATACCTTTTGGATGGGCTGGATCAATGGTCTCAAATGGCTGTTTATATCGCCATTACGCTCCCCGTTTCTATTTACCCTGTTGTTTTGGAAAGCCTGATGGAAGGTCAGACACCAGGAAAAAAACTATTGAAAATTCGGGTGGTGAAAATAGACGGTTACCAGGCAAGTTTCGGAGATTATCTGATCCGCTGGGTTTTCAGATTAATCGATACTACTTTCGCAGGAGTGGTGGGTTTAATTTCTATGATCATTTCTAAAAATAATCAGAGATTGGGAGATATTGCTTCCGGAACAGCTGTTATTTCCCTAAAAAACAACATCAATATTTCTCACACAATTCTGGAAAATATTCACGAAGATTATATTCCCTCTTTTCCGCAGGTGATTGGTTTGAGTGATAATGATATGAGAATCATCAAAGACAATTATATAAAAGCACTTAGCGTAGATGACCGACAAGTCATTACAAAGCTTTCAGAAAAAATAAAAAGCATTCTTAAGCTTGAAATCGATCCTACAAAAATGACCGAAAGACAGTTTATTGGAATTATTATTAAAGATTATAATTATTACACCGGAAAAGACAATTAATCAATCGTCAATTCTTTATTTTTAAATCTGTTTAAATTTAAAAACTACTGCAGAAGAGACCAAATCCCGACACCAATTCCTGCATAAGCTGCAACCGTAATAATATCGGCGATGGGTTGTGAAAATCGTTTTTCAGCAATTCTCTCAGCATTGATCTGATCCTTGTGGAATTTCAGAACTTTATCTGGTTGACGAACCGGGTGTGCGACAAGACTATCACTTTCCCAACGGTCAACAATTACTTTATAGTTCTTACCACCAACATCAATTCTTACGTTTTTATTTGGTGCAAGTTTTTCCTTAACATTGATCGGAGCAGGTGTTGGTTGTACATCCTTCTGTCCCGGAGCAGTATTATTAGCAACTGCAGCATTATTTTTAGGATTTTGTTTATTGTCAATTGCCGGATCTACAGGTTTTTTCACCTGATAAGTATAACAACTTACAAGACACAATGATATAATGATAAGATAAAGATACTTTTGCATTGACCAAATTTAAGAATTAAACGGAATATTTGGCATTTTCTTTTAAAAAGATATAATTTTTAAAAATGAATTGTCCATTCATGATTTATTTCTTGATTTAGATCAAAACTTTCACGGTGCAGTTTTTGTATTTTTAATTTCAATTAAAATATAAGCTATGAGATTCGAAAATAATAAATCAGGAAACGGCGGAGTTATTACCCTTAACAATGAAATCAAAGAAATCGGAAGATTGACTTACACTATTTTTCCCGAAGATCAGAAACTGATTATTTCATTCGTTTTGGTACATCCCGAATTTGAAGGTCGCGGAATGGGAAAGTTTTTAGTGGAAGAAGCTATTAAATTTTCAAGAGAAAACAATTGGAAAGTGTATCCGCACTGTTCTTACGCAAGGGCTGTAATGAGAAGAATGAATGATGTGGAAGATATCTTTCTACAGAACTAAAACTTCATTCAGCAAAATATCTTCAATATCATCAGGATAATTGACCTTGAAATGAAGATCAGATGCTACCCATTTTTTAATTTCCTCCACATCTAAAATTTTAGAATTGGAAATTCCCATTTTATCCAAAGCTGCAGCATTACATTCCTGTTCATATTGATTGTGAATGGGAATGACAAACAGCTTTTTATCCATGAAAAGTGCTTCGGCAGGAGTTTCAAAACCTGCATTGCAAAGAATTCCGTCACAGTTTTCGAATGATTTTAAAAATTGCATTTCGTCAATAGGAAAAACCTCAACATTTTTTATCTTCACCTGAAGTTTACTGTATTTCGAAAAAATTTTCCATTCTACAGGAATTTCTCTTAAAACTTTAATGATATTTTCATCTGAAAAACTCGGAAGGTAAACTACATAAAAACCTTTTTTATCAGGACTCAGGCTTCTGATTTTTCTTCTGATAACAGGTTTTTTAATTTGCGGATGATAATTTTCAAAATGAAAACCTATTTTCCGTTCACTCGGAACATAATATTTTAAAATTAATTCTCCGAAAAAATCTTTTTTTGAAGGTTTTGGGGTTTCTTTAAAACTCATCGAAGCCTGATGACTCAGCTCAATCATGTTTAAATTCTGCATTTTACAAGCCCAACCCGTCAAAGGTTCATAATCATTAATGATCAGATTATACCTGCTTAAATCAATATTTTTAATTGTTTTAAATGCTGCAAGAAAATTATTCCTGAAAAGAATCTTTTTATATGAAATTCCGCCTGTCTTGTTATAAAGCAAGGAAATACCCTGATGTTGAAAGTTAATTGGAAAATCAGCTTTTAATTGAGATTGATGGCCGCTGATCAGCGTATCGACTGAAGCATATTTTTTAAGGATCGGAATAATTTCCTGTGCTCTTGCGACATGCCCATTTCCTGTCCCCTGAAATGCGTACAATACTTTCATACTAAGTAAACTGGGTTACAATTTTCAAAAGATCAGAATTGTTAATATCCTGAATTTCTTCAGATTCATCATCTTTCAGCAAATGTTTGTGGTCTTCGTAGTGAAAAATTTTCCATTCATTCTGGTCAAATTCTAAAGCCGATAAATTTTCAATCCAATCGCCGGAATTTAAATAAGTACATGAACCTTTTTTATTAACAACTTCCCGCATCTGTGGTTGATGAATGTGTCCACAAATCACATAATCATATCCGTTATCGATCGCTAATTCGGAGGCTGTTAATTCAAAATCGCCAATATATTTGACTGCCTTTTTCACATTATTCTTGATTTTTTTTGAAAATGAGTATTTTTCCTTACCCATTTTTTCTAAAAACCAATTGACAACATTATTGATGACAATGAGAAGATCATAGCCTTTTCCGCCCAGCTTTGCAATCCATTTTGAATGCTGAACCGATGCATCGAAGACATCCCCATGGAAGATCCACGTTTTTTTGTTATTAATATCCAGACAGAGTTTGTTGCAGACTTTCAGCTTACCTAATTCGAAATCGGTAAACTTCCTGAACATTTCATCGTGATTACCGGTAATATAGTAGACATTTGTGTTTTTAGTTGCAAATGAAATGATCTTTTTGATCACCTTCAAATGAGGCTTAGGAAAGTAAGATTTTTTAAACTGCCATATATCGATAATATCACCATTTAAAACTAATATTTTCGGTTGAATAGAATTTAGATACCTTAGAAGCTCTTTAGCCTTACATCCGTAAGTTCCCAAATGTACATCCGAAATAACAACCAATTCAACGTTTCTTTTCATTTGCAGCAATTATCTTACTAATGATCAAAAGTGATCGCCATGTCAATTAGTATTTCTATTTACCAAGTATGGCGATTTCACAATTGATTCTTTTGCAAAGAAACTAATTGAAAATTAACTGTATATGAATGCTATATTATTTTTGTTGCTGTACTGTATAAAAAAGCCACGAATACACGAATGAATTAATATCATTACATCTTTGAGTAAGGGTTATGATATTAATTCGTGTATTCGTGGCGATAAATTTCTCTCTGCCACAAACAGAGTTGTTTTTTAAAGAGATTCTAAAAGCTCGTCTGTAATTTCCATATTGTGATAAACGTTTTGAACGTCATCATCTTCTTCGAAACGGTCAAGCATTTTCATGTTTGCTTTAAACTGCTCTACCGTAACCTCTTTCGTATTGTTTGGAATTCTTTGCAACTCTGCACTTTTTACTTCAATTCCAAGCTCATCCAATTTATGAGATAAAGAACCGAAATCTTCAAATGCAGTCGTGATCATTACTTCTTCCTCATCTTTTTCAACATCTTCAGCTCCTCCGTCGATCATTTCCATTTCGAAATCATCCCATTCCATTTTGATCTGAGCCAAATCGATTGTGAAAATCCCCTTTCTGTCGAAGATGAAAGCTAGTTCACCATTTTTACCAAGGTTTCCATCAAATTTATTGAAAACTGCCCTTACATTAGCTACAGTTCTTGTCGTGTTGTTTGTTGTACACTCTATAAAAAATGCAACACCACCTTGACCGTATCCTTCATAAGTGATCTCTTCGTAGTTTTCAGCATCAGCACCACTTGCTTTTTTGATCGCTCTTTCTACATTATCTTTTGGCATATTTGCACCCTTCGCATTCTGGATGCATCTTCTTAATGCCGGATTCGATTCCGGATCGGCTCCACCTGCTTTTACAGCTAATGCAATATCTTTTCCTATTTTAGAAAAAGTTTTGGCCATTTTATCCCAACGAGCCATTTTAGAAGCTTTTCTATATTCAAACGCTCTTCCCATTTTAGATTTAAATTTCGACAAAAATACTCAAAATCAACAACAAAAAAAATACCCCCGGAAACCGGAGGTATTTATTATTTAGAAAAATTAATTATTTTCTTTTTTTAGCTGGAGCTTTTTTCTTAGCTGGAGCTTTTTTAGTTGGTAAGTCAGACTTCTTGTAAGTTTCCCACTCTGATCCAGAGATCGCTCTTACAACAACTTTTCTGTCTGCTTGTCTTTCAGCATCAGAAGCTGTTTCAGGAACTGTAGCTTCTTGCTCACCAATACCGATAGATTTCAATACTGATCCGCTAACACCTCTAGCTTCTAAAGCAGCAACTACTGCCGCAGCTCTTTGTCTAGATAAGTTCAAGTTATAAGCTTCGCTACCTTTCTTATCAGTCATACCGATGATTACGAAATTCTGAGCAGGAGCGTCTTTAATAATCTTAGCAGCAGTCTCTAATTTACCATTAGATTCTGGTTTGATTGTAGCTTTGTTGAAGTCAAACAATAGATCTTTGAATTCTCTTGTAATAACTACATCAATTGGTTCTACTGGTGCTGGAGGAGGACATCCGTTGTGTTCTGGAACACCAGGAACTGTAGGACATGCATCATCTTTATCTAAGATACCATCACCGTCTGTATCTGGCCAAGGACATCCGTTGTTTTCCGCAGGACCTGCAACTGATGGACAAGCGTCATCTTTGTCGATTACGCCATCACCATCTGTATCTGGCCAAGGGCATCCGTTGTTTTCAACCGGACCAGCAACTTCTGGGCACTGATCGTCTTTATCTGGAACACCGTCACCATCTGTATCAGGACATCCCTGGAATTCTGGTAATCCTGGTGTATCTGGACATAAATCGTCTTTATCTAAGATACCATCCTTATCTCTGTCTCTGTTTCCGAATCTAAAGTTCAAAGAAGCAGAAGCTTGCCAGAAGTTAGCATAATTAGCTTTATCACCTGGAGTTGAAACATAATCTCCCTGAACACCTAAACCGAAGTTCTTAGTTAACCAAAAGTTAACACCAGCACCAGTTGCAACTGCGAAATGATTTGCTTTTCCTTGCTCATTTCCATTTTCACCGTTTGTAACAGATACTCCGTTAACATCAGTTCTTGGGAAAGAAAGAGATGTATAATCATGTCTTAAATAATTAGCACCTACTCTTAAATAAGGATCGAACCAAGATTCTTCATTCCAAAGTAGACCTGCTGCTTTAGCCTGGAAACCAAGACCTGTCATCAACATGAATTCTTTACCCATATTGAGTCTCTGGTTTTCAACATTACCTACAGTAGTTTGCCAGTCGATAACTAAACCTTTACCGATGTTTCTAGCAACTGTTAATTTAGATAATGGAGGTGTAATTGAGAAGTTGTCCATATTGAACATAGTCTTCGTCAAATTAGAAGCAGAGAAGGTATTGCTGAAATTACCTGCCTGTGCTTTATGGTTTTCCGCATGAGCACCAACTCCGATCATCCACGGATTGTTGGTAGTCTGAGCGAAAACAGTAGAGGCAACTGTAAGCGCCAATGCTGAAATTCCTAATTTTAGATTTTTCATAGAATTAAATGATTAAATAATTGATATTGCAAAATAAATATAATTTTTCTTTATAAACAAAGTTTTCAGGATGATTTTTAACTTTTCTTTAATATTCTATCGAGGTTTCGTTTATTTTCTCTATCTTTTATGGCCTCCCTTTTATCAAAGAGTTTTTTACCTCTTCCTAAAGCGATAATAATTTTAGCTTTGCCTCTTTCATTAATATAAAGTTTTAAAGGAATAATTGTGTTTCCTGCATCCTTAAGCTTTTTTTCAAATTTTAACAATTCTCTTTTGTGCAAGAGCAACTTCCGTTCCCTTTTTGTTTTATGATTATAAAAAGTTCCCAATTTGTATTCATCAATCATCATATTAATGATGTATAATTCCCCTTCAATAAACTGGCAAAAAGACTCTGTGATCGATGCCTTAGACATACGCAGCGATTTGATTTCCGTACCTGTCAAAACCATTCCGGCTTCTATTTCTTCGAGAATTTCATATTCAAAGCGTGCTCTTTTATTTAATATTCTGACTGTTTTTTCAATCTTCATTATTCTTAAATTTTGTTATTAAAAATACAAAATTTGCTTTCATATAAAAACTTGAGTATTACAATATTATCATTTACCCAAATTCTTTTCGTATTTTTGCGCCAAATTTACAAAACTATATGTTAACAGTATCTAACTTATCTTTACAATTCGGGAAAAGAGTTCTTTTTGACGAGGTAAACATTATGTTTACCAAAGGAAACTGCTACGGGATTATCGGAGCAAATGGTGCAGGAAAGTCTACATTCCTTAAAATATTAACAGGAAAACAAGACCCAACAACAGGACACGTATCTTTGGAACCTGGAAAAAGAATGTCAGTTCTTGAGCAGGATCACTTTGCTTACGACCAATATACGGTACTTGAAGCGGTTTTGAGAGGTAATAAAAAATTATTCGAGATAAAAGAGGAGATGGACGCGCTTTATGCCAAGGAAGACTTCTCTGATGAAGACGGGATTAAAGCAGGTGAACTAGGTGTAATCTACGACGAAATGGGAGGATGGACTGCAGAATCTGATGCTCAAACCATGCTTTCAAACGTGGGTATAACAGACGACATGCACTGGCAAATGATGAGCGAGCTTGAAAACAAAGACAAAGTAAAAGTTCTTTTGGCTCAGGCGCTTTTCGGAAATCCTGATGTACTTATTCTGGATGAACCTACGAACGACCTTGATATTGACACTATTTCTTGGTTGGAAGATTTCTTGGCAGACTATGAAAACACGGTAATCGTTGTATCTCACGACCGTCACTTCTTAGATACAGTTTGTACGCACATCGGTGACTTGGATTATGCTAAATTAAATCTTTATACAGGTAACTACTCTTTCTGGTACCAAGCTTCTCAGTTAGCAACAAGACAAAGAGCTCAGGCTAATAAAAAAGCGGAAGAAAAGAAGAAAGAACTTCAGGACTTCATCGCTAGATTTAGCTCAAACGTTGCAAAAGCTAAACAGGCAACTGCAAGAAAGAAAATGATCGATAAATTGAACATCGATGATATTAAACCTTCTTCTAGAAGGTATCCGGCAATTATTTTCGAAATTGAAAGAGAGGTTGGAGATCAGATCTTAGATGTGAAAGGTCTTGAGAAAACAAAAGACGGAGAGTTATTATTTTCAAACATCGATTTAAATCTAAAAAAAGGTGATAAAGTTGCTGTAATTTCTAAAAACTCTTTGGCAATTACAGAATTTTTCGAAATCTTGGCCGGAAATACAGAAGCAGACAAAGGAACTGTTGCTTGGGGAGTTACTACAAACCAATCTCATATGCCTTTGGACAATACAAACTTCTTCCAGGAAGACTTAAGCTTGGTAGATTGGTTGAGACAATTCACGAAAAACGATGAAGAGCGTCACGAAGAATTCGTAAGAGGATTCTTAGGAAGAATGCTATTCTCCGGTGATGAAGCGTTGAAATCTTGTAAAGTACTTTCAGGAGGTGAAAAAATGAGATGTATGTTCAGTAGAATGATGCTTCAGAAAGCAAACGTTCTTTTATTAGATGAACCTACCAATCACTTAGACCTGGAAAGCATCACGACATTGAATAACTCACTATCGAACTTTAAAGGAAATCTTTTATTGGCTTCTCATGACCACGAAATGCTTTCAACAGTCTGTAACAGAATCATCGAGCTTACTCCAAACGGAATCATCGACAGAGAGATGACATACGATGAATATCTTGCTGATAAAAAAGTAAAAGAATTAAGAGAAAAAATGTACGCTTAATTCTAAGAAACATTAATTTATAAAAAACCTCAAAGTGATTTGAGGTTTTTTATATTTTTAAAGAAAAAAATGAAAGTTACTTTATTCTATTTTCTTTTCATCTCCGCACTGTTATCTTGTCAGGAAAAAATAAAACTGAATATGCCTGAGTATGATGATGTGATGATGACTTCAAATTCATACAATTTGCCTTATAACGTAAATTTCACTCAGGAAACCTTACCAAAAAAATTGAAAAGATTTGAACAGAAAAGCAATGATAAATATTTAAATATTCTGGAATATGATAGAAATAGTAATCTGATCTTCAAATATTATCGACAATTTGTTAGTGAAAACTGGAATGGTAAATATTTAACAATTATAGAAAGGAATTTTTACAATAATAAAAATCAGATAATAAAAACAATTGTCTTAAATTCTAATACAGGATCAAGCGAAAATGAATACAATTACGATTCAGAAGGAAATCTTATTCTGGTAAAAACAAAAGGAATTCCAGCCGAAGGCAACAACAATAATCCTTGGAGATATATTGAAAATTTAGTTACTAGTAATGACTTTGACAATGATAAAAATGTTATTAAAGTTGATAAAAACAACGACTATAATTATTTTGTTTATCAATATGATTTTGATAAAAAACAAGTGAGTGCTTTCTTTAAAAATCAGGAGTCAGAACAAAAATTTCATGTTGTTTATAAATTTAATTCTTTAAATCAACTGGTCTCCAAAACTGCGTTTGATGAAAATTCAATTAATTATTCGAATTCTTATTTTATTGAATACAAAGGCAATTACAAAATTACCAAAGAATATGATGATGAAAAGAACCTAACCCAAACAACTGTTGAATTTAAAGAAAATTCATTCACTAATATCGAAACTGTGAACATGGAATTTCATTTCAAACAAGAAAGAAAATATTTTGGTAAAACTTTGGTTTTTGATAATAGCTTTAGTGAAAGTGAAAATGAAAAAATATCCGAAAAATATGAGCTCGACAACTATTATATTCCGGTAAAGATGACCCGTACAATCAACGGAAAAATTGATTCTGAAATTTCTTTTGTCAATAAATATGAATTTTTCAAAGATTGAATTTAAATAAAAATCCTCAAAAATTATTTTTGAGGATTTTCATCTATTCATTTAAAACTATTTTGTAAGTTTAGTTTTAGGCAAAGAAACTGTTCCGGGATCTTTCCAAAGACCATCTTTTTCAGCTCTTTTCTTAATCGCTTCAGCTCTTTTGTTGCTGTCCGGATGCGAATTAAACATTTTCTGGAATTTAGACTGTGTACTTCCTTCTGAAAGTAGTGCCAGTTTCTTAAATGCCGTATACGCCCCAACAACATTATAATTATTAGATTTCATAAAATCATAAGAATAATCATCTGCCTGATTTTCCTGCTTTTTGCTGTGTGAAGC
This sequence comes from Chryseobacterium sp. CBo1, assembly GCF_001693475.1. Classification (NCBI taxonomy): domain Bacteria; kingdom Pseudomonadati; phylum Bacteroidota; class Flavobacteriia; order Flavobacteriales; family Weeksellaceae; genus Chryseobacterium; species Chryseobacterium sp. CBo1. Next base: position 32,672 of record NZ_MAUH01000025.1, read on the forward strand.
ATCCAGAAAAGCATTTGCCATTTTCCCTACCTGGCTTTCAGATAAATTGGCAACCGTAGACGAAGCAGATGAAGCAGCATCCAACGCAGCAGCCTTGAGATAAGCAGACTTTATAGCATCTTTTGTATCTTCATTTTTTACGTGACCGATTTCGTGCCCTATTACTGCAAGCAATTCGTCATCCGTCATGACATCCATCAATGAAGAAAAGACACGTACACTTCCATCTGCACAAGCAAAAGCATTGATGTCGGAAACTTTGTAAACTTTATAATTTAAGTTTAATCCGTCCTGAGATTTGTGTTTTGCAAAAAGCTTGTTTAGTCTTACCGTATAAGGATCTTTTGGCCCTGCAACAGGATTATTCTTATCCATATAATCCACCGATTCTTTAGATAATTTTACAGCATCCGCATTAGAGAAAGTGAGTGCAGAAGCACCTTTAGAAACCACACCAGCAGCTTTTCCCAGATTAATCTTTTGAGCATTAACAGCCATTGAAGCACCAATGAAAAGTGCAGAAACCAGTATTTTTTTCATATTATATAATTTGTGGAACAAAGATAAACAATTCGAAAAAAAGACTTTTATCGGGATGTAGAATTTATTCTATAATTCATAAAGACTTTTATCATATCATCTAAAAATTAATTGTCTTCCTGCACAGATTGAAATATATTAAAGCATAAATTTCCAATAGCTTTTCAAATAAATTTTACCTATTTTTGTGACATGAGTCAAAAATGGATTTATAAACCCGAACCTGATGAAGAGATTGTTGATGGATTGAGTTCGTCGCTTGGTTTTGGAACTTTTGAGTCCAAATTATTGGTTCTAAGGGGAATCGACAATTACCAGAAGGCGAGAGAGTTTTTCAAGCCCAACATGAATGATATTCACAGTCCTTTTCTGATGGCCGATATGCAAAAAGCCGTAGAGCGCATTGCCACTGCTATTGAAAACGGAGAGAAAATATTAATATACGGAGATTATGATGTAGACGGCACTACCGCTGTCGCATTAATGTATCTTTATTTAAGAAAAATCGTTCATAAAAAATATCTAGATTTTTATATTCCCGACAGAAATTCCGAAGGTTACGGAATTTCAACGGAAGGAATAGATTTCGCCAAAGAAAATGGCTTTACACTCATCATTGCCTTAGACTGCGGTATCAAGGCTTTAGATATGATTAATTATGCCAAAAGCAAAGATATTGAATTCATTATCTGTGATCACCATTTACCAGGTGATGAAATTCCTGATGCAACCGCGGTTTTAGACCCTAAAAGAAGCGACTGCAGATATCCTTTCAAAGAACTTTCAGGTTGTGGTGTAGGCTTTAAACTTTGCCAGGGTCTGAACACCATTTATAAAATTCCTGAACAGGAGCTTTTTGAGCTAACTGATCTTTTAGCTATTTCAATTGCTGCCGATATTGTTTCAATGACCGGGGAAAACAGAGTTTTGGCTAAAATGGGCTTAAAAATGCTCAGAAAAACCCGAAATATGGGACTGAGACTTCTCATCCCGGAAGATAAGCTTTCTCATTTTGAAATTTCGAATATTGTATTTGAAATTGCTCCAAAAATTAATGCTGCAGGAAGAATTTCGCATGGAAAAGCGGCTGTGGAACTTATGGTTTCAGATAATCTGAAACACGCTCATCAGATTGTAGACGACATTATGAACCTCAACGATGAACGTCGTGAGCTCGATATGAACTCTACCCTTTCTGCTTTAAATCAGATTATTGAATCTCATCAGGAAACAAAGTTTTCTACCATTGTTTACCATCCTGAATGGAACAAGGGCGTTATCGGAATTGTTGCATCCAGATTAATAGAAACACACTACAAACCAACTTTGGTTTTCACTGACGGAAACAACGGTGAAATGGTCGCTTCTGCAAGATCCGTTTCGGATTTTGATGTGCATGAAGCATTGGATCTCTGTTCTGAATATTTCCTGAAATTCGGAGGTCATCACGCTGCTGCAGGGCTTTCAATGGAAAAATCGAAATTTGAAGATTTTAAAATTAAGTTTGAAAAAATCGTTGCCGAGAAAATAAAAGACCATCAAAAAGAACCTTCAATTACGGTTGACTGCGATGTTGACATTGATGAAATCAACAGAGATTTTATTAATTTCCACAGGAAACTTGCTCCTTTCGGACCTCACAATATGAAGCCCAATCTGGTTTTAAAAAATCAGAAAATTTCCGGCTATCTAAAAACGATGGGAAAAGACAACAATCACCTGAAATTTTACATCAAACAGGAATCTACCGGAAGAAATATTGAATGTGTTGGTTTTAAACTTGGCCAATACGCCGATGATTTCAGAACCAAAAGTTTCGATATCGCATTTACTCTCGAAGAAAATCATTGGAAAGGAAATGTAACGCATTGTTTGAATATCAAAGATGTGAAGTTTCATTCTGATGAAAGCGGGGTGTTGAAAGATGGAAGTTTTTAAACCCGTGCACTTTGTGAAAAAATCTTAGTGAACATCGTGGTAAAAATAATGAAAATGAAAAAAATCGGTTTATTCTTCGGATCATTTAATCCAATCCATATCGGACATTTGATATTGGCTAATTATATCCTGGAAAATTCGGATATGAATGAACTTTGGTTCGTGGTAAGTCCTCAGAATCCATTTAAAGAAAAAAAATCATTATTAAATGATCACAATCGTCTCGACATGGTAGAATTGGCGATCAAGAATTATCCGCAAATGCGTGCTTCCAATGTCGAATTTTCTCTTCCAACACCGAGCTATACAATTGATACTTTAACCTATCTTAAAGAGAAACATCCTGATTATTCTTTTAGTCTCATCATGGGTGAAGACAATCTGAAGAGTCTTCATAAATGGAAAAACTATGAAATTCTTCTGAAAAATCATCACATTATTGTTTATCCTAGAGTCTTTGAAGGTGAAAAGAAAGATTCGGATTATTTTCAGCATGAAAACATTTCATTAATCAAAGCACCTGTTATCGAACTATCGGCAACTGAGATCAGAAATATGATTATGCAGGGTAAAAATGTAAGACCAATGCTGCCTCCGGAAGTTTTCGAGTATCTGGACGGGAGTAGTTTTTACAAATAATAGTTGTTAGTTGTTAGTTGTTAGTTGTTAGTTGTTAGTTGTTAGTCAAAATTAAGATTTAATGTAATGGAGTTTCTCGAAAATCTTTTCTCAAAATATTCTCAGGAAAAAATCATCAGATGGTTTAAGCAGATCTGTTTAGCGGAGGCAATTTCCTGGTTTTTCTTGTTTACTGCGATGATCTGGATCAGGGTTGAGCCTGAAAGCATTTTCGCCATTATTTATATCAGTACGATCGGAAGTATTCACGGATTATTTTTCACGTTATACCTTTTATTTGTGCCTTCTACTAGAAAAATTTATTCCTGGGATGATGAAGACAGCATTTTCGCTTTTATTGCTGCTTTTTTCCCTTTTGCCACTATTTGGATCGATAAAAAACTTGCTCGTTTCGACAGAGAATAAAAAAAGAGGCTTTCTTACGGCCTCTCTTTTTGTTACGATTTATATCTATTAATTATCTCTAATAACCCGTAGTGCATTATAAAAAAAGTTATTCATGTTACAAAAATTTGTAAATTGTATTGACTACCAATCAAATACATTCATGAATAACCTAGATGCAATTTACGATTTTATTCTCACAAAATTGAGAG
>NZ_MAUH01000026.1:0-36018 GCF_001693475.1 Chryseobacterium sp. CBo1
GATGTCTTTTACGAATTTTTCGGAACTTTTCTTTTTAGGTGTTTCCATAATTAAATGTAATTCTTTTTTTGAAAACACTCCTTAACTTTTATACTATATAATGTCTACTTTTTGCTGACGATTTACAGGTAAGGATTATGAAGTTATACATAAAATATATGGTAAGCCTGCGCTGCAAAATGGTAGTTCATCAAGAACTTGAAAAACTGAATATTAGAAATGCCGTAGTAGATTTAGGACTTGTAGAAATATTAGATGATATTACTATTGAGCAGCGACAGTTGTTAAAAGAAAATCTCCTTAAAACCGGACTTGAATTGTTGGATGACAAAAAAAGTATTCTGATTGAAAAAATAAAAAATGCGGTTACAGAAATGATTCATTATTCCGAATCACTTCCAAAAGAAAATTTCTCGGTTTATCTCAGTGAAAAGCTTAGGTATGATTATACCTATCTTGCCAATACATTTTCAGAAGTAAAGGGAATGACTTTGCAGCAATTTATAATCATCAATAAAGTAGAAAAGGTAAAGGAGCTTCTTTTGTATGATGAACTTAATCTTACCGAAATTTCTTATAAACTCAACTACAGCAGTGTTGCGCATCTTTCCAATCAATTTAAAAAAATAACAGGACTTTCTCCTTCCTTTTATAAACAGCTTAAACAAAAGCGGTTAAAAAATTTAGAAGACCTTTAAAAAGTGTGATTTATGTAAATCTATTCTAGAAGAATGTAGGATTTTCATCTAATTAAAGAAGCATCTTTGAATAGAAGTAAACTATAGGTACAAAACCGTGAAAAAGTTATTATAATCTTTAATAACAATCAGTTTTCATTAAGAATCTTATCAAAATTGGAAAAATAGTACATATGTTTTAAAGGTTTTGATAGAAAAAGGAGCAGGAGCTTTTAAGTTTCTGTTCTTTTTAGTTAAATAATATAATCTTCATAATCAATTCCAATGAAAACAATTACGCTATATAAATTTAAGGATTCTGTTTCACAAATGATGCCTCTCCTTAAAGCAAAAAGTCATCTTAATTCACTTAATGATCTGATGGCAATTAATCTTCTTGATACAGAAATAATAACGGAATATACAATTAATATTCCTGACGATTTTAATTTTGAATACTGTAGCAATGAAGAATTGTTGGAATTATGCAAGACTTCTAAAAGTTTTATTGATCATCATTTTGTAACAACTTTGAACGACTATGATGTTATCTGATTTTACCAACCACAGTTTTCAAGCGTCAGATAATTAAAATAGATGAAAAAAAGATTTATCTTTTAGAATGGACAATAATTATTTCCATATTGGCTGCATTATCCTAATGGGACAATTATCTTCTTTAATGTTTATTTTCATTCTTCTGTGAGCTGTTTTAGTTGCGATTTATTATTCGAAAATTATTTCTTAGGAGGCAGATGAGGCTTATGTAACTTTACTCTTTGCTTTTGTGATAACTGTATTAGAAGTTTTTTTAATTATGGTTTTAATATACTTTAATGTATCAAGAGAATTTTATTTATTTTTAAATGGTATCATTTACTAAAAATTATTTTTATGTTGTTTTGAGCCTAGATTCACTAAAATAATAAAAAATGCTGATTTGGCTTATTCTGGAATCAAAACCAAAAAAAAGGCTCCAATTTAATCTAAATTGAGCCATTTGGGCTTTTGTGACCTCGACAGGACTCGAAACCTTTATTAACTGATATAGATAATATTTTGAAGGTATTAGATAGTATTTAAGTTATGATTTTATATACCAAATGGTAATAATGTATTTTGGATTTATCTCCTAAATAAGACTAGTACAGTTACCTAAAAAAATAAATATTACTTAAATGAACTACGGGAAAATTAATATAAGCATATCAGAAAATGGTTTCCAAGGATTACGATTATTTATTAGACGATATAAAGAAGATTCCAGTAGAAAAAGCTTTAAAAATATTATATGATAATGGAATAATAGTAAATGAGGAAGAATTAAATGAAATACTAGAATTCTTATACTTATTGGTCCGAATTACACTGAAAGAATTTTTAACGTAATTTTTCTTTTACATTTTCTCCCTTTTGATGGAGTTTTGAGGATTGTTTGAATCCTGTCTTGTCAACAAAAAAAACAGCATTATTTTAAAATGAATAGTGCTGTTTTTTTTTATGTAAAATATTATAAATCAATATATTGGGTGGATGGTAGCCAAAAAGGCTTTATTGTTGAAAATTATAACATCAAACCATTTTTGGAAGTTTGTATGTTACAGTAAAACAGATAGTTATACATTGAAAAAACCGACAAAGAAGCAAAAAATCTTCTAATGTCGGTTTTGTGAGCTACACAGGACTCTTTCCAAACCATTTATTAGAAGATATTGACAATATTTTAAAAGTCCTAAATACTATTTAATAACTTGATTCACATAAAAAAACTGTTAACATTTTCAGGTAATTTGTGAATGAATTGCAATCATCATCAGTTTATCAAATCTTTAAAAATAAAAACTCGAGCAAACAATTTCACTCGAGTTTTTTTTTTGCCTTTAAAATCAGGCTACTTTTTCCCGAGCCTTGGTTTCCGATAAAGAGTGAGACTTTTTTAATCTCAATCCATCCATCGTTCTCCTAAAATCCTTCCTTTATCGGACCGAAATTTTTTATTTTGATTTTATGCATTATTCCTTCTAAAGTAAAGCGAATTCACGATTTTACTTTTAATCTTGCTAACTGATACTTTTATTAAAAGCTATAGTAAGGCAGGTTATTTTACTACATATCAGTTCTCGAATATTGTAATGTTCTATGGTTAACCGCAATCACTATTGAAGTGAAGAGGCTATCTTTGGTATTTTAATTATTACATTTATTAATACTTTTTGATTTAGAAATGTTCTTTAAGATCTTTAATGAAGTGAAGTTTTGTCTAATATCTATAAAATATTTATTTTAGTAAAAATTAACAACCATATTTAATCTATGACCGACTCTGCCTCTGGTTCTATATCCGGTTTTCTCTTTCAGTTTGAAAAGGCTTTGGTACTTTTAGCCACTCTAGATAATACTAGCGATGTTGTATCCATTGAACAAGTTGATGATGTTGCCATTCAGAACGACGAAGATCTTGTTCTAGTAACTGTACAATCTAAACATAGTATTGCACCTAATGGAACTACGTTTGAAGATACTAGTAAATCACTATGGAGAACTTTACAAATATGGATAGAAAAGCTTGATAGCGGTATTTTTAATAATTCGACAAAGTTTGTATGTTCTACAAATAAAAGAATTCCAGATGATTATTTGCTGAGAAAAATTTTAACAAAACCTTTCGATGAGGTTCTAAAAGATATTAAACAGCTTCTGAAGAATCAGAAAGGCAAACTTAAAACGTTACAGTCTACCAATGCCGAAGCAGGTAAATCCATTAAACCAATCATTAAGCTCATTGAGTTTGTACTTTCTAAGGAAGAAATTTTTCGAATTGTAAAGGAAAATCTTGAAATAGAAGATGAAGAGTCCTTAAAGGATAGATTTTTTATAGCAACTCATATGACAACAGATAACTTTACTCAAACAAGAAAAGATTTTGTATATGACTCCATGTATGGATGGCTAGTCAACGGAAGTAAATCAAAATGGCTGCAGGGAACTAAAATTGGTGCGACTTTTTCCAAAATGGACTTTGATGCCAAATTATCAATTGTAAATGCAAATCCGGCCATTGTAAATTCAGTTTTTAGAAAAAAAGATGATTTGGGAACTATAGATGCGAAACGTCTTTCAGAAGTTAAGAAAGAACTATTTGTGACACAAATCTCCGACATCAATCGTAAGCAATCTGCAAAGGAACGGCTCATTGAAAATGCTGTGTTAGATTTTATATATCATGATATTGAAATGGCACACATCGTGAGAGGAGGTAACTTTACAGAACCAGATTTCAGAGAGTTTCAAAAATCTTGTATGGATAGATGGCAGAGCTATGTAGATACTGTTGTTATTAAGGAATTGGAGGAGTATGATGATAATGAGAAAAATGAAATGGCGATAAAGATTTTTGATAATATAATGAACAATATGGTGATCAATTTTCAAGATGGTTTTTCATTTAATTCATCAAATAGCTATATCCGCAACGGTACATTCTTAAAACTATCGAACATACCTGAAATAGGTTGGCATCCAGACTGGGAATCTAAATATAAAAAATCATGAGCAGCAATCAAATAGCTGGGCAGGGATATAATCTTTTTGAGTTAATGCAAAATGACGCATTAAGTGTAATTGCTTTACATAGCTTTACTTTGGGGTATCATACGATAGCTAAAAATAGAAAAAGTGAAATGACCTTCCCTAGGCTTGAATATATTTTTTTTGTACTTCCTATAGTTTATAATTATTCGGCCATGCTTAGTTTTTTAAACTCGAATGAATTGTATACTGCCTTAATGAAGGAGCACTCGATACTTCTTGGTCTGCAGGAAAGAGCTGAGAAGATGTCTGTACAAACTTTTGATGCACTTAATTTGGCCTTTAGTAAAAAGATTTTGAGTATTAATAAGGAGAATGGATTAATAATTTTGCTTAGACCTTATACAGCCAAAAAATTAGTCCTTGCAATGTCATCAAATACTTCTTATGATAGTGTTAAGCAAATTCAGGATAGTGCTTATAAATTAGGCTGTATTTTCGCAAAAAAACACGACAATAATATACAAAACGATCTAAATATTAGGTTCTAATGAAATTAAAAATAAAAAATATACTACTATATCCACTTGACGAAACCCTTAACCCCAGAATTATTAAGTTTGATGAATCCAAAGTAAATGTTATTACTGGTTATAGTCAAAGAGGGAAATCGGCAATTATCTCTATTATTGACTATTGTCTTGGTAGTAGTGAATGTGATATACCGGTTGGAACAATTAGAGAAAAGGTAGATAAGTTTGCTATTTATATATCCATCGGGGACCAATCACTTTTTTTAGCAAGAGATTGTCCTGGAAATGATAACAAAGTTTCTGATGTTATGTACATGTATGATGTACAAGGAAAAGGTGATAATCCTTCATTGAACACAAATGAATGGATCAAAGAAGCTGGTAGATATAAAACCAATAGAGATAAGGTTAAAAATTATCTCAGTGTCAAAGCAGGATTTGAGAACATTTCCATCAATAATGAAAATCAAAAAGATGATGCTCCAGCAAGTTTTCGAGATACGGCGGCATTTATGTTCCAGCCACAGAACATTATTGCTAATCCTACCACAATATTTTATAAAACTGATACATTTGAGCACTTACGTCGTTTGAAGACACTTTTTCCATTAGTTTTAGGATATAAATCATATGAAATTTTAAATTTAGAGAGTGAAATCAATATACTAGAGCGGGAAGAAAAAGAAAAAGCAAGGAAATTAGAGGATCTGCGTTTACAATATGAAAATTGGCAGTCAGACATTTATGAGTACTATTCCAAAGCGATTAATTTAGGATTGACAAATGCCGATATTAGTATAGAAAGTGCAAGTGTAAACCTGATAAAAAATGAACTAAAAAAAATTGTTTCAGATGTAAAAAACAATAGATTCTTTAAAGAGGGCTCAGCTGTAAGGTATTCGGAAAAGTTGGAAGAGCTAGATATTGATCGTATTCGATTCACTAGGGAGCTTGATGAACTTAGGGTTGGATTGCAAAAAATACAACAATTTGACCGTTCTAAGGCTGAATATGTTGAAAATGTTGCTGTTGAAATTGATAAGAGACTTAAGCCAGTAGATTGGTTCCTAAAGCAAAAGGGTACTAATATATGTCCATTTTGTGACTCAGTATCTGAAAAAGCAATCAATACGCTTCTTAGTCTTCAAAATGAAAGTCAAAAAAACAAGAAAGTTTTAGAAGCTTCAAGATCTGAAAGTTTTAGTTTTGAAAAAGAGAAAGGAGATTATAAGGAAAAGATCAGGTGTAAAGAACGAGAAATTATCAAAATTGATAACAACATTCAAATTCTTAGAGATGAGGATCGTAAAAATTATAAAAAACTTCAGGATATTTTTGAATTCAGTGGTAAAATTGAACATGTACTTGAAAATCTAGATAAAATTTCACCTTCTGCACAGTTGGTTATTGAACTTGAAAAAATTGCAGAAGAATTAGCTGGCAAGAGAAAAAAATTAAGGGGACTAAAAGAAAAATTTGACAAGGAGCATTGTTTAAAAAAGGTATCAGATGCAATTGCAAATTATGTTAAAATTCTTCCGATAGAAAATAAAGAACAACGACGTGTATTATTAGATCCGGATGTTAGCGTAGGCATACGTATTGAAGATACGAGAACAAAAAATATAAACTTTTTATATAAATTAGGCAGCGGTGCTAACCATATGTGTTTTCACTTGGCTACAATGCTTGGCTTACATGAGTACTTTTTGAATCTTCCAAGCTCCGGTAAAAAAAATTATATACCATCATTACTTGTCCTTGATCAACCCAGTCAAGTTTATTTTCCAGAGGATTTTAAAGATTTGCAAAAAGATAATCTTGAAAAAGATAAAAAGAAAAAAATATCAGAAGATATTCAAAATACAACACTCATATTTAAAGCATGTAGCGAATTCATGAAAAATAATAATTTTCAAACGCAGATAATTATTCTTGAACACGCTTCAGAGTCTACGTGGGGGGATGATTCTAATATACATTTAGTTGAGGAATGGAGAGGATCTTTTGATCAGCCAAAGACTTATAACGCACTTATTCCAAGAACGTGGTTTGATTAGGTAAAAGCACAAAACATACATTATAAAAATTAATAATTAATTTCTTGGGAATAACTTTAATGATAAGACAGTAATTTAATCACAATTCTTCAAGCTGCGGCTCGTTTATCGGAAAAACTAACAAAAAAAGCAATAAATTAACTTATGGGAATTTTAGAAATACCTAACGAAGGTCAGGTTGGCGAACTGAAGATGAAAATGTTTCGAGGAACTAAATCGGAACAAAACCATTTAGAATATACATCTGATCCTGGGAATTTGAGAGGGAAAGAAACTGATTCACATGATAATTTAACATACATCAATTTAATAAAATTTGTTATTCAATTCAATAAAGGACGTTCAAAAGCGTCCTTTATTTGTTTGTGAATGTTAAAATGCTTTTCTATAAAGTCTCTGTTACTTTTTTCATGGCTTTAGGAGCCGTAAATCCATGAAATAAAATCGATAAAAGAATAACGAAAGAAACAGTTGACCATAACTCGTTTTGATTTGGAAAATTGAACTCTTTTATAGCAAAAGCAAGGTAAAATATTGAGCCCAACCCCTTAATTCCAAAAAAGCTTATGGCTCTTTTTTCTCTTATAGAATATTTTTCGCGAAAAATTACTATATAGCTGAATAATGGTCTTGCAACAAAAATAAATAGAAAAGAAAACAGAATTGTTTCCCAACTTAAATAATTGAGTATGCCTCTTACAATCATACCCCCAAAAATAATTAATAAAGAAGCGAGAAGAAATCTTTCTGTCTGATCCGTAAATGCATGTAGTTTTTTATGATACTCATGGTCTTTTTCGTAATGTCTTAAAGTTATTGCAAATATGAAAACGGCTATAAACCCATATCCATGAGCAAATTCTGTTATTCCATACACAGATAACGTTGCTGTTAATGCCAAAAGACCATCATTTGTATTCAGTGATTTAAATTTTTTCGACATTGTAAATAGTAAATATCCAACAGCTTTCCCTAATAAATAGCTTATAACGACTGCCACAATAATTTTGTAAATAACATCATACGAAAACCATTCTACGATATTAAGTTCAGTCATTGATCCACTTTTAGCTATTATAATAGCAAGCCAAACGAATGGGAATGCCATACCGTCGTTTAATCCTGCTTCGGCAGTTAAGATAAATTTAGTTTTGGATTTCTCTGAATCGTTGGGAGGTCCTACCTGCACGTCAGAAGCAAGTACAGGATCAGTTGGCGAAAGTGCTGCAGCGAGTAAAAAAGCGGAGGCCAATGTTAAATTAAGCAGATAATATCCTGCCAAGAAACTAAAAGCTATCAAAAGAATCATGGTTATGCTGACTAACTTCAGAGGAGTGCGCCAAGTTTTAAAAGCGAAAGGCTGGTCGAGTTTTATCCCTGCCGACATCAGAGAAATTATAACAATTAATTCGCTTAAATGAACTGTAAGATCAATATGATGTTTAGGAAGAGGATCAGGTAGTTTTTCAGGAAAAATGCTATACAAAATCATTCCTGCGAATAAATAGAATATCGAATAAGATATTCCGGTCTTTTCTGAAATTTGTGGCATCCAAGTGACAGTAAAACCAGCGATTCCTATAATTGTTAAGATAACCAAGTAATTTTCCATAAAATAAAAAATGAGTATTGACTTACCAAACAAAAATTATCCCATGATTTTTATAATGATTTAACTGTAAGAGAATTTTTTTTGACATTTTTTTCTGCAAAAAGATTTCGTAGCTATAGTTGAAATTTAATTGTATGTTATAAAATGACATGCTAAAATGAAGGAATAAAAAATTTTACTTTCGATAATTTTTAGTTTTTTTTCCACCTGCATTTTTTTAAAGTCCGAATTACTGTTTCTGTTCTTAATCCTGTAACGCAGGAAATCTGATGTTTGGTGTATGGAATCTTAAAAGAAAATTGATCTATATTTCCAAAATATTGTTTAAGATGATCAAAGAGTTTTGTTAATCTTACCGCTGGATTTGATGTAATGAGAAATGAAGAAATTAGGTATCGGAAATGAAGTCTCTCTGCAGTGTATTGGTTAATCTTCAAAATTAGAGTAGGATTAATAACTAAATATTGAAGTAAAGAATTTTTCTCTAATATTAAAATTTCAGCGTGTTCCAATGACACCGCATCCATTGCATAAGCCAAATCAGTAAAAAGATAACTTTCTCCAAAACAATGACCTTCAAATGGAAAGCCATGTACTAGCTCTTTACCATCCTCCCCAGTATTACATAGTTTTACCGTTCCTTTTTTTATTTGAAAATAATACTTGCAGAACGAATTGTTAGAAAAAATGATGTTGCCAGGAGCGTAGTGCTTTAGCTCAGCACCTAAAGAAATAAGAATTTGTTCATCTATGACTATTATCACTTTTATTAAAGTAAAGATAAAAAAATAATCCGCTTCTAAATGAAGAGGATTATTTGAATGGAAATTTGAGTTGTGATGAAAAAATGTAATCTGTGAAAAACAAATCTTGTGCCTATAATAGAAAAAAACTAAATTAAAAACGGTTCAATAAAGACGATACATCATCGATTTATTTATTGTAGAATTGACTAAATGTAAATGGAAACAATTGTAATCATTATATACAAAATAAAATAATCTGCCATTTTTGCAATTGACAGATTATTTAGAAGAATTTAATATGAAAAAAATCATTTTTAAAGTTTCAAACTTTGTGCCAGTAGGTTGTATTAAATTTTTGATTTTTCAGAGTGAAATAATCTTGAGCGTTTGGAAAAAACTACTTTTTTAAAAGCTCAATATTATTTTGATTCAGTCTTTTTTGAAGCCAGCTTTTTAATTGTTCCTGATTAATATCTTCTCCATCGAACAGCACCAAAAATCGTAGATTTGCACTGTCCGTTTGCGGATATTGCTCAATTTTACCGTAGGAAATGTCTTTAATATTTGGGTATAAAATTTTTATTTCCTGCACTAGAGTAGAATCTGATATTTTGTAAGAGTCTAGCTCTTCTCTTAATTTTGAAATAGCGATGTCTTTCTCAGATATGTTATTATTTGTTTTGTTGATTTCGCTTAAAATCTCAGATTTTAAATCCGTTGAGTTCTGTTTAATGTTTAAAACAGTGTTGGTAAGTCCGTTTTCAGCTAAAAGTTTATTGTAAACTTCAACTTCCTGATCACTAAATTTTTTATTTATGAATGCAACATCTATAGTTTTTGGTGATGAATTGTAATTAATCTTCTTATAAATTACTGTGTAGCCATGGTTGTCAAACTCTCTCTGGATAAATTGTTCTGCCGTCTTGGTAAATTTCTTCTCGTTGTAAAGATTATATGCGAGATAAAAACTAGGAACAATCATAATAAATATTAAAGTAGTAATTCCGTAGCGAATTCTTTTCTGATATTTACTGTCGACAAGTGCAGAAGGATATTTTAAGTATTTAACAACAAAGAAAGTAGCGATGCAGATAAAAAAACAATTGATACTATACAGATAAAATGCACCTAAGAAATAAGAGAGATTTAAAGTTGCAATACCATAACCTGCGGTGCATAGTGGAGGCATCAATGCTGTAGCAATAGCAACACCCGGAATCGGATTTCCTTTTTCTACTCTGGTAATCGCAATCACTCCCACAAGACCTCCGAAGAAAGCTATAAGAACGTCGTATATATTAGGAGCCGTTCTGGCTAAAAGTTCAGATTGAACATCCTTAAAAGGACTGATGTAAAAATAAAAGGCAGAAACGCTAAGACTTACAGCAGTGGCAATCAATAAATTTTTAAACGATTTTTTTAATAACGTAAAGTTAAAAGTTCCTAAAGCAAAACCTGCTCCCACAATAGGACCCATAAGTGGAGAAATCAACATCGCACCGATAATTACAGCTGTGGAATTAACATTTAAGCCAATTGATGCAATCATAATGGCACAAGCGAGAATCCAAAGATTTGATCCCCGAAAGGAAATGTTTGAAGTAACATTTTCTAAAACTTTTGATTTGCTTTCTTCTCCATTATGAAGATTGATAAAGTTGAAAAAACTATTCATTGTCACGAATTTTATTTGTGTTTAAAATTAGATATCCTATGATGCCCCCAATAATGGATGCTACGAAAATACCGATTTTGGCTTCAGTCTGATAAAATTCAGATGTAAAAGCTAACGATGAAATAAATAAAGACATTGTAAAACCGATTGATGCTAAAAAACCTAATCCTAAAAGGTTTTTGAAAGTCATACCTTTAGGGACTTCTGCGATTTTAAGTTTAATAATAAGAGTGCTGAAAAGAACAACTCCAAGTACTTTTCCTACAATTAAACCCGCTGCAACTCCAATGGCGACATTATTGTCAAAGAGGGTTGTAAAATCTATGTTTAGCGAAATCCCGGCATTAGCTATAGCAAAAATTGGAATAATTACAAAAGTTACAAAAGGGTGCATAGCATGTTCCAGTCTTTGTAGTGGAGGAGTGGCTGCAATCGTTGCTTCGTGTATTTTTTCAAGCTCGTGTAACTGTTCATTGGTTAAAGTAGGTGTATTCTCTGTAGGGTCTATATTTTTAAACCGCTCCAAATAATTGTATATTTTTGTTATAAAAAGATTTTCCTTAATCTTTACATCTGCAGGAATTGTAAATGCAGCAAGTACAGCAGCTATCGTCGCATGAACCCCTGAAAAAAGAAACATCACCCAAACACCAAAAATTCCAAAAACGGCGTAGAAAAGCACAGACCGAACACCCAGTTTACTTCCTAAAAGCATAATTAGAAGAATGAGCAGTCCTATAAAAAGGTAGGTCATATTAATTTCATTGGTATAGAAAAAAGCGATTACCAATACGGCTCCCAGATCGTCTACAATAGCAAGAGCGGTAAGAAATACTTTTAACGCAAGAGGTATTTTTTTTCCTAAAAGAAAGAGAACACCTAAAGCAAACGCAATATCTGTAGCCATTGGAATTCCCCAACCTCTGCCGGTTTCTGAATTGGGATTAAGAGCAAAATAAATAAGAGCAGGAAGCAGCATTCCACCAATCGCTGCAGCTATAGGTAAAAAAGCTTGTCTAGGATTAGAAAGGTCACCACCAATCATTTCTCTTTTTAGTTCCAGTCCTACAACAAAGAAGAAAACAGACATCAGACCGTCATTAATCCAGTGATGAATGCTTAAATCCAAAAATGATTTGCCGTCAAAGTTTAATCCTATTTTATGAGCTAAAAAATGATGGTAACCTTCCGACAAAGAAGTGTTGCCAAGAATGAGTGCAATCAGTACACTGATGCCCAAAAGTAGTCCGCCGGATTTTTCCTGCTGAATAAATCTCTGCAAAGGATAAACAATCTTGTCAATGGGTTTCTTATTGTAGTTTTCTGTCATAAAAATATCTTTTGTGCAAAAATATGGAAAAGGAAATTCTTTTTACATCAATTCCAGAAATGATGGCTACAATGGTTTCCTTTTTGAAGAATATTTTTTAATATTACCCAAAAAAATATTTTTATGTCGACTAAAAAATTAGGAGAATGGTATGCGACAGCAATCTGCGGAAATGATATTACATCGTCTTGCCTTTATGTATCAGCATTAGCCATTGTGGCATCAGGTCAATATGCATGGATTGCACTTCTTATGGTTGCTGCTGTTCTTTTCTTATTTAGAAAGATATATGGTGAAGTAGTTGGGGCACTCCCTCTGAATGGGGGAGCTTATAATGTTTTACTTAACACGACCTCTAAAAGTAATGCGGCTATTGCCGCTTGTCTCACCATATTGTCATATATGGCGACAGCAGTAATTTCTTCGAGTGAGGCAATGCACTATCTTCATCATATATTTCCGCACTTCAATGTTAATGTTGCAACATTTGTTTTGCTATTAATTTTTTTAGGCTTGACTATCTTAGGAATTTCAGAAAGTGCAGTGGTTGCCTTAATAATTTTCTTATTTCATTTGGCAACAATGGCACTTCTTATTGGCACATGTTTCTATTTTATTTCAGTACATGGTTTAGATATTCTTTACAACAACTTTCATCTGCCCACAAAAAAAGGAAGTGTATTGATGGCGATATTTTTTGGATTTTCAGCTGCTATGTTGGGGATATCAGGATTTGAAAGCTCTTCTAATTTTGTCGAGGAACAGAAAAGAGGCGTGTTTGCCAAAACACTACGAAATATGTGGATTGCGGTCTCAATTCTTAATCCCCTTTTGGCATTTTTGGCCATTTGTATCATCCCTGTTTCAGATGTAGAATCGCAACAGAATTCATTTTTAAGTTATTTAGGAGAGCTCACCGGAGGAAAATGGCTTGCCACTGTTATTTCTATTAATGCCGTTACTGTTTTAAGTGGTGCGGTTCTCACTTCTTTTGTCGGTGTTAATGGACTGATTAAAAGAATGACCTTGGACAGAATTTTACCGAATTATTTTCTG
Source organism: Chryseobacterium sp. CBo1 (assembly GCF_001693475.1). Classification (NCBI taxonomy): domain Bacteria; kingdom Pseudomonadati; phylum Bacteroidota; class Flavobacteriia; order Flavobacteriales; family Weeksellaceae; genus Chryseobacterium; species Chryseobacterium sp. CBo1. Next base: position 13,218 of record NZ_MAUH01000026.1, read on the forward strand.
AAAGAGAATAAGAAAGGAAGTACATACAGAATTTTAATCTTATTTTTTATTTTATGCTGTTCTGTGTTATTGGTAACAAAAGGACAATTGGCACCATTAGCTGCAGTATATGCGCTTTCTTTCCTAACCGTAATGGCTTCGTTCGCTTTAGGAAATATATTATTAAAGTTAAGAAGATCGCGCCTTCCAAGACCGGAATATGCAAAACCCGGAGCCGTTTTAATTGCCTTTGTCGCAATCATCATTGCGTTATATGGTAATATTAAATCAAATCCCAAATATTTGCTTACATTTCTTCAGTACTTTATTCCGTCAGCAATCATTATTTTGGGATTAATGCTAAGAAAAGACATCATGCATTTTATCGTTGAGACCTTGGAATCTGTATCAAAGTCTTATCGAAAATATACAATTCAAAGAGAGCGTTCCATTCATAAAAGTTTGAAAAAACTGTATGAGCAGAACTTTGTTTTTTTCTCTAAAGGCGACGATATTTCAACTTTAAATAAGGTGATGATGTACCTGCACGAAAATGAAGTTACCAACAGGATTAAAATAGTGACTGTAGTTGATGAAAAGATTCAGCCTGATGCAAAGTTTCTCGCTGATTTTGATACATTAGACAGAGCTTATCCCGAGGTTGATATGGAATACGTAACTATTGTAGGAGAGTTTACTCCAGATCTTGTCGAGGAATTAAGTAAATCTTGGGGTATTCCTAAGAACTTTATGTTCATCAGCAGCCCTGGGGAAAAATTCAGCTATAGAGTAGATGAGTTAGGTGGTGTGAGGTTAATTTTATAAGTTCGTGAAAGTGATCAAATGCCGTCATTTTTTATCTAAAATTTTTCTGGCCAAGCCACATCCAAAGTTCGAATCGGAAATGGGATACTGATCTTATTTTGATCAAATGATTTTTTAATGGCAATAATCGCCAAATGACCAACTTTTAAAAATTGAAGCTGTTCGGAAGAGTTGCACCAGATACGAATGGTAAAGTTGACAGAACTTTCACCAAATTCCTTGTAGAATAATGTTACATCATCTTCAGAGGAAATCCCCTCAATATTTTTAACTGCATCAATCGCTAATTGAGCGGCTTTTTCTAAATCATCATTATAAGAAACTCCAACTTCTAAATCAAATCTTCTTTTGCCAAGGATAGAATAGTTTTCAATTGGATTTTGAAAAACATCTTTGTTAGGAATGATGACCATCTTTCCCTGAAAAGTAAGAATGACGGTATCACGTAAGTTTATTTCCTCTACTTTGCCCATATAATCTTTGATGGATACAATGTCTCCAACTTTTAAAGGACGTCGGAACGAAATAAAAATACCGGAAATAAAGTTTGCTGCAATATCCTGAAAAGCAAATGCTAAAGCCAAGCCGACAATACCAGCCCCCGCAAGAATAGATGTGACTGCTTTGTCTAATTTTAAAATGCTTAACGCTGTAAAAAAGATTATTCCAATTGAAAAAAGATAAATAAAGGTAGAAAATAATCTTGTGATGGTAATATTTTTGGTAAATTTTGAAATAATTCTTTCAGAAAGTTTACGAAGCCATTTAGAAATATAAAGTCCGATAAGAAAGATGATAACTGCTAAAGCTAGATTGGGGAGAATTTTTATCAATGCCCGGAACCATAGTTCTAGTTTTTCATTTATCAAATGAATTGCTTTGTCTAGATCAATCATAACTTTATGGTAAATTAAATATTCTGATGTCAATTTACAAATTCTATCTCATTTTCAAGATTTATCATAACTAAAATATTAATGGAATGTGATTTTTGTATTTGCTTTAAAAAAATTCATAAAAGCCTTTTAATATTATTTCTGTACCTTTTTAGAAATAAAAAAATCTGTTTTATGACAAAAAATTTAAAACTGAGGACAACTCTGAATGGCGGTATTGTGGTTCCGAGTCTTATTTTTATAGTGGGTATTTGTTTGGTATCAGCAGTTTATCCTGCAGATTCACAAAGGGTTCTTAATATCGTTAAAAATTTTATTTTCGTTAATTTAAATTGGGTATATGTCTGGGCGGTTACTCTATTTGTGATGTTTCTTGTTTTTCTGATGTTCAGTAAATTCGGAAACATCAGGCTTGGCAGAAACGACAGCAAACCGGAATATTCTTTCTTTTCGTGGATTTCCATGCTTTTTGCAGCGGGGATGGGGATTGGGTTGATGTACTTCAGTGTGGCAGAACCGATGCAACATTATTCTAACGAAGTTTTTAATGCTCATTCCTCTGTAGAAAGGGCAAAAAATGCGCAGCTGTTCACTTTCTTTCACTGGGGAATTCATGCATGGGCAATCTATGGTCTTGTAGGGCTTTCTCTCGCTTATTTTGCGTATCGCTACAGATTGCCACTTTCTCTACGAAGCTGTTTTTATCCCTTGCTTAAAGATAAAGTGAAGGGTAGATGGGGAAATGCTGTTGATGTTTTTGCCCTTTGCAGTACTTTTTTCGGAATTACCACTACGCTTGGCTTTGGAGTGGTGCAAATCAATTCAGGACTTGAGATCTTGAATATTTTACCCGAAAGCAGTTTTAAATATCAGATCATTATTGTTCTGGTTTTGGTTTCATGTTCGGTGGTATCGGCAGTAAGTGGGGTAGATAAGGGGGTAAGAATTCTTAGTAATATCAACATTATTACCGTAATTTTACTTCTGTTGTTTGTTCTTTTTTTCGGACCTACCATTTACCTTATCGGAAGCTTCACAGATGGCATCGGCAATTATATTACAAATTTTTTCAGTTTAACATTTAATACCCATGTTTACGATGCCAATACACAACCTTGGTTTTATGACTGGACGATTTTATACTGGGCGTGGTGGATATCCTGGTCTCCGTTTGTAGGTCTCTTTATTGCAAGAATCTCCAAGGGGAGAACCATTAAGGAATTTATTGCCGCAGTACTTCTCATCCCTACACTGTTCAATTTTATATGGATGTCGGTGTTCGGGAACTCTGCTATCTGGTTTGATATGAATGTGGCAGATGGTTTATTAAGCAGTTTATCATCTAATCCCGATGCGCTGATGTTCAGGTTTTTAGAATATATGCCTTTAACGGCGGTGGCCAGTTTTCTTACTATTCTTATCATTATTATTTTTTTTGTGACATCCGCAGATTCCGGTATGCTGGTGATGAATAATATTGCCACGAAAAACGCCAAAGTTTCACCAAAATGGCAAACTGTAGGATGGGGAATTTTACTGGCAGCTCTAGCCTTAATATTGTTGAAAGCAGGCGGTCTATCGGCTTTACAGAACATGACGCTCATTACGGCGCTGCCTTTTTCTGTAATTATGGTGCTTTTTATAGTCAGTTTAATGAAGGCATTGGTGGTGGATCAGAAATATTATGAAAGAGATTTTTCTTCCACCACCGTTCCATGGTCCGGTGCGTACTGGAAAGAAAGACTGCATCAGATTGTCTCTTTTCAGGATCAGAAATCAGTGCGGGAATTTCTGCATACTACCGTTAAAGAAGCATTTGAAGAACTTAAGCAGGAATTTTCGGCTCTCAATATTGAGGTTAAAATTAATGAAGATACAGAGCCTGAGGCTTTTGAAATTGAAATCAGACATGATGTTGTTAATAATTTCATGTATGGCGTAAGATGCGAATCGAAAGTTGTTTCTGGTTACCTTCTTGAAGAAGACAATCTTCCGGATCTGGATGATAAAATGATCTATTTTCCCGCATCTTATTTTGGAGACAGCAGGGAAGGCTATGATGTGCAGCTTTTTACAAAGAATGAATTGATATCAGACGTGCTGAAGCATTACAGCCGTTTCATTGAAATTATTTCTGAAGAGAAAAATGATCTTTTTATCAGCAGTAACGCCAATTATCGATTTAAATAGTCTGGCGTATGCCTTTCAAGAAGGTTTTCTAAAGATATGATGATGCATAATGTTAAAATTTCAACTTTTTGTACCACATACTTTTTTTAAGGTCTGAAACTTGTAACTATGCATATACCAATCATCAATTAATTTTATTATTATGAAAACATCAGAAATGAAAAAGGCGAAACCGTCTGCTGCGGAAGGCCTAAAAGAATTATTCGTAGATGAGTTGAAAGACATCGTTTTTGCCGAGAGAGCACTTTTAAAGGCTTTACCTAAAATGGCAAAAAATGCCAGCGAACCCAAATTGGCGCAGGCTTTACAGGAACACATCACCGTTACGGAAGGTCAGGTCACAAGACTGGAAAAAATCTTTGAAATGCTGGGAGAATCAAGTAGGGGAATTAAATGTGATGCAATGGAAGGGCTTATCAAAGAAGGAGAAAGCATTTTGGAAGAGACAGAGGCCGGACCTGTAAGAGATGCCGGAATTATTTCGGCATGCCAGAAAGTGGAGCACTACGAAATTGCATCGTACGGAACACTGGTAGCTTTCGCAAAAACGCTGGGAGAAGAAGAAATTGCTTCCTTACTGGAAGAAACTCTGCAGGAAGAAAAAGATGCAGATCAGCTTCTTACGGAATCTGCGTACAATTCGATCAATTTTGAAGCTAAAGAAGAGGATTAATAATTATAAAACTTCAAAATTTATTATTTCAAAGAAATCAAATTAGATATAATCACAATCAAACAAAATATTAATTTAAAAATCAAAATTATGAGTCATAGTGCGTGTATTGAGGCGATGAACGACCTCATTAAAATCAACAACGACAGAATCGAAGGGTATGAAAAAGCAATCGATGAATTGCATGACGGCAAAAACAGCGATCTGAAATCTCTGTTCTCACAGATGATCAGCGAAAGCAGAACCTACAAATCTGAACTAGAGAGTAAAGTAATTGAATATGGGGGCTCTACAGATGGCGGAACAACTACGTCTGGTAAAGTGTACCGTGCATGGATGGATGTAAGAGCTGCATTCTCAGGTGGAGACAGAGCTTCGGTATTAAGCAATTGTGAAGCTGGTGAAGATGCGGCGCAGAAGGCTTATAAATCTGCCATTGAGGATGAGGATGTAATGGAAGAAACCAAAATCCTGCTACGCGAGCAGAAGCAGTCGCTCCGAAATTCTCACGATAAAATAAAGGCACTTCGCGACAGTGCGAAAGCGTAAAAATTAATTAATTATAGAGACTGTCTTATTTAGGCAGTCTCTTTTTTCTGTAAAGCTTAATAACCGTAACCTTTGGATGTACTAATTTATGTACAAATTTGCTGAACAGAAATAGATAGAATTGAACCAACATGCTTTATATGATAGTGTGTTCGGTAAAAATTATTTTTGCAAATAGATTAAGTTGGAAAAGCTTATTTGAGTTTTATAAATAATCATTAGAATCAATTTCTTTTGGCAATTATTATTTGCGGCTCGCTTTTTCTAATCATTCTCTAAAAGTGTTTTTAAATTTTTGCCAAGTAGATTATTCCAACCCCATTCAAATCTTTCTCTTTTAAAATGTGGATCATTAGGAAAACTATGTAGTCCTGTATGAGTTACTCTAATTTTAGTTCCTTTTTCCTTAGTAATTAAATCAAATTTAACTTCGGATTCACCTTCTAAAAATGAAATTAGAGAGTAAAAAATTTCTTTTGGTCTTTGCGGAGTTTTAACTAATTCCAAAGCTTCTTTTTCAAATAAAGCGATACAATCAGAGAAAGCACGATATCCGAATTTATTTAAAATAAAAATTCTATGTTGAGTATATAAAGATCTTTTATATTCTGTAATGTCTATCTTATATTCTATTCCACATAATTTTGAAACATAATTTATATCTTCTTCTCTAAACTGGCTTGGTGCAAAAAATTTTTTTTGGGATAAAAAATAACCTTTTTGGAGAATATATCCTACAATCGTAATGTCTTTCCTTAAATTAGGTTCAAGATTGTTGTCAAAATCTAAAGTAAATAATACTTTTTTTTCTTCAAAAGTTAATTCAGCTGGATTATCGAAAATCTCAATATCTTTATTTTTTAAAAGATTTATTCTAGGCATCAGAAATATTTTGTGAAGATAAATATATTATAAATTCCATAATTAGACTATAGTTTAATAGTGAGATATTTTTATGATGTTTTTTAGCAATTTATAAGAGATAAAGGTATACCAAAAGTACCTACCCTAAAATTGGTACAATTTGGTTGATTTTAATAAAAATTTATGAAATGAAGACAAGATATATCAGAGTATCGACATTGAACCAAAAAATTGAAAGACAATTACTGAAGCAATATCCTGATGAAAAAATTTATATCGATAAAATAAGTGGTTCAATTCCATTTGATCAAAGACCTTCCGCAAGGGAACTACTTAGAGATATTGATAGAAATAAAATACAGTATATTAGTGTTTCCAGTATAGATCGATTAGGAAGAAATACACTAGATGTGCTACAAACAATTGAAAAGTTACACTGCAATGAGATATGTTTAAAAGTTGACAATTTAGGCCTTGAAAGTTTGGTAGATGGGAAAGAGAACCCTACATTTAAACTAATAATAAGTGTTCTGGCGAATATCAGTGAAATGGAGAGAAATTCACTATTAGAAAGACAACGGGAAGGGATTCAAATTGCGAAAGCTAAAGGGATTTATAAAGGAAGGTTGAAGAATACTTCAGAATCTGTTGATGAATTTTTAGCTAAATATCCAAATGTAATTAGTTATCTAAATAGAAAAAATCCACCAACTATAATTGAAATTGCAAAATTAACAGACTGTTCAAAAAATACAGTTCAAAAGGTAAAAAGGTATATTAATAAAATGTAGAGCTGTATTTCAAAAAAATCTTTAACTGCAAACTTAATCTGATTAAAGCTGGAATAGTAAAAAACCTAATAATGCACCTCCAGCAACAATGAACGCAGTATTGATTTTTTTAAATTTAAAAACAATGATGCCACTTATGGTTGCAATTAAAATTGTTCGCCAGTCAACAATACTTTCCTTGCCCATTACAAGACAAACAGATAATATAATGGCTACCGAGGCTACATTTACTGCATCAAGAAATACTGACAAACCTTTTGAGCTGCGCATTTTTTTTACTAATGGATTGAGAAACGCTACAAAGACAAATGAAGGAAAGAATATTGCTATTGTTGAAACAATTGCACCGTATAATCCGTTAATTTGATATCCTATAAAAGTGACTGATGAAAAAACAGGTCCAGGTGTAAATTGTCCCACCGCAATTGCATCAATAAGTTGTTTTCTTGTTAAAAAACCTGTTTGTACTAATTCCGTGTCTAAAAAAGCAAAAAGCACATATCCACTACCATAAAGTATCGCACCAATTTTAAGAAATATCAAAACCAATTTAATATTGGTTGTATCCCAAAAAGATATTTGTGAGATTTTAATATAAGCAAAGGGTATAAAATTTTGAATCGTATTATTCTTATTAGAATATAGCAAATAAGCTGCAAATTCCAGTGATATTGACCACCCAATTCCAATTCAAAGTGACCATGTAATTTCGGTTTAAATTGACCACCCTTAATTTTGATAAAAACGCTTGTTTTTCATGTGTCAATTGGTATTCAAATATAATAATTAATTACTCGTATTTACTGCTCTTTTCTTTCTCATAGATTCCCCCTGGAGTTCCAGGCGGTGAGACTGATGGATAAGTCTGTCAAGAATAGCATCAGCAATGGTCTTTTCACCAATAATGTCATACCAGCCTTGCACCGGGATCTGTGATGTTACAATGATGGAGCCGTTGTTGTGACGGTCTTCTATAATCTCAAGAAGGGTTATCCTGTTGGTGCTGTCCAGTGCCTGAAGACCAAAATCATCAAGGATGATCACATCCTGTCTCTGTATTTTTGCAAGTTCCCTCAGGTAGGATCCGTCTGCTTTTGCCATTTTTAGCTTGGCAAACAGCTTGGAAGTATTAAAATAATTGACCTTAAAGCCTTCAATGCATGCTTGGTACCCTAAGGCGGTCCCCAGATAACTTTTACCCACGCCTGTACTTCCCGTGATCAGGATGTTCTCATTTTTTTCTACGAACTCACATCCTGCAAGACGCATGACCAGATTACGGTCGAGGTTGCGGGTGTCATCGAAGTTGATACTTTCAATACTCGACTTGTAATGGAATTTTGCATTTTTGATGCTTCGCTCTATGCGCCTGTTGTGCCTCTCATCCCATTCGGCATCGATGAGCATCGATACAAACTGGTCGAGGGTATAATGGTCTGTCCTTCCGCTTTCAATAGCGGTCTTAAAGGCATTGTGCATGCCGTAAAGATTCATTTGCTTCATTTTGCTCACTGTCGGTTCGTTCATAACTTTTGATATTTAATGATAGTATTGTTTTCCTCTGATGTTGCCGTGATCAGGCAGTTCCTGCTCCTTTTCTTCATTTTCCAGATTAATGATCTGATCCAGATTGTTCTCCAGTATTTTCTGTACGGTCTTAAAGCTGTAGATCTTAAAATCCAATGCCCGTTTACAGGCATTTATCAATCTTTCCCTGCCTACTTTTTTTTCGAAGTTCAGGATTCCCAGACAGCTTTTGTAAGCTTGCTCGGGATGATTCCGGCTGTCGATAATTTGGAGGATATATTCTCCCACTGAAGTATCAATACTGTTTGCCCAATCGATAAAGCGGGAAGCACTCCATCCTGTTACAAACTGGTGCGTGCTGGCCAGATGTTCTGTAATGGTCGTGTAAACATAAGGCTTGTAATTGCGCCTGTGCATGGCAATCCTGTTGTATTTATAGTAAATCTCCACGGTGGAAGATGTGTACAGGATCTTGATTTTCTTCTTGATATACTGATACGGAACACTGTAGTAGTTCTTGTCCCGGCTCAGCTGTACGTGCCCGTTCTGCATCACGGTTGCAAAGGATTGGTGTCTGATCTCAAAACGATGCTCAGGCAGTGGGCGGAGTTGCTGCTTCTCATCTTCTAAGAACAGCTCATAGCGGGAGTACGGACGTCCTGTGAGCTTACGTTTGTTATGAGAGTCTAACAGATCCCAAATCTCACGATTCAGTTCATCCAGACCGCAGCATTCCTGTTTAAGATTGGCATAAATCCTTCTGTACAGGATTTTGACCGCTCCCTCTACCAAAGATTTATCTCTCGGTTTGTAAGCCCTGGCAGGCAAGATGGTCGTTTCATAATGTTCGGCCAGATCGGCAAGGGTCTCATTGATGGTGGGTTCAAAACGGCTGCTTTTGATTACTGCGGATTTTAAATTATCAGGAACAATCGCTGCCGGTGTGCCTTCAAAAAAGCGGATGGCATTTTCTACAGAACGTACAAAATCTTCCTTCTGCTGGCTCATAGAGGCTTCAGCATACGTGTACTGGCTCGCTCCCAGAATAGCTACAAAAAACTGAACTTCTTTAATCTCCCCGCTTTCCTTATCTATAATGGAGAGCGTTTTTCCTGCATAATCGACATACATCTTATCTCCGGATTTGTGATTCATATGCATTACCGGGTTCACACGCTTGCCCCAGATCTTGTAATGATGCCGGAACTGTGAACTCTGAAAACCATTAGGATGCAGTACAAGATACTGTTCCCACATATGATGTATAGTGACTCCTACCTTTTTAAGCTCACGTTCCATCTTGGGAAAAAAATCATACAGGGACTGTAGTTTGGAGCTAATGGGCTGAACCGTGTTATGGGAAAACAAAAGTTCCAGCTCGGCGTCCGTCTTCTCATTGATCGTATCAAGGCTTAAACCCAGGATCTCATATAAGGAAATGTATTTTTTTACGGTATTTCTGGAAAGCGATAAATAGCTGCTTATAAATAACTTGCTCTTTCCATTACTGTAGAATTTTATGACTTTTCTAATTTTACTCATGTCTGTTATTTTATTTGCCATAATCCGCTTTTTTTTAACGAATGTATGACGCTAACATCATGAAAAAATCAAGTCGTTCTTATCTCAAATATAACCCAGATAACAGGTGGTCATTTTGGACCGGAAAGTGGTGGTCAATTTGCTCCGAAACCAGTGGTCAATTTACTCCGAAATTAGGTGGTCAATTTGACCGTTTTTTCCAACATAATCGAATCTCCCGAAAAAGTTCTCGCTGAAAGAGTATTGTTCAATTCCTCTTTAAAAGCTTGTTCATTTTGGACTTCTGCTAATTCGTCCTTACACGAAATTTGAAAGGAAATTAACCCTATTGAAAGGACATAAAGAAATAATTGCCTCAGTTTTAATTTGTCGTTTTGTTTTATCATTATTATAAATTTTTAACTAGCTAAATATAAAATAAAAACTGAATTTCAGAATAAATAATTATACTGATTTTTTATACTCAAATCTTTAATGAAAATTCGTTAACTGAATAGTTATAATAAATTACTTATCAATACTTAATAGATTCCATCATTAACGTGCTATGTTTTCCGTTTCGTCGACTGACCCCTCTTTGATGATTTAATATGTTCTATGACCATTTACTAAAAAAGTCTTGCAATAAATCTTGCAACTTTTTTAAAATTTATATCCCGCCAAAACCGGCAAGACTCCATTCTTAGAAGGTTTGTAAGTACACATCATCATCAATAATTTCCGTACATTTTTTTATGTAAAGAAAATTCAAGAAGGATGTAATGATCTCGTCGAGCGCGGTAAGAAAATATGTTTTAAAAAATAATTAAATTTTGTGACCACCATTTCAATCAGCACAAAGGCAATCAATGAAACGGAATGAATTTGAGCAATTTATAAAATATTTTTAGATTTTAAATGGTGTTTTACCCTTTTATTTTGGTGGAGTTGAAGGATATTGAATCACTTCTTATATTCAGAATATTATGTTTAAATTTAAGCTTTGCTGCCACTGTTGCTATTTTGCTAAAAGTGAATAGGTTCGGGGTATTTCGAATAGTCTTCGACGTTCCGCAGGAAACCTCCATTTTTGTGAATCCTTTCTGTGCTCCGTTAAAATCTTCTATCAGTTATTAAAGCAAAAACAGAGGCGCAGATTTGGTAAAGATTTTTATTTCCAATAGTTCCAGTTACTGCCATCATATACCGCAATCGAATTGCTTACTGTATCATAGCACATCATACCAGCATAGGGACTTTTTACTGTTGTATGAGGATTTTTAATGTGAGGTAATATAATTGCCTTATTGGGAGACTCTAAAACAAGTACTCCCGTAGCCGAACTTATATTGGAACCTATTATCACACCATTCCCACTCTCTGCACTTGTATTGGATGTAAGATTGGTTAAACTTCCCGTATCTGACATATCTACCCAACTACCATTAGTAAACATTCTCACTTTTACTGAAGTTTTATCAAATATGAATGTTCCGTTTTGTGGATTATTAGTAGTTGGAGTGGTAGCAGAAAATGTAGGAGTTGCTGTTAATGCAGGGAGAATGATGCCTTTGAAATTAGTGGTTTCAACATCTGTCGGAGAATTAGTAGCTGTTGCTCCCCCGAAATCCAGCAGTGTACTGTTTCCATTTACTGATGTTTTACCAATGGCTACCTGGGCGGATAAGGTTAAAGAACAAAATATAAGACTGCCTATATAGAATGTTTTTGTATTTTTTATATTTTTCATATTTTATATTTAATCGTTACACGCTCTTTTTATACATTTCCAAGTAGTTCCGTTATAAAGTTTTATACATTGATCTGTAATATCATATGCTATCATACCTTTTTGGGGATTAATAATATTTGCTGTACTTGTTGTTCTGGTAATAACCAGTCCTTTCGTATTAGATTCCAATGCAATAAAACCATTAGGAACTCCACCTTCATCAATTGTTGGACCTTCGGGCCAATTTTTGTTACGGTTTTTTAATGTGGTAATTCCTACTTTTGAATATCCATCAGGAATTCCTGACGCTCCTGGTTTTATGCAGTAATCTACAGCGATGAAAATTGAGGCATTATTGCTTGTAAGCCCGGCTAAATCTTTAATATTATAATTAACGGTAGTAGCGTTTCCGAAGAATCCGATAGCGGGGGTAAATGTTAGATTTCCAAGATTATCTACCAGCCAAGTTCCTTGTCCGGCAATTATAAATCCTTTCGTATATCCTCCGGAAGTTATAATATTGGTTGCACCAGAGGGAGCGATGAGATTAATTGTAGAGTATATTAAAGACCCTGAATTCAAGTCATAATCATTCGTTACGATACTGAATGTTTTAGACATATTTTTACCAACAGAAGCATTATCATCTACCGCTACAGGAGGTTGATTGATTCCAAAATTATTCCCTGAAGAAATGCTATTAGATATTGTTGCTGTGAAACTGTTGTCAGTAGTTCCCACTTTATTACCTACAACATTAAAACCTGTTGGCTCTGTTAACTGAATTGTGTAAGGACCGGGATAAGTATTGGTGTTTATATTGTCAAAATAATAATATCCGTTTACATCAGTTGTTTTTGATCCTATTTCTACTCCATTATTAAAGAGCTTAACAGTTGCTCCCTGATATCCGTTACCATCGGGAATTCCTGCATTATTATCATTAAAGACAGTTCCGCTAAAAGTAGATGCAAAAGTAATTGATGCAGCGTTATAAGCACCAATAAAAGCAGGATCTGATGTTCCTGAATATGTTTGGATTAATGTTGTTGCACTCTGATAATTAGCGGTCGTTATTCCCATTTCAGACCAATCTAAAGCGATAACTCTAATGTTTCTCGTACATCCACTTGAAGTTCCTGCATCATAAAGAGGAGGCGATACATTTGCTCTGTAAAATTTCCAGCAGGCGTTACCAATAGACGGAACTACCGGTATACCATTTACTTCTGCACCAAAAGCTACCGAATAAGGAGTTCCTACCATCGGATCTGATGGGGTGGGACCATTTTGAAAGTGAAATACATCTGATGTACTGCTGGGTTGTCCCATCTGAGTAAAAATAAGATCCGGTACACCATCTCCGATTGATGTGGGAACAATTCCCATCGTATTGAAGGCAATGTTAGAGCCTTGTGGTATATTAAAAATAGCAGTTCCTAAACCTAAACCGTTAATACCATCAGTAAGATATTGTACTAAATTATTATTAACCGGCACCGGCGTTACATTACCATTTCCTCCAAATGCTTGTCCTACCCCAATAAAAGTTCCGCTACCTGGAGAGGGGATTGTGTAAATGGGTAATGAAATAAATGTGGCAGATGTGAAAGGAATATTATTGCTGGATAAAGCCGAATTATTAACTCCGGTAGAATAAGTTATGGGTGTGTTAATATTATTAATTCCATTTGCATTCCAAGTAAAGGCAAGTAAATTATGATTGTTATTGGGTATTACTGCATTGTTGGAGCTTCTCCAATAACCATTGAAATCTGAAAATATTTCGGAAGCGGGGCGTACTGTGTTCTGTGATTTTACAGTAACTATTGTGAATAATCCTAAAACTAAGGCAATCTTATTTTTCATCTTGATTTTAATAGAAGTGCAAACTTAAAATTATTTTTTAATATATTGATTATAAGTTTGTTTTATTTTTGGCATAGATGAGTGCGTCGTAAATTTATCCCAAGGATTAAAAAAGAAATTGAAATGTATGCTTTCATTTCCATGATATATCGAGGTGATAAAGATTTGGAAATTTTGAATCAAGTATCTCATGATATTGCTATGGAAATTGAAAATTTGTGGAGATTATAAAACATAAGAAGATTTTATCAGACGGATTAATATTATGATGGAACCGATGAAGGTTCTAATTTTTATTTGAGCATTCTGGTTTACTTGTAAACCAAAGAATGAATTGCTTGTTGAAATAAGATTACTATTAATAAATTTTAAACCTAAGAATAGGGGTTTGATGTTAATTGAAGAACCTGTTCAGGAATTTAAACTTCCACAACTGAAAAGAGAAAGTTTCGAGGATGCATTTGATGAAATTGAGTTAATTGGACTTCCAGTTTCATGTAGTCCTTTTGATTTATTAAAAACCAAATACAGAGGATCAGTATTTGTAAAAGACTTGTTGAAATTTCATAAAAGACAGGTAAAAATGTTAGCATATCTTATTTCCAGAAAACACGTTCCCACTAAAAAAGGGACGATGTATTTTGGAACTTGGATCGATGTCAACGGTGATTATTTTGACACCGCACATTTTCCCAATAGTTTAAAGGAATATGATTTTCAGGGAGGCGGTTGTTATTTATTACTCGGAAGGGTTGAAGTTGATTTTCACTTTCCTACCATTACTATTCATAAAATGGCAAAGATGCCAATGATCACCGATCCCCGGTATTCTTACGATAAAGAAAAACAATATGATATTCACCGTCAAATTAAAGAAGATGTAAGTATGACTTTTAGAAAGCCTTATCCTCAGGAACATGAAATTGGACTGCCAAGAAACAATTCGGAAAAAAATAAAGAGGCTGTCCCAAAAGGTAAACTAATGCTCTGAGAATCTCCTAAATGATAAAAGTTGTCAAACAGGAGTCCGAGAGAGAGGGTACTTTTGAGACAGCCTCTTTTTATCTTCCTGCACTAATTGGAGGATCATAACCACTTATATTATCTAAATCTAAATGATCAAATTCCGATAAAAATTCAATTGTGAAAGAATCTAAATCGTACAGTCCTACTATACCTTTATCATTATGGATAACAGCACAAAGATAAGTTTCCCCATTTTCATAACCTTTTGTAAACCACATATGAAACTTTCCTTCAAAATTTTCTCCATTATGTTTTGTAGTTACTTTTACTCGTAATAATTGCGACATATACTTATATTTTATTACATCAAATATACCGCAAATAAATATAGTTTTAGCCTACAATTGCTTTCGCTATCTCAATCATAATAATACAGAAATTTGCTTAGGCATAGGAAATTTGGCTTTTCTGGCGTAGTTCTGTAGATGTTTTTTCTTTTCTCCGGTTTGAGTTCTGGAGGAGCTGAACTCGGAGGACTTTTATTTGCTTCGTTTATGAGGTTTCGGCTTTCTGTGCTTTCATCATAGAACTTGGAGAACAGGAGAAACGGAAACGAAGTGAACGCTCGAAATAGTTTTGCCCGAAGGGCTTGGGAGTGTCTGAAAAATTTCTTTCCTGGAGAAATTTTTTAGATACCCAAAACTATTTTTTTCTTCTGCTCTCCAGGTTCTACTTTCGCACAAGAAAACGACATCCGGAATAATGGAGCAAAAAAAGTCCGGAGGTTCATTCTTCAGACGAAACTCCGGATTATTAATAGTCGGAAAAAACATCTTCTATTTCTTCCCTTTCTCAGATGCTTGATACCCTTGATAATAAATACTGAGCTTTTCATGATCTTTAGGATTCGATTTCTTCCATGCTTTTAAAACTTTGTTCTGATATTCGTAGCTTTCCAATTGTTCTTTATTGACAATGGTTTCTCCTTTGCTTTCATAAGTATTTCTTGGAAAATCTTTAAATGTGTATAAAAGTTGATCATTGTAATTTTTTATTCTTGGAGCAAATAAAATTCCTAAAGAATTGCATACCCCAAATATGATTTCACTATATCCATGAGTGTCTGTAGAATGCATGTCACTATCTATATCTTTGTTATGAAGAAGTCCATCAAGTATATATCCAGCTTCTCTTTCAGAAGCACTAATTACACTGTTATAAAAAAGCTTACTTTTTTCATCAATAAAACTATAAGCGGAAATACCTTTTCCGGTTCCAAAATATTTAAAAGAATGAGTTGCATTGATTGAAGGAACGGTTACGTTAAATTTTTGTCCATCACTTGAAGTGTGTAATGAATCTTTTTTCTGAAGGTATATTTTGGGTAGTGAAAGTTTGTCCGTAATTTCTAAAATCATTTGATTCGCTTCATCAATATTATCCCTACTAAAAAACCATCTTACTACATATTCTAATTTATCAGCTCCGATACCTGTAGATATTTTACACATTTTCCTTACACCAATATTGCATCCTAAAGCTATAACTGCTGCATAAATAATATTTCCTGCAGGAGAATCTTTACTTGATTTTCGACTGTAGTGTAGAAAAGAGGAAGTAAAATCTGTCGAATAATTTATGTCTGATAATATTTTTGTAAGAGGAATATAAACATTTTCTCCAATAGCCTCATGAACAAAATGACTTGTTACTTCGGTCAATTTTGGGGTGGTTACTCTTGGTTTATTATCTTTCCCAAACTTTAGGTATTCGTTCGTTAGAATATTTTCGTTGGTTTTTTTATAATGCTCAACCAAATTTTCTTTTAGAAGTAGCAGAGCATCTTTCATTTCATACATATGATTAATATTCGCTCTTTCAATCAATTCTTTTTTTTCCAAATTCCATCGGTTGTATCCAATTAAATAATCATCAATTGATTTATACTTATCAGAAAATCTAAGATTAAGCGTACCACCTTTTATATGATTAGCAGCCTCTCGGAACAAAAATATTTTATACATCTGCGGATTAAATTCGCCATTCTCAGTGAATAACCATTTCTGTTCATTTTTAGGAATAAAATCACGAGGTGCCGTATGGGTTATTTTTCCATTTTTAGCTTGATAATTTTTAATAACAGATATCATATTGGAATCAGACATTTCAGTATTGAACTCAAGCATTAATAGTATTCCGGCAACTCTATTATGAATTTTTCTATATCCATTATTCGCACAAAAAATAGTGCGATATGAGCTGTATGTAAAAGATACCCTCGTAAACTATGCAGGCAAAGAAAAAAGAGCCATAGCCGTAAATGGGCAGATACCAATGCCTACACTCACTTTCACAGAAGGCGATACAGCCGAGATTATAGTACACAACCAATTAAAAGAAAGTACCTCACTGCATTGGCATGGAGTGTTTTTACCCAATAAGGAAGATGGAGTGCCCTGGCTTACGCAAAAGCCCATTAAGGCAGGCACAACCTATACCTATCGTTTCCCTATAATACAACACGGAACACACTGGTATCACTCACATTCGGGCTTGCAGGAGCAAATTGGGATGTATGGCAGTTTTATAATGAAGAAAAAAAATGATGATAAAACCTTTAGAAAAGGTATAGATGATTTACCAACCGTACCCATCATATTGAGCGAATGGACAAATCTTAATCCCGATAACATCAACCGGATGTTGCATAACGCTAATGATTGGGCAGCTATTAAAAAAAACGCAACACAGTCTTACGCAGAAGCAATTAAGGAAGGTCATTTCAAAACAAAAGTAACCAACGAATGGAAACGGATGCTGGCAATGGACGTCAGCGATGTATATTATGACAAAATTTTAATCAACGGAAATAATACTGCCAATTTAAAAACCGTTGACGGCAAAACTCTAAAAGCGGGTGACAAAGTGCGTTTACGTGTGTCAAACGGTGGTGCTTCATCGTATTTTTGGCTGCGTTATGCAGGTGGTAAAATTACTGTAGTAGCCAATGATGGCAACGATGTAGAGCCCGTAGAAGTTGATAGATTAATTATTGCAGTTTCTGAAACCTACGATGTAGTTGTCACCATTCCGGCTGATGGTGTAGCTTATGAATTTTTAGCTACTACCGAAGACAGAACACAATCGGCAAGCTATTTTGTGGGCAACGGTATTAAGCAATTGATTTCCCCACTTCCCAAATTGAAATATTTTGAGGGAATGAAAATGATGAACGATATGATGAAGATGAATGGCGATCTGGATGATATGGGAATGAAAATGAGCTTGAATCAAATGGATATGAACGTAGTAATGTATCCTGAAATTACCGGAGATGGAAAGCAAAAGCAAGATCATAGCCAACACAATATGAATATGGATAATGATCCCAATCGCTACAATGCAAACGCTTTAGGGGATATTAAAACCCTGAATTACGCAATGTTGCAATCTCCTTACAATACCTCGCTTCCCAAAGATACTCCGGTGAAGGAATTGAAATTTACCCTTACTGGAAATATGAATCGCTATGTGTGGAGTATGGATAATAAAATACTTTCAGAAACCGATAAAATACCTGTGAAAAAAGGAGAAATTCTACGAATTACTATTCACAATAACTCAATGATGCGCCACCCAATGCACTTACACGGATATGATTTCAGAGTTATTAATGGGAAAGGCGAAAAATCCCCTCTTAAAAATGTTTTGGATATAATGCCAATGGAAACTGATACGATTGAGTTTCTAGCGAACGAAGAAGGAGATTGGTTTTTCCACTGTCATATCCTTTATCATATGATGTCGGGAATGAACAGGGTTTTTGCAGTGGATGATTATCAAAATCCGAATTTACCTGACAAAAAACAATCATATAATATGTTGCGGAGAGAGAGTAATATGCCACACTTTATGGCTCAAAACGATTTCGCTACCAATGGAAATGATGGTGATGCAATGCTTCAGAATGCAAGATGGAGTTTAGGTACAGAATGGCGTTTAGGCTATAATGATATGCACGGTTATGAAGTAGAAACTCACTTAGGACGATACATTGGTAAAATGCAATGGTTTATGCCATTCATCGGTTTTGACTGGAGGTATCGTAAAATGGGTATGGATGAGCACGAAACCAATTTATTCGGACAGAAAAACGAGAAAGATACACGTAGAGCCATTAGCTTGGGATTTATGTACACATTGCCAATGTTGGTTAATTTTCAAGCAGAAGTCTATCATGATGGTATTGTACGGCTTTCTTTAATGCGTGAGGACATTCCTATTACAAAAAGATTGAGGGCAGGTTTTATGGTAAATACCGATATGGAATATATGACAGAACTAAAATATATTATCAATAAAAATGTAGGCATTCGTACCCATTATGATAGTGATATGGGATGGGGTGCGGGAATTACGCTGATGTATTGATCTGTATAGCTAAAACTACTATTTTAAGCCGATTTTTAATTAGAATCGGCTTATTTAGTTATGGAAGTATTTCTAAAGTGAACATTTTGTCCCATTTTTGGCTTGAACCCAATATTGGGATACCGAAACCTACTGCGGGAGGTAGTGGGTCTTGGTCAAACGGATGGTCTGGAAATTTTAGTAATTTTGGATCATGGGCAAAAAGAAATTTTAAGTATAGTCCTCAATTTAATTAGTCTGAAAAAGCATGAAAAAAAAATGGATATTTATATTGTACTTTTTGTTGACGACCAATAGTTGCGAGTTGAAACCAGATTGTGATTCTAATAAAAAGTTTAATCTGTCAAATGAATGTATTGCAGTTGCTCTTGTAAAACCAACACATTCTGATGTTTTCTTGGAAAAAGGATATAATCCTTACACACAAGAAATATGTAAATGCAAAGAATATGATAGATGGATGCGAATTTTTTATAAGGAAATTGATGTAGGAGATACAATAATAAAAAAAAGAGGAGAACTTTTTTTTCAAATTCGTAAATCTGATACTATAATTACTCATAAATGGAAATGTAGCAATAAATAATGATGTATTCATTTTATGATAATCAGAGTCGTTGAAAGTAAAATAAATTTTAAACAAAAATATTATATGAAAATCACTAAATATTTTGCATTATTAATTGTGGTTATATTAGCAGGATGCAACAAGATAACAATCAGTACTGAAGATAAAAAATCAATTGAAGAAGTACAAAAGTTTTATGGTGGCTACATCGAGACGAGTAAGGGCATTGAGACATTTAACACCAAATCGAATAGTTATTTTGAAGTGATTATAAAAAATAGTAATTCAATTAATAGCCAACCTCAAAGAGTAGCATCTAAAGCAGCCAATATTGCTTTTATGATTTTTAAAAATCAAAGTTCTGATAGTTATGACGTAATTAAGACAACAATTATACTATCAGATGGAACAAAAGTTTCAAAATCATTTTCAAAGAATGATTTATTACAAGTTGAAAACCTTTATCCCGAATTGGAAAAATTGAATTCGTTTTTAATTACAAAAAACTATGATGGTATTACAGAAATGTTTGATCCAAAATTTAAACCTAAAGAAGGAGTTGTTGAAAATGCTTTGGCAGATTTTGATAAAAAATTTGGGGATCTTAAACGAATTCAATTTCAAGGATTTGAGTTTATTGATGATTCCGTTTTAGGTCACACTGTATTAATGAGGCAAGTTGGTGAAAGAAACAATGTTTTCCCTTTTATGAATATGGCTTTTGACAGAAATACAAAAAAATTACTAAACATTGAATTCCCATAAGGTAGTGTATAAGATGTGTTGATTTGAAGTTTTTAAAACAATAATGATTAAATTTTGACTTACTCCTGATCCATGGGCTGTATATAGAAAAAAGCTTGCGGATCATAGATTAAGACAATCTAGAAGTACGTTATATGCTGCCATAGGAGATCCAAGAGATGATGTTCATCTTTTGCTTGATGGTCTTGGAAATGTTCCTGCCTTTGGGGAAGTGTTTGACTTAATGAATGGTGGGATATATGCATTAAGGGGTGATAAAATAAATGCTGTGGCAAACTTTTCAGCAATGGTGCCTGTTTTTGGAACTGGGTTAAAATATGGGGTTAAAGGTATTGCTAAAGGAGCAGGAACAACATATGAAATTGCGGATGGAGTTAGACGTGCTAAAGCAGCACAACAGTTGGGGCATAAAACTATTGAAGCTGTTGATAATGCAGGATGATAAGCCGTCTAAGATTCCGATGGCAATCAATATTGGGAAAAAGACCAAACAGATTGTCTGGCAGAATATCATACTGGCATTTATCGTGAAGGGGATTGTTCTTGCTCTGGGGGCAGGAGGATTGGCAACAATGTGGGAAGCTGTGTTTGCAGATGTTGGTGTGGCAATGCTGGCGATTTTGAATGCTATTAGAATTCAGAAAATGAATTTTAAATAAAAGAAGTTTTTTATAAATTCCAGGAAATCTAACATTTGAAAATAAAAATTAGAAATACAAATTAACTAGATAAAATAGTGCATAATCGAATTGTAATAAATTAAACTACTGAACTGCTATAATTTATTTTTCCGTTTGATTAATCTTAAAAAACGATGAAAATTAAATTGGCTTTGCAAATATTATAGATTACATTGAAGGAAAGTATAAATTTGGACGTTAGGTTAATTTTAAAAAAACAGTCAACAAATGAGAATTCAAATAGATTTTGACAAAAAAGTCCGGTCACAGACAGTCCTTGCGCTTGAACGGTTTCTTAACTACAATTTGATTGAAATTAATCATGGATTGACCTTCGAAGCAATTTTTATTACATTCATCGAAAAGCCCAAAAAGACACAGAAATTTAAACGCAAATTTTTGTACAAAAAATATGCTGACATCTCAATTCCCTTAGACTTTTCCAATTATAGTGAACTGAATTTAGTAGATTTCAATAATGCCTTTGAGTCAATCATTGAAAACATTGAAGTAGTTAATGAAATTGATGTCAAAAATAGGGACTTCAAAATTTTAAAACTTAAGGAGAACATAATTTCTTTAAGAGCATTGTTACCTAAAAACAATTTAGCATTAGAATTTTTCATCGAAAACAGTAAAGAGCTAGATAAAGAAATCCATTTAAAAAGAATGAATTGCAGAAAGGAGCAGAGAGTGAGTAACAAAAGGGACTTAATAAAGAAATTGAAGGGATTTAGGGCTTACGACAAAAATGATAATAAATTACTGAGACCCTATCTTAATAAAATCACTAATATACTAGAGAACAATTTAAAGCTAAATCAACTTTTATCTCCAGGATATTCTGAAATTTACTTTAGCATTTCAGACACTTTAGAAGATGCTAAAACAGAGTTTCCTCTCGAAGATTGGTATGAATATACATATTGTGAGATGGACTACGATAAGTTTGAAAGCCTTGATGTAATTAATAAATTTAACTATCTATCTGGCATTTTATCGAGTTCATTAGATGAAATCTGCAGAATTGACCATTTGGACAAAACAACGATTGAAGAACTGAAAGCTAAATTTCAAAATGACTTAAAAGAATTTTTGACAAATGGTAGTCCGGAACAAATTGAAGATGAGCTTAAAGCATTTTCGAGAAATGAAAAAATACTATTAAACAGAAAATAAAACAACTCTTAACAAGTTTTCCTGTTCGTAAGCAACAATTCGAATAAAAGTATAATAGCAATTTATAAGCTTTGGAGCTGGCAGGCAGTTTACGGTTTCAAAAGCTTACCATTTCAAAACCATGAAAATTTACAGATGAAAATAAATCTCAAAAAACGATGACAATTCAGCAATATATTGATAATTTAAATAGACTATATCAAACTGGAAACGCAAGAGAACATTCGTATCGAGGAGACTTACAAACTCTTTTATCGACATTACTTCCTGACATTCTAGTTACTAATGAACCCGCTCGTATTGAATGCGGAGCACCTGATTATGCCCTTACGAAAGGCAAGCATAATATCCCTGTGGGATACATCGAAGCTAAAGATATTGGAGTTAAACTAGATTCTAAAATTCTCAAGGAACAATTTGATAGATATAGATTAGGCTTAAGCAATTTAATAATCACTGATTACTTGACGTTTGAATTTTACAGAGACGGTGAGAAAGTGAAATCCATTACGATTGGAAGTATCACAGGTTCTCAAATTATCAGCAATCCCGAACAGTTTTCAGAATTTGAAAGCCTCATTAGAAATTTTGTTCAGACAATATCTCAGACCATTAAAAATCCTCAGAGATTGGCAGAAATGCTTGCTGGTAAAGCTAGATTAATGGCTGTGTAAATCGTCAGCAAAAAGTAGACATTATATAGTATAAAAGTTAAGGAGTGTTTTCAAAAAAAGAATTACATTTAATTATGGAAACACCTAAAAAGAAAAGTTCCGAAAAATTCGTAAAAGACATC